>CAJAVP010000039.1 GCA_903945375.1 uncultured Methylococcaceae bacterium | reverse complement strand
TTCCAGTCATAATGAGCATGACGGTTAACGAGTGGAGTGCAAGCTCAGCCTAAAGCGTCTACTGTTGTTGCTTGCACGTATTGACTTGCAGGCAGAGCCTGCACGCCTTATTTACGTTGAATGTCATAATGAGAATTGCTGCACGTCTTTCGCCGTCGTATTAATGTGCGTCTTATTGGCTAGACCACGGCATAATCGGTACAGACGAAATACTGTTTGCCGGTGCGCCATCAATTAACTTACGACTGACCGCCACATAAACCAAAGTGTTGCGTTTGCTATCAAATAAGCGAGTGACGCGGGTCTCTTTAAAAAACAGCGAGGTATCTTCCGTGAATGCGGTTTCTTCATCCGGCAATTTATTTTTTATTTTAATGGGTCCCACTTGGCGGCAAGCGATGGAAAATTGCGACGGATCTTCGGCAACACCAAAGGTTCCAGCAAGTCCGCCAGTGCGAGCTTGACTGATATGACAAGCAACACCCTCGACCTTAGGATCATCAAAAACTTGTACGCAAACTTTATGGTTTGCGCCAATCAGTTTCCAGGCAGTGGTAATACACCCAATTTCTTCGGCATAGGTTTGAGTGGCAAAAAGCCCCGCACCCAATAAGCAACAGGAAATTATTTTTTTCATTTAAGCCTCTTTAATGTAGTTTCTAGTTTCTGGCGATTGGAAGGCGCTATATTAACTGATAGTTATCGCGTAGCTATAGTAACTTATATTTTGTACAAAACCTGGATGCTAAGATAACTCGCAATGAATGCCCCAACAATTAACCCATCATTAGAATTGATGTCTGATAGTCAATACTATTAGCTCTATATGGGTTTCAGGGTCTTTTGATTACTAACCCTTCATTTTCCTAAACTATTTGATTGGGTGCGAGGGCGTGATTACCGTAAAAAAAGTCCTCGGATTACCTAATGGTCGCTCAGCTGACAGCCTGCTTGGCGTTGTTCTTGTTCAAGACGGTCGCGCGACCAATATAACCCGCACCGAGAAGATATACCCGCCCCCAAACAGTAAATCATATTCGTGTATCACGAAAACTGATTAGCCGTATCCGTACCACACTGAGTGCCCTGAATGCCGTATAATAAAGCCATTCCTTGTTCGCACTTATTTACATAACCCTATGAAAATTGTAGCCATATACCCTGGGACATTCGATCCCATCACGAACGGTCACCTTGATTTAATAGCGCGGGCATCCAGACTTTATCACCAGATAATCGTCGCAGTAGCAGAAAATCACAGTAAAACCCCGATTTTTTCATTACCCGAGCGCGTCGCTTTAGCAAAATCCGTCATGCCAGAATTTGCCAATGTACGCGTCATTGGCTTTGATAACTTACTAGTTGATTGTGCAAGACAGCAAGGGGCTAACGTCATTTTGAGAGGTCTTCGCGCAGTATCCGATTTTGAATATGAATTTCAACTAGCTGGCATGAACAGACGACTCGCCCCTGAATTAGAGACCATGTTTCTAACGCCGGCAGAACAATATGAATTTATTTCCTCCAGTATGATTAGAGAAATCGCCCAACTTCATGGTGATGTTTCCAGTTTTGTGCCAGAGATAGTCCGTCTAGCCCTAATAACCAAATTTAAACAGGAGAAAAAATGTCTTTAATTATTTATGATGAATGTATTAATTGCGATGTCTGTGAACCGGAATGCCCTAATGGTGCAATTTATCAAGGGGAAGACATCTATATCATCGATCCTGCCCTCTGTACCGAATGTGTAGGTCATCATGGTGTTCCACAGTGTATGGAAGTTTGTCCCGTCGATTGCATAGAGAAAGATCCACAGCATGTCGAAGACAAGGATAGTCTTTATCAAAAATACCTAAAACTGACTCAACTGGATTGAGACCCGTGTTGGGTAAATCATTGTAATCGTTTAGCCCCCTAGCTTATTCATCAAATTAAGCTTTTTAGGCCACTCGTAAGGCGGATTCGAGCTAGTCATCCGCCACCGCACCTTAAGGTGTAAAAGTCGTACGGAATCACCACCCAAGCTTTTAGCGTTACTGGACATCAAAGGTTATATCCCCCCCTTAGATGCCATTACCGCGCAAGTGATCAATCAAAGCAGTGATTATTCACTCGGACTCAAGGCTAATCAAGAGCGCTTACATGAAGTAGCAAGGATTATTTTGACACCGCAAAAGCGGCTGATTTTAAAAGGGTTAAATACGATTATATCGACGAGATTGACAACGACTATGGTCGCTTGTAAACCCTCTGTTACTCGGTTTGTGAGGATTTAAGCACGTTGCCAAAATCTGAGTGCTGGAACAACGCTTCTTTATCAATTCCTTTAAGGTGAATGCCAGACATTCGCTCATGCTAGCTTCCGTTGGGGGTATTGAGAATACCTGCATTGGCGGCTTGATGTCGTGATGCGTGAGATTCGTATGGAAGAATGCACCTGCTATACTCAGACATCGGTGTCTAAACTTGTTCCAATCCAGACCTTCGACACTAAGCCTTAAGCGAAAATGGATGAAAGCCGCTTTAAATGATGATTAGCACCCTAATGTCATATTGGGTTGGAATTTTAATGCGTTTACCCTGACGAATCCACCTTACGGGTTCTCAACCAGCCATTATCATTATGACATGCAACGTAAATTAAGGCGTGCAGACTCTGCCTACAAGTCAAAACAGGCAAGCATCAACAGTAGACGCTTTAGGCGGAGCTTGCACTCCACACCTTATAGCCTATTCACGCTGTCCCGTATTAATTGGTAGCCTCATGTGGCACTTATACCTATTGACGAAAACACCTTAGTTTATCTAGGTTCGCCTCAGTCAAGCTAAAAAACTTGAGCATCGAGTATCAGTAATTTTTCAGGCGAATTGAGCCGTGTCGCTACGCATTTAGACAGCAAAATCCCCCCATAACATTTGCACCGCCGCTAATGCCGTCAAAGCGGCAGTTTCCGCTCTTAATATGCGTTTACCCATACGCACCGGAATAAAACCAGCTGCTTTAGCTAGACTGCGCTCCTGTTCCGAAAAACCACCTTCCGGCCCTGTTAGCAAGGTCACTTGCTTATTATCAGGCTGCAACTCAGCAAGACTGCACTGCGCGTGCGGATCAAGAAATAACTTTAAACCATGCGGTATCAGCAACCAATTTGACAAAGATTGTACTTCAGCTAATTCAGGCATATAGGTTCTACCACTTTGCTCAGCCGCATGATAGATGATTTTTTGCCAATGCAACCAACGCTGCGGCTTTTTATCGCCTTTAAATTGCACCACACACCGCTCGGTTAATAGAGGGGTAATGTGGTTCACGCCTAATTCCACGGCCTTTTGTACTGACCAATCCATGCGATCACCTCGGGCAATACCCAAGCCCAAATTGACTCGCAAAGGCGATTCAACATCACGCGACTGACCGTCACCAACCGTGATGAGTACCGACTTGCGCGTCATTTCTGCAACTTGGCTGAGATATTCCACTCCTTCGCCATTGAACAGCATAATGGCATCGTCTTTTTTTAGACGTAACACCGTTCTGAGGTAATGACCGCTTTCCTCGTCTAATTCTAATGGTTGACCGGTCGCCAACGCGACAGGGATATATAATCGGGATACGCGCATTAGTCCTCCACGGCTCGCTTAATGCCCTGCCACGCCACTTCTGCCAACCATTCCAGCTCTGTTTCTGTGATGACATAGGGGGGCATAAAATAAATGACATTCCCCAGCGGACGTAATAACACGCCGTTAGCCAGCGCATATTGATACACCTTAAGACCGCGCCGCTGTTGCCAAGGATAGGGCTCACGAGTCTGTTTGTTTTTAACCAATTCTATCGCCAAAATCATCCCCGTCTGCCGAACTTCTGCAACCTGCGGATGCTCATGAAAGCGCATTGCCACCGCCGCCATTGTTTTGGCTAACACCTGATTTTTAACGAGAATATCGTTTTGTTGAAAAATTTCGATGGTAGCCAACGCGGCGCGACAGGCTAAGGCATTACCCGTGTAACTGTGCGAATGCAAAAAGGCGTTAAGCGTACTGTAATCTTGATAGAAAGCCTGATAAATTTCATCGGTAGTCAATACTGCGGATAAGGGTAGATAACCGCCAGTCAGTCCTTTGGATAAACACATAAAATCAGGACTAATTGCCGCTTGTTCACAAGCAAACAAACTGCCCGTCCGCCCAAAACCAACGGCTATTTCATCGGCAATTAAATGTACGTGGTATTTGTCACACGCCTCACGTAGTCGCTTGACATACACGGCATCGTACATGCGCATATTACCCGCGCATTGCACTAAGGGCTCGATAATCACCGCGCAGACGCTCCCCGCGTGGCGTTGTAAAGCTTGCTCCATCAATTCAAAGCGGCGCTCCGAATAAGTCGCCCAGCTTTCACCTGTCTCACGATAATAACAATCAGGCCCAGGGACGGTGATGACCTCCATCAATAACGGCGCATAAGTCGCTTTATACAATGCGACATTGCCCACCGCTAACGCGCCTAAGGTTTCGCCGTGATAACTATTTTCAAGGGTAATAAATTTTGTTTTTTGAATTTGACCGATGTTACGCCAATAATGAAAGCTCATTTTTAGAGCAACTTCCACTGCGGATGAGCCATTATCTGCGTAAAAACAGCGATTAAGCCCAGAAGGTGTTATGGCAACAAGTTGCTCAGCAAGTTTGATACCGGCTTCATGAGTAAAACCGGCAAAGATAAGATGCTCAATATGATCCAGCTGATCTTTTATTGCGGCATTGATGATAGGGTTTGCATGACCGAATAAATTAACCCACCAAGAACTAATCGCATCCAGATAGCGATTGCCATCATAATCTTCTAACCAAACCCCCTGCCCTTTTTTGATAGGGATGACGGGGTATTGCTCGTGATCTTTCATTTGTGTGCAGGGATGCCACAATACAGCGAGATCACGTTGCGCTAGGTCAAAATTATTCATCAATGGCTGCGGGGCGTTTCGTCTAATCCGTCAATTTTAGATTTTCCAAAATGGCTAAAGTCGGCGCAGATTGATTCATTGTGTAAAAATGTAAGCCGGGGGCACCAAAATCCAGTAAACGCTGGCAAAGATCAGTGACCAATTCTAAACCAAATGCCTGAATAGCCTGCCGGTCATCGCCATAAGATTCAAGCCGCTTACGCATCCAGCGCGGAATATCCGCTCCACACATTTCTGAAAAACGAAACAATTGAGTGTATTGGATAATCGGCATAATCCCCGGGAAAATAGGAATATCAATACCATGTTTTTGACAATTATCCACAAAGTAGAAATACGCCTCCGCATTATAAAAATACTGAGTAATTGCCGCATTCGCACCGGCATCTACTTTGCGTTTGAAATTTTTAAAATCTTCGTTGGCGTTTACGGCTTGTGGATGAACTTCTGGGTAAGCCGCCACATTAATATGAAAATGATCCCCTGTCTCAGCACGGATAAACTCGACCAATTCATTCGCAAAACGAAATTCACCCGCCGACATCATTCCAGAAGGCATATCACCGCGTAAGGCGACAATTTTATTGATACCATTTTCACGATAGCTATTAAGAATGTTACGGATGTTGGCTTTGGTAGATGCCACACAAGATAAATGAGGAGCAGCTGAGAAACCTTTGCTTTGAATCTCAACAACCGTATCAAAGGTTTTATCGCGGGTTGAGCCGCCTGCACCAAACGTCACAGAAAAAAAGTCGGGATTCCTTGCCGATAATTTTTCATAAACCGCTTGTAAACTGGCTGCTCCCTCTTCTGTTTTTGGGGGATAAAATTCAAAACTGAATAATTGGGAATGTTTTTTTTGTTGCATAAGTAAAGCCTGATTAGCTAAGGACTTTCATAAACGCGGAAGGAAAAACAAAGCGAGACGAGTATAAGTGCCGCCGTTTTGATAAGCCATTAAACTACCGCCACGGCTACGACACAATATACAGTGAAGAAATGGCGGTAATTTAACTAACGCTCTTGTAACTTAGTAGCGGTAATGATCCGCTTTATAAGGCCCATCAACCGGTACATTAATGTACTTGGCTTGGACATCACTTAAAACTGTCAGATTTGCACCTAATTGTTTCAAATGTGAACGCGCTACTTTTTCGTCTAAGATTTTTGGCAAAATATAAACTTTATTTTCGTAGCTGGACGCATTTGCCCACAATTCCATTTGCGCTAATACTTGATTACAAAATGAGTTAGACATGACAAAGCTTGGATGGCCTGTCGCACAACCCAGATTCACCAAACGACCTTCTGCCAAAATAATTAAACGTTTGCCATCAGGAAAAATAACATGATCCACTTGAGGTTTAATGTTTTCCCATGGGTATTGACGCAACGATGCAATATCAATTTCAGAATCAAAATGACCAATGTTACAAACGATCGCCTGATTTCTCATGGCTGTCATGTGTTCGTGCGTAATAATATGGAAATTACCCGTCGCCGATACAAAAATATTAGCTAGCGGAGCTGCTTCTTCCATCGTCACCACGCGATAACCTTCCATTGTCGCTTGTAGAGCGCAAATTGGATCAATTTCAGTAATCCAAACCGTTGCGCCTAAGCCACGTAGAGATTGTGCACAGCCTTTGCCCACATCCCCATAACCGCAAACTACCGCGATTTTTCCTGCAATCATGACATCCGTCGCGCGTTTAATACCGTCCACTAATGATTCACGGCAACCGTATAAGTTATCAAATTTTGATTTGGTTACTGAATCATTGACGTTAAAGGCAGGCACTTTCAACGTGCCTTTGGCTACGCGCTCGTACAAACGCAATACGCCCGTCGTTGTTTCTTCAGACAGCCCTTTAACACCCGCCATCAACTCAGGGTATTTGTCGTGCATCATGTTGGTTAAATCACCGCCGTCATCCAAAATCATATTGGGACGCCAGCCATCTGGGCCTTCAATTGTTTGCTCAATACACCAATCTGCTTCCGCTTCTGTTTCGCCTTTCCAAGCAAAAACAGGAATATTTGCCGCTGCAATAGCCGCCGCCGCATGGTCTTGCGTTGAAAAAATATTGCACGATGACCAGCGCACTTCCGCACCTAAAGCGGTCAAGGTTTCGATTAATACTGCGGTTTGAATGGTCATATGTAAACAACCTGCAATACGCGCATCTTTTAACGGTTGCTGTGCGCCGAATTCTTCACGCAGCGCCATTAAACCGGGCATTTCAGTTTCAGCGATATTAATTTCTTTACGACCCCAATCGGCTAAAGCGATATCGGCAATTTTATAGTCTTGAAAGCTCATTTGTTATCCTATTATTAATATTAAATGCCAGCAGCATCTTTTAAAGCATCGACTTTATCGGTTTTTTCCCAGCTAAAGCTCTCTTCAGTACGACCAAAATGACCATACGAGGCAGTGGCTTGATAAATAGGCTTTAATAAGTCTAATTGTGCAATCAAACCTTTAGGTCGCAAGTCAAAATGTTCACGAACGATTTGTACTAAACGATCTTCGCTTAATTTGCTTGTACCGAATGTTTCTACCGTGATTGATGTCGGTTCAGCAACACCAATTGCATAAGAAACTTGTATTTCACAACGCTCAGCTAACCCCGCTGCAACGATGTTTTTAGCGACATAACGCGCCATATACGCAGCAGAACGGTCAACTTTTGAAGGATCTTTACCAGAGAAAGCCCCGCCACCATGTCTTGCCATACCGCCGTAAGTATCAACAATGATTTTACGACCGGTTAAGCCGCAATCGCCAACAGGGCCGCCGATAATAAATTGTCCGGTTGGGTTAATGAAATATTTAGTCTCTTTATGTAGCCATTCTTTTGGCAATACATGCAGAATGATTTCATCCATCACTGCTTCATGCAGAGCTTTTGTGCCAATTTCAGGTGAATGCTGGGTGGATAAAACCACAGCATCAATGGCTACCGGTTTGTTATTTTCATAACGGAAGGTAATTTGACTTTTAGCATCAGGTCTTAACCAAGGCAAAGTTTTATTTTTACGAACTTCAGCCTGGCGTTTAACCAATAAGTGTGAATAGGTGATAGGCGCGGGCATAAACACATCAGTTTCATTGCTCGCATAACCAAACATTAAACCTTGGTCACCGGCACCTTGTTCGTGATCATCGCCTTCATCAACACCCATAGCGATATCAGCTGACTGTTTACCGATGGCATTTAACACAGCGCAGCTTTGTCCATCAAAGCCAATATCACCATGATCATAACCGATATCACAAACCACTTTTCTGACTAAGGCTTCGGTATCAACCCAAGCATTGGTAGTGATTTCACCCGCCAGAACCACCATGCCGGTTTTAACTAAGGTTTCACAAGCCACGCGAGATTTTGGATCTTGCGCCAATAACGCATCTAATACCGCATCGGATATCTGATCGGCAACTTTATCTGGATGCCCTTCTGAAACGGATTCTGATGTAAAAATGAAATTACTGCTCATGCTTAACCCCTAAAAATATAAAAATCCAGATAGACAAAAGGCTGCACAAGCAGCCTTAATATGTTGTGGTGGGCCATGTAGGACTTGAACCTACGACCTGCCGATTATGAGTCGGACGCTCTAACCAACTGAGCTAATGGCCCTATTTGTGTTACTCACCATCCAAAAAGCAGCGTAATTGCTCTGATCTCGATGGATGTCTTAGCTTTCTGAGTGCTTTGGCTTCAATTTGCCGAATCCTCTCACGTGTGACATCAAACTGTTTACCGACTTCTTCCAAGGTGTGATCGGTATTCATGTTGATACCAAACCGCATACGCAGAACTTTTGCTTCCCTAGCGGTTAATCCAGCCAACACGTTTTGAGTCGATTCTCGCAAACCCGCTATGGTCGCTGCTTCAACAGGCGACAATACTTTACCATCCTCTATGAAATCTCCCAAATGGGAATCTTCATCATCGCCAATTGGTGTCTCCATTGAAATGGGCTCTTTGGCAATTTTCAAGACCTTACGCACTTTGTCTTCTGGCATTTCCATGCGCTCCGCCAACTCTTCAGGGGTCGCTTCACGTCCCATTTCTTGAAGGATTTGCCTTGATATCCTGTTCAACTTATTGATAGTTTCAATCATGTGTACAGGAATACGGATCGTTCTTGCTTGATCTGCAATAGACCGCGTAATGGCTTGCCTAATCCACCACGTTGCATAGGTTGAAAATTTATAACCGCGCCGGTATTCAAACTTATCAACTGCTTTCATTAAACCAATATTGCCTTCTTGAATCAAGTCCAAAAATTGCAAACCACGATTGGTATATTTTTTTGCAATAGAAATAACCAGCCTTAAATTAGCCTCAATCATTTCTTTTTTGGCACGACGCGCTTTTGCCTCGCCAATGGACATACGCCGATTGATATCTTTCAAGCCATTGATAGTTAAACCGTATTCAGCTTCGATATCCGACAAGATCCGCTGTGCTTTTCTTAGCTCTTTTTCATAGGGCTTAAGATATTGTGCATACTCATGTTTTTCATCCAAATAGCCATCTAGCCAGATAGCATCTGACTCATGATCGGTAAAAGACACAATAAAGTCTTTACGCGGCATTTTGGCGTATTTAACAAACGCCTCCAGAATAAATCGCTCTTGCTCTCTGACAATGGCAATACCATTAGGAATAATAGCCGTTAATTTCTTAAGATATTGCGGTGCCCATTTAAACTCCATGAACAAATCGGCCAATATCTCAAACTCATTATCAGTGGCTTCGCTAGTGTAGCCATGTGCTTTAATTGCCGCAGAGGCAGCGTCCAATTGACACCTTAAAGCGTGTACTTTTTCTTGTACTTCTTCATAATTTAGTCCTTTTAATTCATCTTCTGGAGCTGCATCCACAACCACATCGCCAATCGGTTGAGCTGTAATCAAATCTTCAGGCTCTGTTAAATCGACAAAACCAGAGATTAAGTCGGTTAATCGAATTCCGCCTTCCTCACCTGAGATTGAATCAAACGATTGCAAAAAATCCTCAACAACAACACAAGACCGCGAAATCGCCTTAACCAATTGTTGCTGACCTTCTTCGATACGCTTAGCGATTTTTAACTCGTCTGCACGAGTCAGCAACTCAACAGAACCCATTTCACGCATGTACATACGCACAGGGTCTGTCGTTCTCCCAAATTCACTGTCGACTGACGCTAAAGCGGCAACCTCTTCTGCGTCCTCATCGTCCGTAGTCACCGTCGCTGAATCGGTTATCAGGGAATCTTCGTCTGGCGCAACCTCGTAGACTTGAATCCCCATGTCATTAATCATGCTAATGATGTCTTCAATTTGTTCAGGATCGACAATATCACTAGGCAGATGATCGTTGACCTCAGCATAGGTTAAATAACCTTGTATTTTACCTTTGGCAATCAACTGCTTAAGTTGGGACTGCTGATGTTCTTGAT
The DNA here is from genome assembly GCA_903945375.1 of uncultured Methylococcaceae bacterium. GTDB lineage: Bacteria > Pseudomonadota > Gammaproteobacteria > Methylococcales > Methylomonadaceae > Methylovulum. Next base: position 24,093 of record CAJAVP010000039.1, on the reverse strand, counting down.
TCATCATTTTCTCACCGTACACCTTTTTCAGCGTGAAATTACTGAACAGATTATTAACTTTAATTTTCAATTAGTTGCACCGACCTATTTATCGGCAAGCATTTGAAGCAATCTTTTTTTCTCTTCTGGCGTTAACTCCTTCTCCCTCGCCCGCACTAATAGTCTGTCTGTACTGACTGCTCTTGCCATGACTAACAACTTGTCCAGAGCATCACCAAACTCAACTTCTACACCGTCTTCCGGAATCAATAAATCCAATGAAACCAACTTGTCAATAATCGCCTGATCCGCATGACCTCGGAAAATTTCTGTTAAGAGCCCGCAGTTTGCCGGCTTATACTCAGTAATGACTTGTAATATGCTGATAAATTTATCAACACCCTCAAACTCTAGCTGCTCCAAGTCTAGTTCTTTTTGCTCAACAATATCAATTAGCCAAGGGTTTTGTAACAGCATCGCCATCACCAAACTTGGTAGCGATGGTCTTGGACTTTTACGCCGATACGTTTTTTGCTGACTCTGATAAGCCAAATCCGAATCACTATCAACCACTTGCCGCTTTATAAAGCCAGAAAGTCGCTCAAACATCTCATCTCTAAAAGCCCCTAATGGCAGCTGAGCAAGATAAGCCCTCACTTCTTTGATAGCTCGTGAACGAATCTCTATCTCGGTCGCTTTTAAATCATTTTCATAGTGAGCAAAGAAATAGTCTGAGAAAATTGGCGCATAAACCATTCTATCCACAAATCGCTCCGCCCCCTCATCCCTCACCAGAGAGTCAGGGTCATGCTGTTGTGGCAGCGTCATAAATCGTACAACTCGACCATCCTTTAGTAGAGGAATAACCACGCTCAGCGCTTTCCATGCCGCCGCTCTACCGGCATTATCACCATCAAAACAAAATACTAATTCCGGACTAAATCGAAATAACAACTCGACATGAGACTGTGAAATGGCCGTCCCTAACGTAGCCACTGAATACGTCAAGCCCAATTGATGTAAAGCCAACACATCCATGTAGCCCTCGACGACCAAAATTCTTAAAGGGCGAGCGTTAGCCTTAATAACCTCATGTAATCCATAGATTTCACGGCTTTTATGAAATAAGACCGTATCGGGCGAGTTAAGGTACTTGGGCAAAGCATCATCTAATACCCTGCCACCAAATCCAACAATCCTAGATCGTTTATCTCTGATAGGAAACATCACTCGGTTACGAAACCGAGCATAGTAGTCGCCCTTATCGTTAATACCTAACAGACCTACCTGCACCAACTCGTGTTGCTCAAATTGATCCAATAAAATCCGCCAATTTTCGGGTGCATAGCCCAATAAAAAATCTTGAGCAATGACACCTTCAATGCCACGCTGCTTTAAATAAGCAACGCCTTTTTTACCATGATCGCTAGAACGCAACTGTTTTACATAGAAATTAGCGACTTGCTCCATGACCTGAAATAGCCGACTGAGCTCTGACTTACTCAGCCCGGTGTTATCGGCTGACGCTTCCCTAGGAATATCCATGCCAGCAAAATCGGCCAACTCTTCAATAGCCTCGACAAAACCGAGATGCTTAAAGGCAATTAAAAAACCAATCGCATTCCCAGACACGCTGCAGCCAAAGCAATGATAAAACTGTTTTTTTTGATTGACAGAAAAACTGGGCGTTTTTTCAGCGTGAAAAGGACATCGGGCGACGAAATTAGACCCTGCCTTTTTTAAAGGAACGAGAGAATCAATTAGACTGACAATATCAACACGCACGAGAAGCTCTTGGATAAAGCCCTGAGGAATCCTACCAGCGACCATCAATCAATCCAGGCTCAACTCAGTTGCTCAAGCAAGAGCTGCCTTAATTTTTTCACTCACAACCGACATATCTGCCCTGCCCTGCATTTTTGACTTGAGCAGTGCCATAACTTTACCCATTTCCTTTACCGATGTCGCACCAGACTCTGCAACGGCGGTATTAACCATTGCCTCAATCTCAGCATCCGTTAGTGCTTGTGGCAGAAAATCCTGAATTACCAGAACTTCAGCTTCCTCAATGACCACCAGATCATCCCTACCTGCATCAGCAAACTGACGAATGGACTCGCGTCGCTGCTTGAGCATTTTATCCAGCACTTGAATGGTTCGCTCATCATCTAAAACAATGCGCTCATCAACTTCCACTTGCTTGACAGCTGACAAGATTAAGCGAATGACACCCAGCCTTGCTTTATCGCCGCTTTTCATCGCGGACTTCATCTCATCCTTGATACGATCGGTTAGTAAATCTGCCATATCAAACCTGATTAAATTTTAGATGGTTGGACGACCACGACGTAAGTTCTTCAACGCATACCGCTCTCTCGCCAGTTTTTTCAAATGACGTTTAACCGCTGCCGCACCTTTACGCTTACGCTCAGCCGTTGGTTTTTCATAAAACTCGCGGCGGCGGACTTCTGCCAACACACCTGCTTTTTCACAAGCACGTTTAAAGCGGCGAATAGCGATATCAAAAGGTTCGTTCTCTTTAATTTTTACTGACGGCATTATTTAATGTTCCAACTATGTTAATATTTAAATCAATCAAATGATTCATTTGGCTTAAAAAGCCAGCGATTATACCTTTAACTTTTCCATTTATCAAAAACTCAATGTATGTTTTAGGCATAGAAACCTCTTGTGACGAAACTGGCATCGCCATTTACCATTCAAAACAAGGCTTAATTAATCATAAACTGCATAGTCAGATTGACATGCACAGCCAATACGGCGGCGTTGTTCCTGAGCTGGCATCACGCGATCATATTCGCAAAATAGTCCCATTAATCAAGCAGTCGATCAGCGAAACTAGATTAAATAACAAGGACATAAATGGCATCGCCTACACCGCAGGCCCTGGATTAATGGGCGCATTATTGGTCGGTGCAGCAACCGCTAGAAGCTTAGCTTGGGCATGGCAAATCCCCGCCATTGCCGTTCATCACATGGAAGGTCATCTACTCGCCCCCATGCTAGAAAAAAATCCGCCACAAATGCCGTTTGTCGCCCTATTAATTTCAGGGGGGCACACCTTATTAATACAGGTAGAAAATATCGGCAACTATTGTCTTTTAGGGGAATCCCTCGATGATGCAGCGGGCGAAGCTTTTGACAAAACGGGTAAATTACTGGGACTGAGCTATCCGGGCGGCGCAAAACTCGCAAAACTCGCCGAGTCTGGCACAGCCAGGCTTAAATTTCCGCGCCCCATGACTGACCGACCCGGGCTAGACTTTAGTTTTAGCGGCTTAAAAACTTTTGCACTGAACACCATCAACGCCTCAACACAAAGCGAACAAGACCGAGCGGATATTGCAGCGGCATTTCAAGAAGCGGTTGCAGACACACTGACCATTAAATGTAAACGGGCTTTATTACAAACTGGCTTAGACAAACTGGTGGTCGCAGGCGGTGTCAGCGCCAATCAGCACATTCGCACCGAGCTATCAAAGATGACTCAGCAACTGAATGCCACTATTTATTTTCCACGCTTAGAATTTTGCACCGATAATGGCGCGATGATCGCCTATGCCGGCTGCCAACGATTAATGGCAGGACAACAACAGGGACTTGAATTTTCAGCCCACCCGCGCTGGGCGCTAAATGGACTGACTAAAATTTAAAAACTGAGCAAAATAGTGTAGGCGTGAGCGTTAACTCACACCTACACCTACCCTTCCCTCTTCCCACTCCACACAAACAACTTAATCAAGCTTAGAACGTTACCGTAAAATCAGTTGAGAATAACACTTGATCAGTCACAGCCTTGCTGCCATTACTAAATGGTAAAGCCGCGCCGGTCGCCACATCCTCAACAAAATCATAACGCACGTTAGGACGCAAACTTAACCAAGGCTTAGGCTTCCAAGTGACACCCGCTGTAAACTCATAATAACTAGCCGGTGTACACGTTGATAAAAATAAAAAATTTCCCCCAGTCGCATAACTCACGCCTTTATTATCCGTCGCCGCTGCCACACGCCCTGGCGAACAAACCCTGAAACCATTTTGATCACGGAACCATTCCGCACGAATACCCGCCACAACCTTATCACTCACGTCGTAATACAGGTGCGAATTAATGCCGTACCATTCGTTATCGGCAATTCCGCTAAAGCCAAATGATTGATTAGCATAGCCATGATCATGTTGCAGCATCAAATGGGTTTTTTCATTAATATTATGCTTTAAAACAATACTGTACATGCCCCAAGATTGACTGCTCTGCTCAGACGTACCGCCGTAAGTACCGGCGACATTCAACGAAGTGGCTTTATCCGTACTCGTCCACGTCACCCCAGCCAAACCATCCCAATTACCCAACTGCTGATCCCAGCCACCATCCCAACCGCCAGTCGAGCTGCCGGTTACGATACCGCCCATTACCGCCCAATGCTCATCGATCGTATAGTTACCCATAATACCGGTATGGGTAAACGGTTCGCCATATTGCATGGTATACGCATGGGTATAGAAAAAATTATCCGGTGCAGGTACGGTTTCAAAGCCAATCGGCGTATAAAAATGACCGATTTTAAGATTTAACCCATTACCCACTGGCACATAGGTTTCTAAATACGCTTGAGGTAACGCAAAATCGTAAAATCGATTGCTATTACTGCCTAAGAAATCCAAATCCCAAGTGCTTCTTTGCATAGGCGCTAAAGTATTCACATCAAAGGCTGGCACACCATAAGCTTGGGTAAAAACAGAATCCGTCCCAAACATAATATCGAATCGACCACCAAAATCCCAAGCACTCCCTTCTGTCGCCACAGCACGTTGCACAAACAAATTCAATTGATTGAGCTGGAACTCACTGGCTCGATCACCAAAGGTCACCGGGCCATTAAAGTTATTGTCTGGTTCATTGCCGTTATAAGTAATACCAGCATTCGCCCAAGCACCAACTTTAAAACCATAATGGTCAATCGTTCCTTCAAGCTCTTTAAATAAACCTTCAGCGGCAACATCATTTGCCACCAACCCCATTGCTAACAGACTACCCGCAGCAACAACGGTTGCTCGGCATTTATGTTTTGATAAAGTTTTCATTTTTTTACTTCCTTAAAGTTCAGAGTCGGAACATCAACCGATGATTTCAGCATAACAACGAATTAGCATTTTGGCATAAAACACTAAAAGCTAATAAGCAGGCATCATGCCAATCTTAAAAATCAAGCAATTGCAGAACAGAGATAACGCAAAGCACAACGAATGCAGCGCAAACGCACCATAAACATGCGCTAAATAATCATTTTGCACCAAATTAAACCAAAAAAAGCCATTAACTATATTTATCGCTTGCACTAATCCGTCAAGCTATTTTTTTATTGGCTAAATCGGCAAAAAAAATGTTATCGTAACTACGGCATAAAGCACAGATCAATAATAACCATAAGGAGACAACATAATGTCCGTAGAAAAAGTACTTAAAATGATTGAAGAAAACGACGTAAAATTCGTTGATTTTCGTTTTTGTGATACCCGTGGTAAAGAACAACACGTCACATTCCCCGCTCACTCGATTGACGAAGACACCTTTGAAGATGGCAACATGTTTGACGGTTCGTCTATTGCCGGCTGGAAACACATCAATGAATCAGACATGATTTTAATGCCTGATCCAGACACCGCGATGATGGATCCATTCTTTGATGACAACACCTTAATTTTGCGTTGCGACATCATTGAGCCTAAAAACATGCAAGGCTATGAGCGTGATCCACGTTCATTAGCAAAACGCGCAGAAGCCTATTTAAAATCAACTGGCATTGCGGACACCGCATTTTTTGGCCCTGAAAACGAATTTTTCATTTTTGATGACATTCGTTGGGGCTCAGACATGAGTGGCTCATTCTTCAAAATTGATTCACAAGAAGCCGGCTGGAACTCAGAAAAAGTCTATGAAGACGGCAATATCGGTCACCGCCCCGGCATAAAAGGCGGTTATTTCCCCGTCCCACCGGTTGACTCATTCCAAGATATGCGTTCTGCTATGTGCTTGACCTTAGAAGAATTTGGCATGATCACCGAAGTGCATCATCATGAAGTCGCCACCGCAGGACAATGCGAAATCGGCGTAAAATTCAACACACTGGTTAAAAAAGCCGATGAAGTCTTAGGCTTAAAATACGTTGTGGCAAACATCGCACATGCTTATGGCAAAACAGCGACTTTCATGCCCAAACCAATGGTTGGCGACAACGGTAGCGGTATGCACGTTCACCAATCCTTATCAAAAGACGGCGTAAACTTATTCTCAGGTGATTTATACGGTGGCTTGTCGGAAACCGCGCTTTACTACATCGGCGGCATCATCAAACACGCCAAAGCCTTAAACGCGTTCACTAACGCATCAACCAACAGCTACAAACGCCTCGTCCCAGGTTTTGAAGCACCGGTTATGCTGGCTTATTCCGCACGCAACCGTTCAGCATCAATCCGTATCCCTTTTGTCAACAATCCAAAAGGTCGTCGTATCGAAGTTCGCTTCCCTGATTCAACCGCCAACCCTTACTTGGCATTCGCTGCCATGTTGATGGCCGGCTTAGATGGCATCCAAAACAAAATTCACCCCGGTGAAGCAATGGATAAAGATTTATATGATCTGCCACCTGAAGAAGAAAAAGCGATTCCACAAGTTTGTCACGCCTTTGACCAAGCCTTAGACGCATTGGACAAAGACCGTGACTTCTTAACACGCGGCGGTGTTTTCACTGATGACGTGATTGATGGCTATATCGAGCTAAAAATGCAAGAAGTGACTCGTCTGCGTATGAGTACACATCCTGTTGAATATGATATGTACTATTCTTTGTAATAAGCAGACAGCTGCTTAAAATAAAACCCCGCAAGGCGCTAGCTTTGCGGGGTTTTTTAGGCGTAAACAGAACTATTTCGCTACATGCTCAACACCACTCCCCCAGCCTCAACAGAATTAACGTTTGCCGAAATAGATTCCGATAGGCAGCGTATTATTCATGAATTACAAATACATCAATTAGAAATTGAAGCGCAGAACGAACAATTACGCGTGACTCAACTAGCCCTTGAGCTGGCACTAGCCGACAAAGCGAACCAGTTAAAAGCCATTAAAAAAGCGGTCGAGTTACAAGAAGCCTTAGATACAAACCGCCAGATTAGTGTTGCTATCGGTATCCTAATGGTGCAAATGAATATAGATCAAAAATCTGCTTTTGAGGTAATCCGTAACACCGTACGCCGTCAGCGCCGTAAGTTATCAGAATTCGCAGCCGAGCTCGTTAGCCACTTTGAAAAAAACATCCAGAAATATTGACATCGATACCAAAATCCATACAATTCCGGTACGTTTTACTAACTTACAACCACAGTTTCAATGCCCCGCCCCCGCATCGTTACTCATAGTATTGACTTACAGCATTTTTCAGATTGCATCCATTGCATTTTTTAGAGTTCAACGACTTAGCTATTTAAAGCTGTTTTACTCCAGCGAAGCCGCCATGATACAGATTAAAATCGCTGTAAAAAATTATTAATTATCAACAATGAGGGTGGGTATGCCCCATTTTTTAAAGCCTTTTTATTCTAAATTCAGCGTGTTACTCATTACCTCAAGCCTCATCGCTGGTGTTTTTCTGAGTGCCTACATTCCGATTGCTGAATCGAACTATGCAGTACTGCTTAATCTGGTAGAACAGCAATCGCTATTGACCGAGCAAATATTTTCCCTAACACTGCAATCAACCCGCCCTACGCCGCTTGAGCAAAATAAAAGCCGCTTACAAAGCGAACTCGATCAAAGTATAGCGCGGTATGACAATCGCTTACTTGCATTTGTAAATGGTGCAGAAATACGCGATAACCTCGACAACTCCGTCGAATTTTCAACCATACAACAATCGCCAGACGTGCAAGAACTGCTCAAGCAAGCACAAACAACCTGGGCGGCTTACCGCACACAAATCCAAGCCGTACTCAATAGCCCGCACCAAAACGATGACCGCGAATTACAAACCTTGTTAAGCTTAAAAGTGCAACAAGCCGAGCTGATGGTGCAGTTGACCTCGACAATAGACATATCAACTACCACGACTCTTCAAGGCATCCGCCATATTCGAAATGGCAGCTTTGCCATCCTGTTAATTTTCGCACCAATTTTGTGGAAGAGACATCTGGCGCAACAACAACAACAACAACAACAACAACAACAACAACTTATCAATCTCTATGAACGCTGTCTAGCCAAAGCCAATGATATCGTCATCATTACTGAAGCTAGTCCGATTGACCTACCCGGCCCTCGCATTGTTTATGTCAATGAAGCCTTTGTACGCACCACCGGTTATAGCCGTGAAGAAGCCATTGGTAATAATCCACGCATGTTACAAGGCGAAAAAACTGATCGTGCTACATTGGATGCCATTCGCAAAGCATTAAGCAAATGGCAACCCATACGCTGTGAAGTCATCAACTACACGAAAAGCGGCGAAGAGTTTTGGCTCGAACTGGATATTACACCGATAGCCGATGAATCCGGTTGGTTTACCCATTGGCTCTGCGTACAACGTGATATCACCGCTAAAAAAGCCTTAGAACAGAGTTTTGATAACTTAACCGAACGCTATCAAGTCATTTTTGATGCTATGCCCGTATTAATCGGCTATTGGGATACCCATCTGCTTAATTGTTTCTCCAATCAAGCCCATTTGGATTGGTTTGGTGTAGATCCAAAGGATTTACACGGCATGCACGCAAAAGACATGCTGGGCGAGACCATTTATCAACTTGATCATTGTTACCACGAAGGCGTATTACGCGGTGAAAAACAACGCTTTGAGCGTCGACTTTTCTCACGCGATGGACATTACCGAGATGCCATCATCGAGTTTATTCCTCATATTCACGATAAGGAAGTCATGGGCTTTTACGCTATTGCCTTCGATGTAACAGACTTAAAAGAAGCACAGGTAGCAGCCAACGCCAGCAAACAGAAGCTGCAAAAACTGTATGACTTATCGCCACTAGGCATTGCTTTGGTTGACATGCAAGGACGATTTCTGGAATTCAATGCTCAATTTGAAGAATTAACGGGTTATCCTAGCGACGAGCTGTTCCACTTAGATTACCGGCAGTTGACGCCAGAAAAATATAAAGATCAAGAAGCACAGCAACTGGTGTTATTGCAAACAACCGGCAGATATGGGCCTTATGAAAAAGAATACCGGCAAAAAGATGGTGCGTTAATACCTGTTGTTCTCAATGGTGTAAAAATTACGGATGACGAAGGTAACGAATACATCTGGTCTATTGCTGAAGAAATTACCGAGCGCCGTAAAAACGAACAGCAATTAGTCAAACTCAAAGAAGCCGCTGAAGCGTTGGCACAAGCAAAATCAGATTTTCTCGCCAATATGTCGCACGAAATTCGCACGCCTATGAATGCCATCATGGGTTTTTGTCAATTGCTGTTATACAAGGACAATCCGCCTGAGGTACGTGATTATTTGGAAAAAATCGCTACGGCCTCCAATGGCTTAATGAGCATTGTTAATGATGTGCTCGATTTCTCAAAATTAGATACCGGTAGACTTTCCCTTACTGTTATTTGGTTTGAACTCGACACCTTAATTTCAAACCTTAACACCTTATTTGCAGAGGCAGCCATCCAAAAAGGACTGGTCTTTGAAGTTTATAGAGATAGCCAAATCCCCAATAATCTTAAAGGCGATAGTGTCCACATACAGCAGGTGCTAGCCCATTTAATCAGTAATGCGATTAAATTTACCGAAAAAGGCAAAGTCACCCTGAGCATTGATCTACTCAGCAGTGAACATGAAGGAGCTAACATACTGTTTTCAGTACAAGACTCAGGTATCGGCATAGCCAAAGAACAGCAAAGTAAATTATTTCACTCCTTTACCCAAGCCGATAATTCCAGTACGCGCCGCTATGGTGGCACGGGTCTTGGACTTGCTATTTGCACGCGATTGCTACAGTTAATGCACAGTCAATTCGAGTTAACCAGCGCGGTCGGTCTTGGCTCAAAGTTTAGTTTTGAATTATTACTCATTGCGAAAACGCAGCCTAAAAAACCACCCGTGCAAGCAGCGGTATCACCCGATACTATTCCTGCAACACTTAGCGGTCATATTTTAGTTGTGGAAGATACTTATCTTAATCAAGTTGTTATTGCAAAATTTCTTAATCTTTCAGGATTAACCGTTGACATCGCCAATAACGGCAATGAAGCCCTAGATATGTTGACGAAAAATCACTACGACGTGGTTTTAATGGATATCCATATGCCGGTCATGAACGGCATAGAAGCCACCGAAAAAATCCGCTCTCAAGCACAATTTGCCAATCTCCCCATTATTGCCTTAACCGCCGGCGTGACCGATGAAGAACGCGAAAATTGTTTTAATGCGGGCATGAATGCGTTTATCAGCAAGCCTTTTAAACCCAAAGAAATACTCGCAACACTGGCAGAATGGCTGACCTAATGCGCTCTCGTTAACGCAACTATTCCGTATCGTTGGGTTGCGCTGTTTGCAACCCAATATTTATCGCATCTATTAAGTTAGGTTGCCAAACAGCAGGCAAAGCTTGCACTCCGACTATTGGCAACTTGCCTAAGTTATTCCATGCTCATTCCTAAGATATTTCCTGATTAGCACGATACTTCAGCATCATTAATCTCAAATCAATCGCTTGCCTACCTACACTCGCCAACGAAACGCACCACAATAGAACACTGCGCCGCTATACTGAGACGTGCTATTACCCAAACACCGCACTGATTCAGCCACGCTATTAGACTTATCATATTTGGTCTAACTATTGCTTATCTATTATTGACCTTATCACTTCACTCTAACGGATCGCTTTCTATAACCCATGTATAAACGCATACTCGATCACATTAATACAGCCATTCTGTTATTTAACCGAGACCTCGTATTGACTTATATCAATACCGCTGGCGAAATTCTGCTTGCGGATAGTGCTCATCATTTAATTGATCAAACTGCACATGATTTATTCAAATCTTCTGATCCTGCCCTACTGACTAATTTAAAACAATGTCTTAGCATGGAAGAACCGTTAGTCGAACGTTCACTGTCTCTTAATCGCATCACCCAAAGTCTGATGATCAATCTCAGCGTAACTCCGATGTTTCAAGGCCATCAAGTGAGTGACGTTTTGCTTGAACTGCAACAAGTGGATAACCATTTACGCATTTCCAAAGAAGAGCGGTTATTAACTCAACAAAACACCGCCCGATTATTGGTCAGAGGCTTAGCGCATGAAATCAAAAATCCCTTGGGCGGTTTGCGCGGCGCGGCTCAATTACTGGACTTGGAATTAGAAGATGTTGAGCTGCGAGAATATACGCGCATCATTATTGCTGAATCGGATCGTTTGCAAAATCTAATGGATAAAATGCTCGGCCCGAATAAATTACCTAATAAAAAACCCATGAATATTCATGAGGTTTTGGAGCGTATCCGCCAACTGGTTCAAGCGGAAGCCAGCGGTACTTTGACGATTAAACATGATTATGATCCCAGTATTCCACTCATTCAGGGCGATAAAGACCAACTCATTCAAGCGCTTTTAAATATTGCCCGCAATGCTGCCCAAGCCACCGATTGTAAAGGTAAAGTTATTTTCAAAACCCGCATTCACCGACACATTACCATCGGTCGCAAGCTGTATAAATTAGCCGCCAAAGTTGACATTATTGACGATGGCCCTGGCATTGATACCGATATGATTAACCAAATTTTTTATCCCATGATAACCGGTCGCGCTGAAGGGACGGGATTGGGTTTATCCATTGCTCAATCTCTGATTAATCAACATAACGGTCTGATTGAATGTAATAGCGAACCCGGTAACACCGTATTCTCTATTTTCTTACCCATTGAGCCTTTACCGCTCAACAACCTAGGTGATAGGTAATGAATAAGGCTGAAACCGTTTGGATCATCGACGACGATAAGTCCATCCGCTGGGTGGTCGAAAAAGCCCTGCAAAAGGCGGCCCTCCAAACGCGCAGCTTCGCCGGAGCGGCGGAATTATTATCCGCGTTACAACATGACTTACCCGATGCCCTAATTACCGATATTCGTATGCCGGGCATTGACGGCTTGGAGCTTTTAGACAGAGTGCAACAAAGCCATCCCGACTTGCCCGTCATTGTGATGACCGCGCATTCTGATTTGGAAAGTGCGGTCTCGGCTTTTCACGGTGGCGCGTTTGAATATCTACCTAAGCCCTTTGATATCAAAGAAGTCGTTGATCTTGCTAGACGTGCCTGTATTCATGGGCGACAACAACAGGAACGGCTGCTCGCTAATACAACTGAACAAACTGACCTCGCTATTTTGCCGACCACGCCTGAAATTATCGGTGCAGCTCCGGCAATGCAAGAAGCGTTTCGCGCCATCGGTCGTTTAGCCAAATCGCATATTACCGTATTGATTAACGGCGAATCGGGAACCGGTAAAGAGTTGGTGGCTAAAGCCTTGCATCGCCACAGTCCACGGGCAAAAAATCCTTTTATTGCGCTTAATATGGCCGCCATTCCCAAAGACTTAATGGAATCGGAGTTATTTGGTCATGAAAAAGGCGCATTTACTGGCGCGGCAGCTCGACGTGCGGGACGTTTTGAACAAGCTAATGGCGGTACACTTTTTTTAGACGAAATTGGTGATATGCCGGCTGAATTACAAACTCGCTTATTACGAGTGCTAGCAGATGGTGAGTTTTATCCGGTTGGCGGTCATGCGTCCATTAAAGTGGATGTGCGGATTATTGCCGCAACCCACCAAAACCTAGAAACGCTGGTCAACGAGGGGCGTTTTCGTGAAGATTTATTCCATCGTTTAAATGTCATCCGCATTCACATCCCGCCACTGAGAGATAGAAAACAAGATATTCCACTGTTGCTTCGACATTTTTTAAACCAAGCGGCAACAGAACTGAATACGGAAATTAAAATCTTAAAATCCGATGCAGAAAGCTTTTTAAGTAGCTTAGATTGGCCCGGCAATGTCCGGCAATTGGAAAACACCTGCCGCTGGCTGACGGTCATGGCATCGGGGAGAGAAATTCATCTGCATGATTTACCTCCCGAGTTGCTCAACACGTCCGCTGAAAAGAAGCCGCAAAATAGTGATTGGGAATCCTTATTTAGACAGTGGGTCGATCAACAATTAGCGAATAAACAGGCCGAAGTCGCTAAACAAGCTATACCTAATGTAGAGGCCATTTTGATTCGCTCTGCGTTAGATTTTACCCACGGCAAACGCCACGAGGCAGCTATTTTGTTAGGCTATGGTAGAAACACCTTAACCCGTAAAATCAAAGAATTGGGAATTGAAGATTGAATGCAAAACCGGTTGAGCGATTTCAGATGGCGTCAGCAATCTTTTGTTGGAGTTTAATCGCTTGTAAGTATTCAGCCCCCCCTTTTTTTTGAAAAAGGGGGAGTTAAATACTTACACCTTGCGTAATAATTCGATCACTTTCTTTTGTAGGCTTACTGGACTAAAGGGCTTTACCAAATACGCATCTGATTTTACCTTAATACCTTCTTCCAAATCCGCAGGCTGATCTCGCGCAGATAATAAAATGATTTTTATAGCTTCATATTGTGGATCATCTTTTAATAATCTACACAATTGAAAGCCATTCATTGGCCCAGGCATCATGATGTCCAATATTATCAAGTCAATTTTATTTTCGCGTACATAAATTAGCGCTTTTTCCGCAGTAGAGGCTTGTGATAATTCAAAATTTGAATAGCCTAAGGTAAATGACACCAATTGGCGCATTTCAGGCTGATCATCAACAATTAATATTTTTTTACGTATCACACTGGTTCTCTCAAATCGAAAAGCTAAGGATCAAAAAAGGAAATAGCCTATTCAGCACAACGCCATCCTGCGTCTATCAATTGACCAAAACTGATTGCCCCATCCCCTGTTGGTAATACTTCCGGTATAAAGACATCAAAGCCGAGGTTATGCAGTTCGTATAAAATCCGCTCGGTCAATATGCGGTTATGGAATACTCCGCCAGAAAGTCCTATCTGGTTTATTCCATAGCGTGAGCGCATAAGCTGAGCTTGCTGCGTTAATGCTAGGGCTAAACTCGCATGAAAAATTGAGGCTCTATCCATTTTGCTCAATCCGGCATCCATTAACATTGCGAGCAAAGGCTGCCAATCTATCACCAAACAATCAACATCATTAGACACTAAAGGCAACTCGATTGCCTTTGCACCCGGCTGACTAATCGCCTCCAAGCGCATTGCGGCATGACCTTCATAGCGTGCGTCATAAACTAAACCGAGCAATGCCGCCGCAGCATCAAATAATCGCCCTACTGAGCTGGCTTTAGGACAATTCAGACGTTGCTCCCATACCTGTCGTAATAATGGCTCCGTTTTAGGGCAATCTTGCCAATCTGCCCCGACTTCCCAACACACAGCTAAGGCACTACGCCAGGGCTCACGAGCCGCTTTGTCTGCACCGGGTAAATAAAAGGGTCTCAAACTGCCAACCCGCCGCCATGCCCCCGGGCAACCCAATAAAGCTTCACCCCCCCAAATACTGCCATCTTCACCATAACCCGTACCATCCCACGTAAAAACGAGCGTGTCGCCTGATAAATCATACTCCCCCACCAAAGCAGAGGCATGAGCGTGATGATGAAAAACAGGGATAACGGGCAGGTTTTGTGAGCGTGCCCAACGACTGGAATAATAATTAGGATGAGCATCACAAACGATAGCGCTGGGTATAATATCGTAAAGCCGCTGCAAATCGTTAATTATCTGCTCAAAAACCTGTTCACTTCTAAGTGAACCTAATTCGCCAATGTGTGGCGACACCACAAAACGGTCACGAAAACCAAACGCCACGGTATTTTTTAAATCCGCTCCCACCGCCAGCAAAGGCTGTTTAAATGCGCGAGAACGTTTACCCTCTAGCGGTGCAATGCCACGCCCTAGACGGATGGGTCGGGTTTTTCCTGCCACTAAACGGTAGACCGAATCATCGGCGGGGCGACGAATCGGGCGATTGTGGTGTAAATATGCATCGGCAACGTGCGATAGACGCGCTTCCACATCTGGAGCATCAGTCAACACCGGTTCCCCACTTAAATTGGCGGAAGTTGCAATTAATGGTTGAGCAAATGCGTCGGCGATTAAATGATGTAATGGGCTATAAGGCAACATCAACCCAACTTCTGCCAAATCTGGAGCAATGCCAGCGGCTAATTGGCTATTTGCTTGCTTGGTGACGAGGACAATCGGACGTTGTGGCGAACGCAAACAAGCCATTTCAGGTTCTGATAAATAGGCTAAGTCGTTGACTAATGCCAAACCATCCTTACCACGCCAAGGCACTAATACCGCCAACGGCTTAGCAGGTCTCGGTTTGTGTTGTCTCAATCGTTGTATGGATAAAGGATTCATGGCATCACATAACAAGTGATACCCGCCTACACCTTTGACAGCCACAATCAACCCCTCGCGTAAGCTCTCAACACAAGCTTGCAATGCAGCTTCATGGGTTTGTTGTTGTCTCTCACCAGCACGAAAAAAACTCAAGGCCGGGCCGCATTCAGCACAGGCTAAAGGTTGGGCATGAAAGCGACGATCAAGCGGATTGGTATACTCGGCAAAACAGCTTGGACACAGTGCAAAACCACTCATGGCGGTATGCGGTCGATCATAAGGCAAGCGATCAATCAGTGTATAGCGCGGACCACACTGGGTACAGTTTATAAAAGGATAACGAAAGCGCCGCTCCGCTGGCTCTTGCATTTCAGCAAGACAGTCGTCGCAGACAAAATAATCAGGGGGGATATGGGTATCAGAGGAATCGCTTACTTCACTAGGTTCAATACTAAACCCACGCAAACCCATAAGTGGAACGGAAAAAAAAGAGGGGGGGTCTGGCTGGGCTAAAGGCGGGGCTTGATTGACCAATGCGTGCTTAAATGCGTCAATCGCCTCAGCATTGCCCTCGACACGTATTTCAACTTGACCACTGCGATTACGCACCCAACCGGATAAATTAAACGCATGAGCTAGGCGACTAACAAAAGGGCGATAACCTACCCCCTGCACTCGACCGGTAACGAAGATGTCAAAGGCTAATCCGTCGCTCACGGCTACCAATCTTAGTGCTCAATCGCCATCGATTCATCGGTTTCTTTACGCACACCGGTTGACCACCAAATGCGACAAGCGCCTTCATCAGAAACCATGCACGGGCCAACCGGATTACGTGGCGTACAAGGACTGCCATAAATACGACATTCCAAAGGTGTAATTTTGCCCATGACCACACGGGCGCAGTCACATCCGGGTGGCATTTCACCGGCATGAAGTCTGGCTTCTTCCGCATAAGTCGGAAAGTGCAGTCGTGCATTGTGCTGGGCATAGCGTTCAGCCAATTCAAATCCCGATGCGGGAATAATGCCTATGCCCCGCCACGGCGCATCAATAATCGTCATCGTCTCGCCAAGCATGGCGCGTGCCGTAGGATTACCACCTGGCTTGACCACTTCAGGATAGCAATTATCTAAAAAGGGGCGATTTTCAATAAGCTGTCTTAGGACTGAATAGGTTGCTGCTAATAAACTTTCTGAGGTAAAGCCCGCAATCGCCGCTGGAATATGATGCTGATCAACCACAAATTGCCATTCTTCTGGTCCCATAACAGTGGCAACATGACCCGGAGCAATCAGCGCATCAAAACCGGGTTGTTCTGAATTGAGTAATAAAGCAACCGCAGGCCAAGTCAAACGTCCACTCATTAACAACAGTAAATTTTCTGGCAAACCTTCCGCACACATGCCCGCAACCGGCGCACAGGTTGTTTCAAAACCTGCGGCAAAAAATACTACGATTTTACTCGGCTCAGCTCGTGCAATCCGCACGGCTTCTAAGGGAGATGCAATGGGACGTACATCCGCACCAGCGGCTTTGGCTTGTTCTAGGGAGCGGATTTCCTTTTTAGGAACATTGACCGGCACACGCAACATATCACCAAAACTCACGAGGACAATGTCTTCCGTCAGTGCCAGTTGAATGGCTTGGTAAATATCTTGCTCAGGACACACGCAAACCGGACAGCCTGGGCCTGGAATCAGCTCAATTTGGCTGGGCAGTGCCTTACGCAATCCGGCCATCGAAATGGAACGTTCATGCCCACCACAAACATTCATTAAACGAACCTTGTCTGGTAACGGCAGGGCGCGTATTTTCTCCAACCATTGCTGTGCGGTGTGCATAATATCCTCTTGAAATTAAAAATTTAAGCGCGAGCAACCGGACGAAAACGCACCGGCTCTTGCTGGTGCAATTGCTGACCCTCTGCTTGTATGGTCGGCTTAATGCTTTGCTGTTGTTGGATGCGAATTTTATGCTGACTAACTTCTTGCTCAAGCCATTGCAACCACGCATCAAACCCTTCGCCCGAGCGACTTGATAGTGCTAACACTGGGGCTTGGCTGGCTAATTCGTGTTGATAGCGTATGGCTTTTTCCACTGAAAAATCACCCAGATACGGCAGCAAATCGGTTTTGGTAATTAACATTACATCAGATGCCCGAAACATGACGGGGTATTTAGCCGGTTTGTCGTCACCTTCGGTCACGGACAGCAAGGTAACATTACGATGATGACCTAAATCAAAACTGGCAGGACACACTAAATTGCCAACGTTCTCGATAAACAAGACATCAATCTCATCAAGACGGATATGCGTTAAAGCCTGCTGAATAAGATGAGCATCCAAATGGCACGCAGTACCGGTAGTGATTTGATACGCCTGAACGCCTTGGGCTCGAATACGATCAGCATCGTTTTCAGTTTCTAAATCGCCTTCAATCACCGCAATGCTCAGCTTGTGTTTAAGTTTTTGAATCGTCGCTTCCAATAATGCAGTTTTGCCAGAGCCAGGTGATGACATCAGATTAATCGCTAACACACCATGAGATTCGATGCTTGCACGATTTTGATCGGCTTGCTGGTCATTATGTTTGAGCAGATTACTGAGTACCGTAATCGCGGTAACGGATTTTTGTTGGTGAGGGATTGATAATAAATGACGGTTTCCGTCCGTCACATTGCAGCCACAGGTATTGCACATAACATACTCCTACGAGTCATCGCGGTTAATTCAAAAGCTCAACTTGAGCGAGAATTAGCTCATCCCCGCTCAGTAATTGGGTATTGGCACTGGCACACTCCCCGCACAACAGATGATTGCTGCGGGGGGCTTCCGTTTCAGCGGCACATACATTACAAAGCACACGTATCGGCAGCGATTCTGTTATAAATTCAGCCTCTTCTGCTAAAGTGCCCGCACAACTAATGGTAAATGCACTTTCCAACAAATGGGGTTCAACCCCTGCAAGCGGGCCGATTTTAACGACAATCCTGACAACCTTTTCCGCCTGGTGGGTTTTAGCAAGTGCAGTCACTTGATCCATCAAATCCGCACAAAGCGATAACTCATGCACCCGCAAGTTCCTCTGCCAGCATTTGGTCGAGCAATTCCCAGGTTGTTAAGGCTTCTTGTTCAGAGATTTTTTGAATGGCGTAGCCGACATGAATCAGAATGTAATCGCCTTCTTGCAAAGGCTCAGACTGCAATAGGATAAGACTGACTTCCCGTTCCACGCCTTTGGCGGCACATTTAGCAATTAACCCATCCATGTGGGTTATTTGCATTGGAATTGCTAAGCACATAATGCGTCCATATAGAATTTGGCAGCTACTTAAATCGGGATATAGCAATCACGATTTAAGTAGCAATTGATGAAGAGTAACTAGATACCAGCCAGCAATAAGCCGCCAGAGGCAATCAAGGAAAAGCCCACTAAACGCTGAGCGATTTGATAACGACGTGTGCTTGCTGCAAAACCGATACCTATTCCATGTAATAAAGCGGTTGCTGAGATAAAACCCAGACCATACAGCGTAGCAGAACCTGCCAATGGTAATTCCAACCCATGAGCGTAGCCATGAAACATAGCAAACAAACCCACTAGGGCGATACTGGCACGAATAGGCAAACGCACCGCACCGGCAATCAGTAAACCTAAGATAAGCACCGATGTGGCAATCCCAGATTCGACTAGCGGCAAGGCCTGTCCATAAGAGCCTAAAAGCGCCGCTGCGCCCATCACACTGACAAAACTTAATGGCACTAACCAAGTAGCTCGTCCACCCAATTGACCCGCCCAGATGCCAACAGCAATCATCGCCAACAAATGATCTAAACCGATAAATGGATGCGCCAAGCCAGCCGCAAGTCCAGCATCCGCCATATGCAAAGGATGGGCTTCAACATTTGTCATCACCGCAAAAACCAGCAAACTTAACAACATTTTCATTTTCATGATTATCACCTTAACGTAGTAGAAACATTGACTTTAATTAATTCTGTACCGTTTGGATCGGTCACATGCACCGCACAACCTATACAAGGGTCGAAACTGTGAATTGTACGTAAGATTTCCAACGGTTGCGTAGGGATTGCCAAACTATGACCTTCCAACGATTTTTCATAAGGCCCTGGTACATCCTTCGCATCTCTAGGGCCCGCATTCCATTGACTAGCCACGATACATTGGTAATTTTTTATTTTGCCACTTTCAATGGACAGCCAATGACCTAATGCACCACGTGGCGCTTCAGTGAAACCCACCCCAATTCTTGTCTTCGCCCCTAGATTCCAAGTGGACGTATCAGTCCATTTAAATCCGGTTAAACTTGGGTTTTGCTTAATCGCATCGGCATCGGTAACAAAAGTTGCTAAATTACCTTTACTGATATTGACTAACAGTTTGTCATGCCAACGTGACATAGCATCGGCAATCACACTGGTTTCAATCGTTCTTGCTGCAATTCTGCCCAAAGTAGAATCGATAGCAGGCAATGTTAAGCCTAACTGATTAATCCAAATATCATCAACCAATTTTTTAGTGTCTTTATGTGCATTTTCAGCAACCGTACCAGGATTTTCTTTAGCTTTGTTATACATTAACACGACATGCGCCAAAGGACCAACCTCCATCGGATTACCGTTCCATCTTGGCGACTTAATCCATGAATAGCCATTATTAACATTTAGGGCATAATTATCGCCCGGTACCGGACCACCACGGTTAGCATAGTCTAAATTCGTTTGCCCAATGCTAGGATGCAATCCTTCTAAATCACCGCCATCATATCGATACCAAGAATGTGCAACATACTCCTTAATTTCATCCGAGTTATTCATATCCAATGACCGAATGGCTGTATCTCCGCTCAACATAGCACCTTGCGGTATCAATAAACTCTCCAAATCTCGGATACCATTTTCTGGAAATTCACCGTAGCATAAGAAGTTACCACCAGTGCCGCCGCGTTTCTCCCAACCCTCATAACCCGTTAAATCATCTGACTTATAAAAGCGCGCGACTAAAGTAGTATCAGGCACATACACATTATCAACAAAGTCTTTCATTTTAGCGATAAGCGCAGTTACCTTTGCCATATTCACTTTGTTTAATGAAGTACCCCCCGCATCCTCACTCGCTTGTTGGTTATAATTACTGCTGACTGAACACGGTACACCGCCCACCACTAAATTGGGATGCGGGTCTTTACCGCCGAAAATCGTATGTAGTTTGACGACTTCCCTCGCCCAACCCAAAGCTTCCAGATAGTGGGCAACCGCTAATAAATTACCTTCTTTTGGCAAACGGTATTCAGGATGTCCCCAATAACCGTTTGCAAATAAGCCGAGTTGGTTTCGGTCTAGTAGATTTTTTAATTTTGCTTTGGTTTTATCAAAATAGCTTGCATCAAAATAGGCGCCGGTTGAGGTGTAATACTTCGGATTATTGCTCTTAGCCAATTCCGCTGTCGCTAGCGAATTAGCGTCTAAAGCAGAAACCACATCCACCCAATCTAACGCATGGAGGTGATAAAAGTGCATCACATGATCGTGAATATACTGCGCTCCGATCATCAAGTTACGAATGAGTTCTGCATTTTCAGGCACTTTGACTCCCAGCGCATTTTCCACCGCTCGTACCGAGGTTAAGCCATGAACAACCGTACACACCCCACAAATCCGCTGAGAAATATGACACGCATCACGCGGATCGCGTCCCTGCATGATAATTTCAATGCCTCGGGCCATTGTGCTGCTGCTGTAAGCCGATGTAATGGTATTGCCTGAATCAATTGTTGCTTCTATACGCAGATGCCCTTCAATACGGGTTACTGGATCGATTACTATTGTAGTCATAAAATTCTCCCAATTGTTGCGTCGATATGACGCGAAGTAATGTATTAATCGTGGATACGGGATCTATCTAAGGGTTTATAAAAACCCACTTGACCCGGTGAGGCTTCTTTATCCCAGAAATTAGGCTCTGAACAGCCTAAGCAGCCATGTCCGGATTCCATTGGAAAACCCGTGCCCTGATTCCAGCGTAAGGTCGAACACGCATTGTGAGTCACCGGACCTTTACAGCCCATATTGAGCAAGCAATAACCTTTACGCGCACCGGCATCATCAAAGCTATTAACGAATTTTCTGTCTTCAAAAAAATCTTTACGGTAGCATTCTTCATGAACCGTCTCACCGTAAAACATCTTAGGTCGTTGGACACTATCAAGCTCTGGCGATTTTTTATTGATGAGCCAATAAACTAACGTCCCCGCAATCACTTCAGCAATTGGCGGGCAACCGGATACATTAATAACTGTTTTTTTATACGCTCTATCGGTAGAGGCAAATTTATCAATTGCCGCTTTTATGGAGATTGCACCGGTTGGACTAAGGCCATTTATGCCCTTAGCTGCGGGTAAGCCACCGAAACTGGCGCATGTACCTACAGAAACCACCAAAGCCGCATTTTTAGCGGCTTCTTTCAATAATTGCAGACCGGTTTTACCCGATTGAATAAAAAAGCCAGCACCATTCACATCGTTAGGAATTGCACCATCAACAACCAGTATATAACCTGGTTTAGCAAGTGCATTCTTACGTGATACTTCTGCGTGAAAACCCGAAGGAGCCATTAAGGTTTCTGAATAATCCAGTGATAAGGCGGTCAGGATAATGTTTTCAATGGAATCCGTCCGATACCGGCTATTAGGAAAAACATTAACCAGCGACTCTAAACATCCTGTGCATTCCTGAAACGACAGATAAACCACTGAGGTCACTGGACTTAACAACGCGGCTTCAACCAATTTAGGCATCATACCCGTTGGAATAGCCATCATGGCGGACATTCCTAAACAATATTTCATAAACGTCCGACGACTCACACCCGCATTAGCTAATCGGTCACCAAGTGTTTCTATATATGGCTTTTGCTCATCGACGTCGTTACTTAGTGAGTCCTCTAGGCGTGATGTAATTAAATTTCTTAACTCTTGTTTTGATGTGTTTGACATAACACTTCCCCTATACTCTTCTGGTTTAATATTTGGCTTCATTAGACCCATCGGGTCATTGTTACCAATGATTGTTAACGCGGCTAAAAATAAGCTATCACCGCAAAACATGAACTAGCACTACATTTCTTCATCTCACTCTGCCAACAAGGCTGCCAGTTTTTTCTGCCCCCATGCGACATCCTCTTTAGGACATTGCAATACGCCTGGTAAGAAGCTGATATCAATGACTTCAGTTAAAATATGACCTTCTTGGTTATAATGCGAAACCCACCAAACACCCGAAATAGCCGCCTCTTGTATTTTCGTGCTGCCTAGGCTTTGAATTTCTGCACTCACCTCACCTACTCCCAACGTTTCTTTAAGAAACTGATAGCCCGCTTCACCCAAGGCCGGTAAAGCCCGTAAATCCAAAACACCGACATCCCCTGTATCAAGCAGAATGTTCAACTTGGCATGGATTTCATGCAAAAGCGTTTTAGCTAACGCCAGTGTATCTACGCCCTCTGCGGCAATCACTTTTACTGGAATTTCGTTTAAACTTAGATGTGCCATTGTTTTATAATCTCCATCACCACTTGACAAGCCTCAGGAATTGCACAATCGACGACCGGACTCAGTTCCATGCGCCAACCAATACATTCCGGTTGAATACCCACTAAAGCTCGCTTAGTTGGCAAACGATCCGCCAACAAAGCAATCGACATCAAATCAATTAGCGTGACGTCATGAACACTAGAGTTTTTTTGTAAACCCAACATGTTGTCCATTGCATCACCCAAAAAATGTAAAACAGCCCCGGGTACTGTATCCATTTGCGCGGCATCCACGACAATCAGATTGTCCGCTTCTTCAATCGCACCGATGAGTGAAAAACTCAGCGTACCGCCATCGACAAATTCAACCCCGGGAAGATTAGGATAATCGGCACGTAATTTTTGTACGACATAAACACCAATCCCATCGTCTTGCATTAAGGGATTACCAATACCCAACACCAATGTTTTATTCATCATGATTTATAACCTCTGAAAATTTGACGTTGTTATAACAACCGAAAATAAACTGAAACTTAAAAATGTCAGATTTTTAGCGTATCAATGTAAAAAGTGTTAGGTAGTCCACAGTTTTTAGGGGGAATTACGTGTTATTAAGTGAATTTTGAATTTTGAAATCGGCAAGCGTTGCCGTTCTCGCTGAGTACATAGCGAATCGATAGGGAGTAGACAGCGATTGAGGATGAATCCGCTCAGCTATCGCGAATACGCTTTATGGCGACTCATTCGCTAGCAACTTAAGATGGGATGCTTTACGGTTAGTTAATTTGGTGAACCTGTCGAACTATAAGCTGCTTAGCCATTATACGCACAGGGAGAATGGTTAAATTTTATCCCGTATTAGTTCCAGCACCTCTCATTATGGCTATTGCTTTATATTTCAATAAATTGAAGAAACTTTTATCGATATTAACGCTATTATTCTGGCAACACTTGCGAACAAATGGCGTACAAAGCGGTTGGCATCCAATAAATCCTATATTTTGTAGCGAAAACCTGCGTGACGAACATAAAATTTATTGAACAATT
>CAJAVP010000038.1 GCA_903945375.1 uncultured Methylococcaceae bacterium | reverse complement strand
TCAATCACTGGATTACAAAACGCCCGATGAAGTCTATAAAACGGCTATCGGCGGCGGTGCAAAGATTGTGGATAAATTTAATGATACGGGTGAAGCATCAGACCCCGTACAACAAAATCGGGACAGCGCCGTTCAGCTGGTGTGTGAACAGAGCGCTATCTTAAATTAAGGTGTTTTTTGTCTGGACTTTGGGGTCCACTTTACATAGCCAATTTTTTCGACAAATACAACGTCGACACACCTTGAGCGATACCCTGCAAAATACGGACAATCATCGAACATTTGTGATGTGTCCCTTGCCAAACTGTCTTTGTGAAAAGGTTATAAAAATGCCCATTGATACATTTGTAGACTAGAATTGGCGCACGATCATGTCGATGAATCTTCGAGTCTTGCACTGAACATTGACAGGTTGGACAACACAGTCCTTGGGCGTGCAGTATTGTGCATAAAAAGTCAAAGTCGTAGCATTTCTGCTCATCCATTAACTCAAGCAATGAAAAAATAATCATTAGGGATTGCCTCAAAATATTTACAGGGTGATTAACCATCAACTCTATTTATCAGTTACGCAAGCCTTTCACACAATTCTCCACATGAGCCGCCGACTTTTTTGTGGCATACCGTTACAACTTTTGCTGGCCAGTTAGGACATTACGTACAAAGAATGATTCTGGAGGCTGGAAACAAAGGACACCCGCTATGGCAGCGGGGCTTTCTGGGCATGTTTGGTCAACTTTCGAATAGATTTCCTGCCCTGCTCGACTCTGTATGTCAACGTGAGGCACCAACAGAAGTTCTTACGCTTCTCTTTTCCAGCGCACTTGGGCAAATTCGAGGGCTTCTTGGATGTTGAGATCGCGAGTTGCGCCGCCGGTTCTAACAAAAAGCTTAGGTGTATTGCTTTGATGTAAAAAAACGGGACGTAAGGCAGGGGTGACAATCAATCGACAAACATCTTTACCATCAACACCATAAAACAGAATGTGTACATGACTGCACAAATCCGCACCTAAATTGGCGGAAATTGCCGTCATAATGGCTTGCTCAAAACCATCCTTATTTTGTTTTTTTAAAGACTGATAATCTTTGTCTAAACCCAAAATTTGACCATCATCAGCGACACCAATCAATAAGGTGCCGCCGTGGCTGCTGTTCAAAAAGCCTGCCAATGTTTTTAGCACGACGCCTTCTAACAAACGATTAATCCGCGATTGCTCAATATCCCAACGAAAAGAAGATTTAAATTCTAAATATGCCCCTTCGCCTTGGGCGATAATCGAAAAAATGTCTTTTTGTAACTCTGCTTTAAGTTGGTCAATCCGCGATAAGCGTTTATGTAAAAAACCATAAACGCCAACGGTCAACAGCCCTAGCATCGCGCCAATTTCGGCATAAAACAAAATCAGTTCTTTTTCAGCGACATTTCCGCCCGTCAACACCGAGGTGACTTGGCTAAAAACATATTCAATCGACGATAACTTGCTGTTGGTGTTTTCTTGAGAATAGATAAAATTGTAGCTAGGCGCCAAAATAAAAACGCCGATCGCCGCACCCATTAAGGCGGCAAACAAATACAGTTTAATTTGCTGCCGCCACAAGGACAGCATGAGTAATAAAAAACGTTTCATAGACGACGCAAGCATTGCGGTTTAAGCCAACACCCACTCAAAACAATTGATCCCACATGCCATTGACTTTTTGAATCACCGCATCCGACATGGCAATCGGTCTTCCCCATTCTCGATTAGTTTCTCCGGGCCATTTGTTAGTCGCATCAAAGCCGACTTTTGAGCCTAAGCCCGATACAGGCGAGGCAAAATCCAGATAGTCAATCGGGGTATTTTCTAGCAAGGTTAAATCTCTAACTGGATCCATGCGCGTCGTAATCGCCCAAATGACATCTTCCCAGTTGCGGACATCGACATCATCATCGACCACAATCACAAATTTAGTGTACATAAATTGCCGTAAATAAGACCATGTTCCTAACATCACACGTTTGGCATGACCTGCATATTGCTTTTTCATGCTGATAACCGCCATGCGATAGGAACAACCTTCCGGTGGTAGATAAAAATCGACAATTTCAGGAAATTGTTTTTGTAAAATGGGAACAAAGACTTCGTTAAGCGCGACGCCTAAAATCGCAGGCTCATCGGGCGGACGGCCGGTAAACGTACTATGATAAATCGGTGCTTGGCGTTGCGTGATACGCTCGATGGTAAATACGGGAAATTCATCGACTTCATTATAATAGCCGGTGTGATCACCAAAAGGGCCTTCCGGTGCAGTCTCACCCGGATAGATAAAGCCTTCTAAGACAATTTCAGCACTGGCAGGGACTTGTAAATCGCTGAGTAAACAATGAGCCACTTCCGTTTTACTGCCACGTAATAAGCCAGCAAAACCATATTCCGATAAGCTATCTGGCACTGGCGTTACGGCGGCAAGTATGGTTGCGGGGTCAGCACCTAAAGCAACTGCAACCGGAAACGGCTGACCTGGATGTGCTTTTTGCCATTCTTTAAAATCTAACGCACCACCACGGTGTGCCAACCAACGCATGATGACTTTATTTTTACCAATCACTTGTTGGCGATAAATACCTAGATTCTGCCGCTCTTTATTGGGACCACGGGTAATCACCAACGGCCAAGTGATTAAGGGGCCCGCATCTTCAGGCCAACAGGTTTGAATCGGATAATCGCCTAAGTCAATTTCATCACCTTGTCGGACCAACTCCTGACACGCAGGCGACTTGATAATTTTAGGTGCCATATTCAAAACCTGCTTGAACACGGGCAATTTTTCTAGCGCATCACGCATACCTTTGGGCGGCTCAGGTTCTTTTAGATACGCCAGTAACTCGCCAATACCTCGTAATTCAGTGACAGATTCTGCGCCCATACCCATTGCCACACGGCGAGGCGTGCCGAATAAGTTAGCGAGTACCGGAATATTAGAGCCAACAGGGTATTCAAACAGCAAAGCCGGCCCTTTTTGTTTTAGCACGCGGTCACAAATTTCAGTCATTTCTAGGCACGGGTTGACCGGAACGGTAATGCGTTTTAGCTCACCTTGTTTTTCTAGTTGCGTAATGAAGTCGCGCAAGTCATGGTATTTCATGCCGCAATGCCATTGTGTCTGAGCAACGCTTCAATCGTTGGTTTGCGTCCACGGAACTGGACAAACAAATCCATCGCGTTCTCACTGCCGCCTTTTTCTAAAATGTGCGTTAAAAACGCATGACCAGTGTCAGGATCGAAAATGCCTTTTTCTTCAAACAAGGAAAAGGCATCACTGGAGAGGACTTCTGCCCATTTGTAGCTGTAATAACCCGCTGCATAGCCGCCGGCAAAAATATGCGAAAAACTGTGGGCAAATCGGTTGAATTGGGGCACTTGAACAACAGCAACTTGGTTTCTAACTTGCGCCAAAATTTCGTCAATTTGTGCGCCTTTAAGCGGGTCGTATTCTAAATGGATGCGAAAATCAAATAAGCTAAACTCCAATTGTCTGACCATTATCATGCCCGCTTGGAAATTTTTTGCAGCAAGCATTTTGGCAAATAACGCATCCGGTAAAGGTTCACCAGTTTGATAATGCCCTGACATCAAAGCCAGTGCCTCTTTTTCCCAACACCAATTTTCCATGAATTGACTGGGTAATTCGACGGCATCCCATTCCACCCCATTAATACCAGACACGCCCAGATAATCAACTTGGGTCAGCATATGATGTAAACCGTGACCAAACTCATGAAATAAAGTGGTCACTTCATCATGCGTCAGTAGCGCAGGCTCGGTACCCGTTGGCGGGGTAAAATTACAAATTAAATACGCGACCGGGATTTGAATAGTCTCTTGAGTTTTACGCCGACCAGCACAGTCATCCATCCACGCGCCGCCACGTTTTTTAGGACGTGCGTATAGGTCAATATAAAATTGTCCACGCAACTGCTTGGTTTTATCGTGAATTTGAAAGAATCGTACCTCGGGATGCCAACTATCAAAATCTGTTATTTCGCTAACTTGTAGACCATATAACTTTTCAACTACCGCAAATAATCCAGGCAATACGCGGCTTATGGGGAAATAAGCTTTCACTTCTTCTTGCGATAACTGATAAGAATGCTGGCGCATTTTTTCAGAGGCATACGTAATATCCCACGCTTGCAGTTCATCGATACTGCAATATTGGCGGGCGAATGCTGATAATTCGGCATAATCTTGACGCGCTTGTCGCGAGGATTTAACCGCTAAGTCTTCTAAGAATGCCATCACTGCCTGCGGTTGCTCAGCCATTTTTGCCGCAAGGGATAATTCGGCATAATTGGCAAAACCTAATAACACCGCTTTTTCATGACGCAACGCCAAGGTTTTTGCCATGATGTCACTATTGTTCCACTGTCCTGCGTAGGGCCCTTGGTCTGAAGCACGTGTGGCAAAGGCTTCGTAATGCTCACGACGTAATTCACGGTTATCCGCATAGGTCATGACAGCAATATAAGAAGGAAATTGCAACGTAATCAGCCACCCATCTTGACCTTCATTTTCAGCTGATTGTTTAGCTTGTGCCATTGCGGTTACTGGTAAACCCGCCAAAATTTGCTCGTCGGTAATCCATTTGCGCCATGCATTGGTCGCATCCATCAAGTTTTCTTCGTATTGACTGGCTAAATTGGATAATTCGAGACTAATGTCTTTATAGCGCTGTTGTTTTTCAGTATCTAAATCAATACCCGATAATTTAAAATCGCGAAGAGCGTTTTGAATGATTTTTTGTTGGGCCTTATTGAGTAATGAATACGAGTGGCTTTCAGCAATCGCACGATACGCTTTAAATAAGGCCTCGTTTTGCCCCATTTCCGTTGCATATTCACTCAGTTTGGGTAAACACGCATTATAAGCCGCTCGAAGTGCGTCACTGTTCATGACCGCATTAAGATGACTAACGGGCGACCATGCTCTATTGAGCTGATCTTCGGCGTCGTCGATAGGATCGATTAGATTTTCCCAGGTATAATCCGACTGGGCTTGTAATTGCGCTGCAACAACGGCACGCGCCTGATCAAGTAACTGGGTAATAGCAGGCTCGATATGGTCTGGCTGAATAGCCGCAAACAACGGTAACTGCGTATTGGCCAGTAAAGGATTATTTGTCATAAGGTATTCTAGTGTGGCATGGATGGGCGGCTCGCCTCGGCAAGCCAGTTACGTAGATGTGTCTTGATGGCTTTCAGTGGCAGAATTTTCAAAAAATACCGCCGTTTTTGATAACTGGTCGTGCCAAGCTCGGTGGTTTTTATCAAAAATGATCCAAACAAAACCTAAACCTAATGCAAGCCAAGATACTATGGCAGCCAAAAAACGCAAGCCCGCTTGCGTCCAATTGATTGGTTGACCGTCGTGTGTCAGGACTTTTATTTTCCATGCTCGCATTCCCAACGTTTGTCCGCCATGCGTCCAAAACCAGCCATAAAACAAAAAGCTGACAACGAGCAGATAAATGGGATAAAAAACTTGCTGGCGCGTAAACGCCTCACCTGCATTAAATGGCAGCAACAAGGCGGTTGCAACAAAAAACAAGGCTATCAGCAAGACAAAATCGTAAAAAACAGCCGCAAAACGCCGCCAAAAACTCGGCGCACCGGTCAATTTTGTCACTGGTTTTAACGGCCTTTGCTTTACAGTGACAGAGTGAGGCACAACAATTAGCTTTTAAACAACGCCAGTTTTTGACCAAAATAGAGACACAACGCCATTAAACCGGCCAACATAGCTAATGAAAATAAGAAAGGCGGGCGATGGAATAGCAGAATAAAAAAATCTGCCGCAAAAATACTGGTTAAAATAGGGTGATCAATTAAAGCATTAAGAATCTTTTTGAACATATTAACAATCCTGTCAAACACGCGAAGGTGATTGTGTAAAAAAAATGGTTGCCTGATCTTTTATCTGGTTAAATGCACAGCGGATACTTGCTAAAAATCAGTTTAACGATTCTACTATATTCAAAAGGGGTATGTAAAAGAAAAGAAACTTGCCCTTGGGGCTGGCATTCATTTAAACAATATGATTAATACAATTAAAATAAATACAACTGGCGTAAAAAACGTTTTAAATTTCTTTAAAAAATTTATTCCCTCTTCATTACCAGGGGCTGAGTGCCCTGAAGTCGATAAATTTAGAGTTTATGCGCGTTCTGAACATAATATTTCCCGTTCACAAATCAGTGACAATGCCCTAAAAGTTTTGTACCGACTACAAAAAGAAGGCTATGAAGCCTATCTCGTCGGCGGTTGTGTGCGTGATTTATTACTCGGTCGGGAGCCTAAAGATTTTGATGTGGCTACCAACGCCGATCCTGAGCAGATTAGACGGGTCTTTCGTAATTGTCGGATTATCGGTCGCCGTTTTCGTTTAGCCCATGTGCATTTTGGCAGGGAAGTCATTGAAGTAGCTACATTTCGCGGCGCCGCCGAACAACAAAATGACAAACAAATGCTTAATCATGAAGGTCGCTTACTGCGCGATAACGTCTACGGCACTATCGAAGAAGACGTCTGGCGGCGAGATTTTACGGTTAACGCGCTGTATTACAATATCAGGGATTTTTCAGTTATTGACTATGTGAGTGGCATGGATGACCATAAAGCCGCGACGCTGCGACTCATTGGTGAACCCCACACACGGTTTCGAGAAGATCCTGTGCGAATGCTACGCGCGGTGCGCTTTGCCGTTAAATTAAGCTTTAAACTGCACCCTGATTGTGAAAATGCGATTCCAAGCACGGTTCACCTATTATCGAGCATCCCTTCTGCACGGCTGTATGACGAAGTGCTAAAATTATTCTTGTTTGGTTACGCACTGCAATCTTTTGAAATGCTTAGACATTATGGTCTATTTCAAATTTTGTTTCCGGATACTGAAAAAAGCCTAACTCGCCAAGAAAGCGGTTTTCCGAGATTATTATTGCTTAAGGCGTTAGAAAACTCTGATAACCGTATTGCGGAAGGTAAATCAGTCACGGCTTATTTCTTGTTTGCTACTTTCTTGTGGGAGCCTGTACGCTTGCTGGCACAGGATAAAATGAATAAGGGGATTGCTGAGTTTATCGCCTATCAAGATGCCGCAAATGAAATTATCAACAAACAAGTTAAACGCACTGCTCTGCCGCGTCATATTAGTTTAGCCATGCGTGAAGTGTGGAGCTTGCAGCCTCGATTTACGTCGCGCACGGGTTCTAAACCAAGTCGTTTACTCAGTCATCCCCGTTTTCGTGCAGGCTTTGATTTTCTCATGTTACGTGCTGAAACCGGCGGTGCTGAGCTTGAATTAGCGCAGTGGTGGCAAACGTATCAACAGGTCGATGAAACGGAGCAAAGAAAAATGACGCAGCCGTCTCGTAAAAATCCAAGTAGCCGATCAGGACGCAAAAGAACTTACCGCAAGCGAACCTCAAGCAGTGCGACAGAATCTAAAAATTAAATACTCTTGCTAATCCATTAAGTTGTTGGCAATAGCATGAAAAATATCATCAGAAATGGCGCATCACACGAGTGCCTGAAACTTAACCATGACAGACCTTAATCAATCTATTACCGCTTTTATTGGCCTAGGTAGTAATTTAGCCTCGCCTGCTATGCAAATTAAATCCGCTCATGAAGCAATCGCCGCATTACCAAGCATTCGCGAATTAGCTTTTTCCAGTTTATACCATAGTGCCCCTATGGGACCGCAAGACCAACCCGATTATATCAATGCCGTAATGGCGATTGAAACGGCTTTGTCGCCTTTAGCTCTGCTAAACGAACTGCAATATATTGAACAAACCCATGGTCGTATTCGGCAAGGTCAACGCTGGGGCGCAAGAACCTTAGATTTGGATATCCTGATCTATGGCGAGCAATTAATCGAATTACCGGATCTCACGATTCCACATAGCGGCATTACGGAACGTGCTTTTGTCTTGTACCCGCTGTTTGAAATCGCACCATTACTTAAAATTCCGGGCAAAGGAAAACTTGCCGATTTGCTGACTGATTGCCCCTTAAGTGGGCTAAAACGCTTGGAATGACCATGACTTTATCGCTCCCCAAACCCTTAACACTGAGTGATTTTGTCCGCATGAAGCAATGTGGCGAAAAAATCAGTTGTTTGACGGCTTATGATGCCAGTTTTAGTGCCGTAATGGATCGAGTGGGCATTGATATCATGCTCGTTGGCGATTCGTTGGGGATGACTATCCAAGGTCATCTCTCAACGTTGCCGGTTACCGTCGCAGATATGGTGTATCACACGCGCTGTGTGACTCATGTTAAACAACGTGCTTTTGTTATTGCTGATCTGCCATTTATGTCATATCCAACACCCGTTATCGCTGCTAATAATGCCGCAAAGCTCATGCAATCCGGTGGTGCACAGATGGTAAAAATTGAAGGTGCACAGGTTGAGATTGTGCGTAGCTTAGTCAATCAAGGGATTCCCGTTTGTGGGCATTTAGGGCTATTGCCTCAGCATATCAACCAACTCGGCGGGTATCGTGTCCAAGGCAAAGAACCTAAAGAGGCTGAGCAAATGCTCAACGCGGCTAAGCAATTAGAACAATCCGGCGCGGCATTGTTGGTGCTAGAATGCGTTCCCGCAAAACTGGCTAAGGAAATTAGCTTACAACTAGCAATTCCTGTGATTGGCATTGGCGCGGGCATTGACTGTGATGGGCAAATCTTAGTGCTGCACGATGTACTAAACATTGGTCTTGCTAAACGCCCTCGTTTCTCAAAAGATTTTTTGCAACAAGCCGGTAGCATTGAAGCAGCTATTAGTGCTTTTCACCACGCCGTCAAACAATCTCAGTTTCCAACTCTTGACCATAGTTTTTAAGTTATGCTGACCGTTAAATCTGTTATCGCCGCACAAGAAATCATTAAAACGTGGCACTTAGCCCACGAAAGTATTGCTTTTGTGCCCACGATGGGCAATCTGCATGAGGGACACTTGCAATTAGTCAAAGTTGCCAAAACTACCGCTGCACGAGTGGTTGTCAGTATTTTTGTTAATCCCACTCAATTTGGCGCCGGTGAAGACTTTGAGAATTACCCACGCACCGAGCAACAAGACCAAGAGAAATTGGCTGAAATGGATGTTGACTTAGTTTTTTTGCCGTCGGCTTCTGAAATTTATAGCTCAAATGCACAAACAATTGTTTCTGTAACAGGTATTTCTGAACAATATTGCGGCGCATCAAGACCGGGACATTTTAACGGCGTTGCTACCGTGGTTTGTAAGCTATTCAATATTATCCAGCCCACTATTGCTTTATTTGGACTGAAGGACTTTCAACAATTTTTTATCATACAAAGGCTAGTTAGCGATTTAAACATGCCCATACAGCTCATCGGTGTTGATACAGTAAGAGAATCGAGTGGCTTGGCATTAAGCTCCAGAAATGCCTATTTAAGTGCTGAAGAAAAAAATAGCGCCCCTTTGTTATACCAAGCCTTAAAAACAGCACAAGCCGCCATATTTGCCAATTCTGCAAGTTATACCGACATTGAGCAACACACCCTGCGCTTTCTTCAAGAGGCAGGATTTAATCCAGACTACTTTGCTATCTGCCGCAGCCACGACCTACAACGCGCGACTCAAGACGATTCTGAGTTAGTTTTATTAATTGCAGCAAGGCTAGGTAAAACAAGGTTAATTGATAATCTGCGTTTTACAAAACCGACTAAATTAAGCTGATATGCATCTTAAACCGCCTAAAAGTTGATGAGGCATTGAAATTAAGGGATAATTACTCGTTTTTTAACGTATTTATACTGTTTTACTATGCAAATCACGATGCTTAAAGCAAAACTACATAGAGCAATGGTAACCCGTTCCGAATTGGGTTATGAGGGCTCCTGCGCAATTGACAGCGCCATTCTTGATTTATCAGGCATCAAAGAATATGAGCAAATACAGATATACAATATCAATAACGGTGCTCGTTTTACGACCTACGCCATTCGAGCAGAAGCAGGTTCTGGGGTTTTCTCGGTGAATGGTGCTGCGGCTCGACTGGCTTGTCCGGGAGACTTAATCATTGTCTGCGCTTATGCCATCTTAGATGCAGAAGAGTCTGAAAACCATCATCCAACGCTCATTTACTTCAATGAAAAAAATGAGGTGGTGCGCTCCGCTTCATCTATCCCTGTACAATCAGTTTAAGATAGTACCTGGGTGTAGCCAAATTAAGTCTTTGACTTGGTTTTGGCTACACCGCTCAAGCCATCGGTAATGTAACTCCCGTTTGTCCTTGATATTTACCACCCCGGTCTTTATATGACGTCTCGCAAACCTGATCGCCACCAAAAAATAACATTTGCGCCACACCTTCGTTTGCGTAAATTTTTGCTGGCAACGTGGTGGTATTAGAAAATTCTAGGGTGACGTGACCTTCCCATTCGGGCTCTAAAGGCGTGACATTGACAATAATTCCGCATCGGGCATAGGTCGATTTACCCAAACAAATCGTTAGGACATCGCGGGGAATACGAAAATATTCTACTGTTCTTGCGAGTGCAAAAGAATTAGGCGGGATAATGCAAACATCTGATTTGACATCAATAAAGCTACTAGAATCAAAATTTTTCGGATCAACTATTGCTGAATTGATATTCGTGAAAATTTTAAACTCATCCGAACAACGTACATCATAGCCATAGCTTGATGTGCCGTAAGAAATTAACTTGCCACGCGCTGAATCTCTCACCTGAACCCTTTCAAACGGCTCGATCATACCGTGTTGTTCCGCCATTTGGCGTATCCATTTATCTGATTTAATACTCATACTTTTATTACTATTCAATTAAAAAATTAAATTCTAGCATAAAAGCGAAATTCTCGGTGATACCGCATCTTAAAACAGCAATCCCAACTCTGTAAAAGATAATAAATTCAGATAGATATATTTTATATCTTGAGTATGTGAGAATGTTCTAGCGTAATAATTGTAAAATTATCGAAGGCCAAATTGGCAACACATCACTCCCCTTTGCTGTTAATACGTTGCTGAACATATGAAAAATAGCACTTTCTAAAATGCACCAAGGTGATTATATTTTCATCTATAACACATTGATTAAATTATATTTCACATAACGATAATGGCTGCCGTCCAAACGTATTCAAGAAAGGCTTACCATGTTTCTTGGGCATCTGTACTATCGGCAACGGACACAGACAAACGGATTGTCAGCGCACTTACCACAGACCGTAATGATCGCGGGCATCCCGCAAGGTGCTCAGATCTGTTTCGCCGAACTCACCGGCTCACGGCTTAATATCAGTCATAAGTAAAATCTTTTTTATGATGGCGAATAGACGATTTAAATCATCTTTCGGTTACAATGAAAGCCATTATCCATATTTACAGGCATTGATTTTGGCAAATAAAATTATTCGTATTGCGACACGACAAAGTCCACTAGCACTATGGCAAGCCAACTATGTTGCCGCGAGGTTACGTGCATTTTTTCCCGACCTAGAGATAGAGCTGATTAGAATGGTCACTCGTGGCGATAAAATGCTCGATGCACCACTTGCTAAAATTGGTGGCAAGGGTCTTTTCGTTAAAGAACTTGAGCAGGGCTTATTGAATGGGTCTGCTGATATTGCAGTTCACTCAATGAAAGATGTCCCTGTTGAGTTTCCAGAAGGCTTGCATTTAAAAACTATTATGGACAGAGAAGATGCAACGGATGCCTTTGTCTCAAATCGATTTAAGCGCATAGACGATTTACCTAGCCATGCGAGAATAGGCACGTCTAGCCTACGAAGACAATCACAAATCAAAGCGCTATTCCCAAATGCCGAAATTCTACCCTTACGTGGAAATGTTAATACACGGCTTGAAAAACTAGACAATCAACATTTCGATGCCATCATCTTGGCAAGCGCTGGTCTTAAGCGGCTTGGCATGGCAGATCGCATCACTCATACATTAGATACCACCTACAGCTTACCTGCGATTGGACAAGGCGCCATCGGAATTGAATGTCGCATTGATGACGATGAGGTCAATGAGCGACTTGCTCTGTTACATGATAACGATACCGCCCTTTGCATCAATGCAGAAAGAGCGATGAACGCCTGTCTTAATGGTGGTTGCCAAGTCCCCATTGCCGGCTATGCCATTAAACAAGACCATCGTCTTTATATGCGAGGACTCGTTGGTACAGCGGACGGCTCACTGATTTATCGAGCCGAACACTGGGGTGATTTGAATAATCCACATTCATTAGGTCAAACAGTGGCAGAAGACTTGTTATCACAAGGTGCCAAACAAATCTTAGACGACCTTCTCAAATAATAATGCTCAAACTGCCAAAACACATCTTGGTTACACGCCCTATCCATCAAGCAGAAAATCTGTGTCAATTACTTGCACAACACAATTTTCAAGCCGTACGTTTGCCTTGTATCCATATTGTCCGCACTCAAAACACAGATCAAATAAATCAACTCGTAGCAAAGCAAGCTGGCTTTGACTGGTTGATTTTTGTCAGTGCCAATGCAGTTACTATGCACCAATCCTTTTTAGTTAATGGTAGAATGCCGCCCACAAAGGAAACTCGGTTTGCCGCTCTGGGTGCTGCAACTGCTCAAGCAATGCGAGAAAATGGTCTACCCGTCGATTTAATGCCTTCGCAAGGTTATAGCAGTGAAGCGCTGTTAGCTTCGACTGAACTACAACAGATTACTGGTCAGTCGTTTCTCATTGTTAGTGGCGAGGGGGGGCGCGATGAATTAGCAAAAACACTGCAATTGCGGGGCGCAAAAATAGAGTATTTAATGGTTTATAAAAGAGAGATTGCCAGCACTGATGCTACGCAAACACAAACCCTTTTGCGACATAAGCAACTGGATGGCATCACCATCACTAGCGGCGAAATCATACAAAATTTATTACTCATTATTGAAAAAAAATACCATCCTCTACTATTTGCTCTACCGACAATCGTAATTAGCGAACGAATTAAGCAAATAGCCATAGAAATGGGGTTTAAAAAAATTACTGTGGCGGCAAGCCCATCCGACACAGCGATTCTTACAGCGGTCATAGAGAGCTTACAGGGGAACTAGCGTGGCAGAGACAATAGAACAACAAGAACACATCATAGGGACACGAACAACAGCCCATCGGTCGCGCAGCGGATTTTGGTTTGGTATTATCATCGTACTCATCATTATCAGCTTAGCAGGTGCAGGATTTTACCTTTTTACGCAATTACGCGACCGCCAAGAAGACTTAGGTGGTGAGGTAAAAGGACAAATGTCTAAACAAATCGCTGACTATCAAGAGCAACTCGTCGCTATTCAAAATCAACTCGCCGCACTCGAAACTAATATTGGTAATAAGGATAGCCATTTCACCAAGACACTTGCTGATTTTTCCGCACTACACAACGAAAAACTCGACAGCGCAAAGAAAGAACTGAATGAGTCTGTACAACGCATTCAACGCCAGCTAGGTAAAACACGCGGTGACTGGTTAATTGCTGATGCCGAATATCTATTAAGCATTGCCAACGAAAGACTAAATCTTATTGGTGATATCAACACAACTCGTGAAGCACTAGAAGCGGCTGATCAACGTTTACGGGAAAGTGGCGACACCGGTGTCTTAAAAGTCCGCGAACAAATTGCCAAGGATCTTGCCACACTCCGCGCCATACAATCACCTGATATCGTTGGCATCTATGCCGCAATACAAAGCCAAGAGGCACAAGTCGATAAATTAACACTTATCCTACCTTATGTTGGAAAACCGCTGGAAGCCTCTTCAGAAAAAAAACACCCTGAGCAGCAATTAGATGACCCAGAAAATACAGGATTAATTGATTCAGCCCTCTCTCATCTGGAAGATATCGTCACGATTAAACACACGGATCAAGCCGTCACCGAAATTTTAACACCTGAACAAGCGGATTTTATTCGTGAACAATTACGCGTAAAACTGGAATTAAGTAAAATCGCTCTAGTAGAACGTAATGAAGCCATTTTTCAGTCAGGCATTGTAGATGCCATGCAATGGATTGCTCAGCACTTTGCAAAAAATGCTGCCAGCGCTGCTATGACATCTGAATTAGATCGTTTAGTAAAAATGCAGATTCATACCCAATTTCCTGATATGGCTCAATCAATTAAACTACTTAGAGACATTACTAAATTACGCTTAGAATCAGACAAGGCTTTAACAACCGAAGGCAACAGCCAAGCAAACCAAAGCGCCACACCGATTGCACAACCCAAAGACTTAAAGTCAGAAAAAAGTCCTGTGCCAGAACTCAACACACCGTCAATACAAGATAAACCTGAAGAGCAATAGCCATGAAAACTTTTTTTTATTTTCTCGCTGCGCTTCTTTTTGCAATAGTCTGCGCGTACTTTAGCAATCAATGGTTAAACACCTTTGAAACGCCGGGTTATGTTTTAATAGGCATTAACCACTGGTCGCTAGAAACCACCTTAGCCACGTTTACAGTTATCTTAATTAGTTTTTTCTTTATTTTCTATTATGGTATCCGCACCTTCATTTTTTTAATCAACCTCCCCTCACAGCTCAAACGCAGGGGTAGAGCAATTAAATTCAACCGCTCACAAGAAGCCCTCATCGCTGGTTTAGTTGACAGTGCAGAAGGTAATTTCGAAAAAGCAGAAAATGTTTTAATTAAACACGCCTCTCATAGTGGCGCACCTTTACTACATTACCTGACTGCGGCTAAAGCGGCACAATCCCGTGGGGCTTTTGACAAAAGAGATGAATATCTCAAACAAGCCTCAGCGCAATCCCCGGATGCTGGCGTAGCCATCGGTCTAACCCAAGCTGAATTGCACTTATCGGGCAATGAGTTTGATCAAGCGTTAGCCACGCTAACTCGACTACACTCAATTGAACCCACTCATGCCAGCGTACTAAAATTACTGCATCAAACTTACCAACATATTGGTGATTGGGAAGGCATTCGCAAACTCATTCCCTCATTGCATACCAACAAAGTCCTAATGGAAGCAGAAATTAAATTGCTTGAAACCGAGACCTTTAGCAAGCTCCTCAAACAAGCCGCAGAAAGCGGTAACGTTGAGGGCATTCAAACGTTATGGTCAGAAATCCCTAATTACATCCGCAAAGTGAGCGGCATCTCCGCGATTTATTTCGCCGCAATGATTAATGCGGGAGCGGGCGGATTGGTTGAAGACGAATTAGCGGTTGCGTTATCGACAAAATGGGATACAACCCTATTAGTTTTATTTGGCAGCATATTATCGAAAAATACTGACAAACAAATCGCGATGGCAGAACGTTGGCTGAGCGTGTATCCAAAGGATGCTATCTTATTAGCCATTTTGGGTAAGTTAAGCCTACAAAACCAGGCTTTTGAAAAAGCCAAGGACTATTTAAATCAAAGTCTTAGCACTGAGCCCACTGTTCAGGCCTATCAGTTGCTTGGTGATTTATTATTTGCAGAAAATGATAAAGACGGCGCAAGCCAATGCTACAAAAACGGTTTAGAACTTGCGTCCAAAGAAATCATTAATCAAATTGATAGCATTGCCTAATTCCTACACTTCAGCGCTCAGGGCATACCTGAGCGCAAAGTTACGATGTATCGTCTTTAAATCCCATGATAAGCCCAGCATGGCGAGCCACCTGATAGAAGCCTAGCAACAGGTGGGTTATTAAAGCTCTCTATTGTCATCATTCGGCTATGGTTAAGCCTGGTGAGTAGATTACCAAACAGTAGGCAACTCGACCTACACAGCTTCAGGGAAGTAATCATCGAGAAATTTAATATCGACACTGCACACCAAATGCCTTTGATAAAAAACAACAATGCTATGATGATTTGGTGGTGTACCAATTAACAGGTAAAATCCTGCCCCTTAAATTCTCGCCACTGCCTTTGATTATGCCATTCCTTTTCACCGCCGAGTCCATTTTTACAAGACATCTATTTGGACTGGTAACGGTTTTTGTAGTCTCTTGGCCGTGTTGGTCAAATGATACCGATTCTTCACCCGTTGAGTTGGATGCCGTTGTTGTCGAAGCAGAAAACCTTACGCCCATTGCCCCGCTGGAAGGTTTGCAATTAAACAAAGAACAAATCCCTGGCAATATACAATCCATAACCCGCCAAGAAATTAAAAGCTCGCTGGCGACCAGTCTGGGCGATTTAATGAGTAGCCGCTTACAATCCGTCAATGTCAACGATTACCAAGGTAATCCGTTTCAAATGGATATTACTTATCGGGGTTTTTCTGCCTCGCCACAACTGGGTACACCACAAGGACTCTCAGTGTTTTTGGATGGGGTGCGCGTGAATGAGCCTTTTGGTGATGTGGTCAATTGGGATTTAATCCCAATGAATGCGTTAGCGGGGATGGAGGTGTTTCCGGGTTCTAATCCGCTCTTTGGTTTAAACACTTTGGGTGGCGCACTCGCATTGCGAACTAAAAATGGTTTTGATGACACCGGCGTTGATTTGCGTTTTCAGGGCGGCTCTTGGGATCGTAAAAAAGGCGAGCTGTCCGCCGGTTGGAATAATGGTCACTTGGGCGGTTTTTTGGCATTTACCGGATTTGATGAAGCCGGTTGGCGCGTCAATTCACCATCACAAGTTAATCAAGGCTTTAGTCGATTAGATTGGCGCGGCGAACAATTTAGTCTACGAGCCAGCGCGTTATTGGTCGGTAATAGTTTATTGGGGAATGGCTTAGTGCCGAACGATTTGTATCAACAAAATCCCAGTGCGATTTTTAGCTCGCCAGATCAAACCGATAACGACTTACAGCATTTTAATTTAGGGGGCGAGTTTTTTTTCAACGATCATTTAAGCCTAACCGGACAAATGTACCGCCGAACAAGCCAGAGAAATTCAATAACGGGGGATATTTACGAGGGTTTTCGCGATATGGGTAGTGGCTGGAGTAATCCGCTGCAAGCCAATGGTACGCGCACCGGTCAAGCGATTTGCCAATATTCTGATCGTAATAAAGATGGCATTCCTGATTATGGCTTGGATAAAAATTTTGATGGCCTTATTGATAAAGGCAGTATCAATAAGCCATTAAAAACTGGCGATCAGGATTTTATCGCCTTGGTTCCGCCGCTTAATGCCAACTGTGATCGTGCTAATTACAGTCCAGTCAGTGCCAATTCAGGGCCACGCAACGGAGCAGCGGGCGATCCGAGCAACCAAACACCAGGCCTATCGTCCACGGGTTGGAGTGACGGTACACCTGTTGGCGTGCTCAGTCATACGGCTATTGGGCAAACCAGTGTGGGCGGCTCGTTACAATTGAATTGGAACAGTGAACAACACAAGTTTATGTTGGGTAGTTCGTTGGACAGTGCCGATTCGGATTTTGATAGTCGCCAAAACTTAGGCTTAATGGATGCCAGTCATCGTGTTTATACTGATCCAGCTGCGATTGATCCGGTGTTTGTTGCAGCAAACACGCCCATTCACAATAATGCTTTTACGGGCAATTCTGAAACATACAGCGGTTTTTTGAGTGAGACATTCTC
Source organism: uncultured Methylococcaceae bacterium (assembly GCA_903945375.1). Classification (GTDB taxonomy): domain Bacteria; phylum Pseudomonadota; class Gammaproteobacteria; order Methylococcales; family Methylomonadaceae; genus Methylovulum. The sequence continues at coordinate 12,497 of CAJAVP010000038.1, read as the reverse complement.
ACCATTGACTAATCTACATCTCAGTATTTCTGGTCGCTATAATCACACCCAAGTGACCAACCGCTTGCGAGCCAGAACGCGAGCGGGGTTTGAAAATCTCCATGACATTCTCGATTTAAACCGCTATCGCCCCACGGTGATTGTCTGCCCTGGGAATAATCCTGCCAACTGTCCTGCTGCTGCCAATTACAATTTAGCCGCCAATTGGAATAAAGATGTGCTATTGGCTAAAGACCCTTATTACGGTTTAGGTCAATACAGCGAAACACCGACTGCCGAACAATTTAATTATCAATCGTTTAATCCGGCGGTGGGTTTTAATTATTTGCCCTTTCAAGCGCAACAATCTGCCGCCAAAGATTTGAATCTCTTTTTTAACTGGAGCCAAGGCACGCGCACGCCGTCCAGTGTGGAACTGGGCTGTGCCTACGATGGCAGTTTAGTCGCGCAAAACCCCGCTGATCCCAACTCGCCTAGCGTACCCAAAAGTTTGGCTTCTATCGGCGGGGCGTGTACTTTACCTACCGCGTTATCCGGTGATCCTTATTTGCCGCAAATTTTTGCTCGCTCTTATGAAGTGGGTCTGCGTGGTAAAGCCTTTAACGATTGGGAATGGAATGCCAGTGTGTATCGGACAGATTTACAAGATGATATTTATTTAGTGGGCGTAACCGCCACTCGCAGTTTCTTTGATACCATCGGCGATACGCGCAGACAAGGCGTAGAGTTTGGTTTTTCAGGTAAAGTGGGCATCGCCGATATTCGGGTTAATTACGGTTACACAGAGGCGACATTTCAATCGCAAGTGTTTATGCTCAGTCCGCATAATAGCAGTGCGGCGATTAGTACGCCGGTAGATGCAAGCTACGATGCTGCTGGGCGACCACTGCAAGCCATGACCGATATGATTCAAATTGAGCCGGGCGACCAGATGCCCGGTATTCCGCTACATAATCTCAATGCCTCCGTTAATTTACATCTCACGCCATCCTGGGAATTAGGTTTGAGTATGGTGGCGCATTCGGCTTCATGGGTACGCGGCAATGAAAATAATGGACATCAGCAAGGGGCTTACGATTATTATGAACGTCCTGATAGCACAGGTACGGGGCTTGTTCGAGTGCAAGCTCGTCAGTTTACGGATGCCGGCAGTGTGCCGGCCTATGCCTTGTTCCATTTAAAAACCCGCTATGCTCTGACATCGAAATTTGCTGCATTCGCCATGATTAATAATCTCTTTGATGAAAATTATGCCACTGCAGGACGCTTAGGGATTAATCCCTTCTCGCCTGCTGAAAAAGGACTGATTGGCGCGAGTGGCTGGAACTACAACGCGAACGATTGGCGCAATACCACACTGATCGGGCCCGGTTCACCACGCGCTTACTGGCTAGGGCTTGAATACCGCTTTGAATGACAGACTTAACAAAATGAAAGAAATCAACGATGAAGCCGCACAGCTTGCGAAACCGTGGCAAAAACAATTAAATGAGGCATTTCACAGTGTTGAGGATTTATGCACGTATTTAAGGCTATCGCTTGTTGAATTGCCTATTTCTGTTGCCGCCACAAAAAACTTTCCCCTGCGCGTGCCTTTAAGTTTTGCGGCGTGCATGGAAAAAGGCAATCCCAACGATCCGCTGTTGCGGCAAGTGTTGCCGGTCAGTGATGAAATGCGGATTTATCCCGGTTACAGTGCTGATCCGGTCGGTGATTTATCGGCCAGTCAACAAATTGGCGTGATCCACAAATATCATGGACGCGCTTTACTCATCAATACTGGCGCATGTGCCATTCATTGCCGGTATTGTTTTCGGCGCAATTTTCCTTATGCACAATTACAGCTCGGGAAGCGGCAAGAGCAAGCGGCATTGGATTATTTAGCTGCCAACACCAGTATTACAGAAGTTATCTTAAGTGGCGGCGATCCTTTACTACTCAGTGATACCCGTTTAACCCTGTTACTCGCCCAACTCTCCGCGCTACCATCAATTAAGCGTATTCGCCTACACAGTCGCTTGCCGATTGTGTTGCCCGCTCGTATCAACGATGCCCTGATTGACGGTTTCAACCAGTGCATCAAACCCATCGTCTTGGTTGTTCATTGCAATCATGCCAATGAGATTAATCAACGGGTTATCAGTGCCTGTCAACGTTTAAAAAGTAGTGGCATCACCTTATTGAATCAAGCGGTTTTATTAAAAGGAGTCAATGACCAAGCCGAGGTACTGGGCGCGTTGAGTGAACAATTATTTGCTATCGGGATAATGCCTTACTACTTGCATTTATTAGATAAAGCCACCGGCACGGGACATTTTGAAGTATCGGAAGCCGAAGCTCTGCGTCTAATTCAAGACGTGCAAGATAGCTTGCCCGGTTATCTAGTCCCGCAATTGGTTAGAGAAGTGGCGGGCGCACCGGCTAAGCAGCGAATAACAACGCCGGTGCAAGAAAGCATACTGAATCAAAACAACGACAACTAAGGCTTAATTTATTTTAACCACGCCGAATCAATTTGCCGCACTCGCTGAGTAATGCCGCACACCAAAGTATAAGGAATGGTATCTGCCCATTGTGCGATTTCTTCCACCGCCAAACCCTCACCCCATAAGGTGACCGGATCGCCAGGTTTGGCATCGGGCAGGGAGTTCAAGTCCACGGTGATCATATCCATAGACACGCGACCAATTAAAGGAACACGTTGCCCATTAATGAGAACGGGCGTGCCGACTTTAGCATAGCGAGGATAGCCATCCCCATAGCCAATCGCCACCACGCCCAAACGCGTCGCTTGTTCACAAACCCAACTGCCCGCATAACCCACCGTCTCTCCTTGGGCAATGGGCTTAACGGCAATAAGCCGCGAATGTAACGCCATGATAGGTTTAAGGCCGAGTTGTTCGCCTGTTTGCTCGGGAAATGGCGAAATGCCATACAGCATAATGCCAGGTCGCACCCAATCCGCTAAGGCGTGTTGCCAGCCCAAAATGCCTGCTGAATTAGCAATACTACGCTCGCCACTGATGCCTTGTAGCGTGGAATTAAACCGCTCGATTTGAACCAGCGTCATGGGGTCTTGTCGATCATCCGCGCTGGCAAGATGAGTCATTAAACGAATGGGGCGTTTGATAATCGAGCATTGCTGTAAACGTTGATAAACCGCGTGGAAATCGTGCAACTTAAAACCTAAACGGTTCATGCCGGTATCCATTTTCAACCATACCGCAATCTGCGCCCGTTCCGTGCGTTGTTCAAAAATATCCAATTGAGTAAACGAATGCACCAGTGCATCCAGTTGATAAATTAACAACGCTTCTAATTCTTGCGTGGCGGTAAAGCCTTCTAGGACGACGATACGATTTTTTATGCCTGCTTTGCGTAATCGAATCCCCTCATCAACTCGAGCTACCGCAAACGCATCGGCATGAGGTAATGCGCCTGCCATAGCCAATAAGCCATGCCCATAACCATTACCTTTAATGACAGCCATAATTTTGGAGCGAGGTGCGGCCTCGCGGACTTTTTGAAAATTATGTGCCACCGCCTCTAAATTTAAAATGGCGTAAGCGGCTGGGTTCATTCGTAATCCTCACTACTATGCGAGGTGCCGGAGAAATTTTCAAAACGTGTAAATTGTCCCAAAAAGGTCAATCGCACTGTGCCTAATGGCCCATTACGTTGTTTGCCGATAATAATCTCAGCAACCCCTTTATCTGGACTGTCTTCGTTGTACACTTCATCACGATAGACAAACACGATTAAATCGGCATCTTGCTCAATCGCGCCGGATTCTCGTAAGTCGGACATCACTGGACGTTTGTTAGGACGTTGCTCAAGATTTCGGTTAAGCTGGGATAACGCAATCACGGGGACACTCAATTCTTTGGCTAAGGCTTTGAGCCCTCGGGAAATATCTGAAATTTGTTGGACGCGATTGTCGCCGCTAGACGGAGATTGCATCAGCTGCAAATAATCCAGCACAATCAATCCGAGTTGACCGTGTTCCCGCATTAAACGCCGAGCGCGTGAGCGCACCTCGGTCGTTGTCAAAGCGGGCGTGTCGTCAATAAAGAGTTTAGTTTCAGCCAAAATATTAATCGCCGAGGTTAAACGTGGCCATTCATCTTCTTCCAATTTACCATTTCTGATGCGGTGTTGATCAATTCGCCCTAATGACGACATCATCCGCATCGCTAAAGAATCCCCAGGCATTTCCATACTGAAAACCGCGACCGCTTTATCGCCTTTAATCGCAACATTTTCGGCCATATTCATCGCAATCGTCGTTTTACCCATCGAGGGGCGACCCGCAACAATAATCAAATCAGACGGTTGTAAACCAGATGTCATCGCATCAAAATCTGTAAACCCCGTCGCCGCGCCGGTAATCGAGCCTTCTTGTTCAAATAGGGTTTCGATACGATCAACCGCACGGGCTAACAAGGCCTTAATGGGAATAAAGCCACCTTGTCCGCGCTGCCGCTGCTCGGCGATTTTAAACACTTCCCGCTCTGCGTTTTCTAATAACTCCGAAGTCTCTCGCCCTTCGGTATTGAAAGCCGAGTTAGTAATATTGGTGCCGACATGAATTAATTGCCGCAGAACTGAACGCTCACGGACAATGGTGGCGTAACTCACGATATTTGCGGCACTGGGCGTGTCTTTAGCCATTAAACCCAAATAAGACAGCCCACCCACATTTTCCAGCTCACCAATTGCGTCCAATGCTTCAGAGATGGTGATGATATCAAAAGGGCTTTGTTTTTCCGCGAGCTGAGCAATAGCCCTAAAAATAAGTTGATGGTTTCTTTGATAAAAATCAATTTCAACCAATTTATCCGCCACCGAATCCCAGGTTTGATTATCGATCATAAGACCGCCAAGCACAGATTGCTCGGCTTGAATCGAATTAGGTGGAATTTTAAAGGCATCCATTGCAGGATCGGAATGATAAGAAAAATGCTCAGACATAGGCTTTTAAACTCTAAATAAAATGGCAGTAGGTTTTAACATGGTAGATATGAGTGATTGCGACTAAAGCTGCTCCCACTTGTGTTACTTAAGTTCTTAAAAATCAACAGCTCTTATTCGCTTGGCATAGGGTAGCCGCTGCTCCAATTTAATTTATTTCTCAGAATGTGAAAGAAGTCATAACCTTCCGGATGCAGGATTCTTATGGGCTTAGGTTCTTTTTTGATTAAAATTTTATCGCTAATCAATACTTCTGGTATTTCTATGTGATCGCAGGTCACTAAGGCATTGATTTGCTTGGTTTGACAAAAGCTCACTTCAATTTCTGCCGTATCAGACACCACAATCGGACGGTTTGAAAGCGTATGTGGATTCAAGGGCACTAAGACTAGGGCATCTAGGCAGGGGTGGATAATAGGTCCGCCAGCAGACAGCGAATAAGCGGTTGAACCGGTCGGCGTTGAGACAATAAGCCCATCTAAGCGCTGGGAATTTAAGAAGGTATTATCAATTTTAGTGATAATCTCAATCATACTCGGCGTAACCCAACGATGGATGACGACTTCATTGACGGCAGTCTCTTCATGAATGACTTGATGATTGCGGATGATTTTGGCACGCAATAAATAGCGTTTTTCTTCTCGATAACAGCCTTGCAAAATAGGATGCAATTTATCAAGCAATTCATGTGGATAAATATCCACCAAAAAACCCAACCGACCGAGATTAATACCGATAATAGGAATATCGTATTCAACAATAGCTCGCGTCGCCGCCAAAAAAGTCCCATCACCACCGACGGCAATGACTAAATCGCAATACTTGCCCAATTGCTCCACCGGATAGGCATCAATCGAGGCGTTATGAGTAAACGGAACACAATCTTCTGCAACAATGACAGTATGGTGAGTTTGGCTTAAATAATCGTAAAGCGTTGATAGTGTGCCAGCAATACTCGGGTCGCTGGGTTTGCCAATAATGCCAATAGATTTGAAAGGAGTGTGCATACCAGTTTTCATGTATTTTTCTAAAGCGTTTGATTATACAAAAATTTAGGGACAAGCCTGTGCGAATATTCAAACTTATGAACACGGGGACTTTATTTAATGGTTCAATCTGGTATCTTTGCGCTGGGTTTTGCTCACAGCGTGATGTCTTCATGATTCCGCCTTCTGTCTTAATTTTTATTTGGAGTGATTATGTCAACCAATATCCGTATCGAACGCCGCAGCGGACAGGCGTTATTGCCTTATATTCCTGAATTAGCGCGTCTTAGAATCGAAGTCTTCCGTGATTTTCCTTATTTATATGACGGCAGCTTGGATTATGAAAAAAAATATCTGCAAACGTATATCGATAACCTAGAAAGCGTCATCGTTTTAGCCCTCGATGGCGATAAAGTTGTGGGCGCCTCAACGGCTATTCCGATGCAATATGAGACGGATGAGTTAAAAAAACCGTTTCTCGAACACGGTTACGACTTGGGGCAAGTTTTTTATTGCAGTGAATCCGTGCTGAATAAAAATTACCGAGGCTTGGGAATCGGAGTACGTTTTTTTGAAGAACGCGAAGCCCATGCCGCCGCGCTAGGTGGCTTTAAACATATAAGCTTTTGTTGTGTCGAGCGTCCTGTGGATCATCCACGTCGTCCAGCCGATTACATGCCATTGGACACTTTTTGGAATAAACGCGGCTACCTCAAACATCCTGAATTACAAACCAGCTATGTTTGGAAAGATTTGGATGACACGGAAGAAACCCCTAAACCCATGACCTTTTGGCTTAAACATGACCGTTAAAATTGCAACCGCTCAATATGACATCAGCTTTCTCACGCACTGGCAGGCATATCACGACAAAATTAGCCAATGGGTGTTAAATGCTGTCCAGCACCATGCCAAAATTTTGCTGTTTCCTGAATACGCCAGCATGGAATTAGCTTCGTTATTTGGCCCTGAAATCTATACGTCTTTAAGCAAACAACTGGAAGCTATGCAGACGTTACGGGCGGATTATCTGCGCCTATTCCAGCAGCTTGCTCAGACTCATGACTGCTTAATTGTGGCGGGCAGTTTTCCCGTGCAAATGCCGTCTGGGGAGTATCATAACCGCGCAGATGTGTTTATGCCGGACGGCTCAATCGATTTTCAAGACAAACTGATGATGACCCGTTTTGAAAACGAGCAATGGTTAATCAAAAGCGGCCAGCAATTAAAAACTTTTGATAGTGTCTATGGCAAAATCGCTATCAATATTTGCTACGACAGTGAATTTCCTTTGCTAGCGAGACAGCAAGTTAGCGCTGGTGCTAATCTCATTTTAGTGCCTAGTTGTACCGATACGGTTGCTGGTTTTCACCGCGTCAAAATTGGCTGTCAAGCGCGAGCCTTAGAAAATCAGTGTTATGTTGCACAAGCGTGCTTAGTAGGTACTGCGCCGTGGTCAGAAGCGGTGGATGTTAATATTGGCGCTGCCGCAATTTATACACCGGTTGATCGCGGTTTTCCTGATAATGGCATTTTGGCTTCAGGCGAGCTCAATGCTGTACAATGGGTGTTCGCGGATATTGCCTTGGCGGACTGTGAAACGGTACGTGCCCAAGGTCAAGTGTTTAATTATCGCGATTGGCCATTGCAAGTGCAGCATATGAAATAATCGCCACTATTCTCGTATTGTACAAAAAAGACCTAACCGCTCACCGAGCAAAGACGAGTCGAAAGTTTCGGCCATTGTCAAACCAGCAATTATTTTGGATGTTGAATGCTAAAACCAGTGGCATAGCCATCAAGCTTACAAAATTCATTAAAATTTAATCTAGGTGACCGTCTAAAATGCTACCCTTAAAGGGAATATACAACTTCTATCATTTACTACGGAGCAATCATGGGTCCACATTACCTCAATCGTTTTTTTAACCCTCAATCAGTCGCCATTGTTGGCGCTTCCGAACGCCCTGAAAGCGTCGGTAATCGCCTCTTACTGAATATGCAAGAAGCCGGTTTTAAAGGCGGACTCTATCCAGTTAATAATAAGCGTGAAGAACTACTGGGCTTAAAAGCCTATCCTGATCTCAATGCAATACCCGGAGATTTGGATCTAGTCGTCATTGCCACCCCTGCCCCCTCAGTACCGGGCATTGTCCGTCAATGCGGTGAAAAAGGGGTCAATTCCATCATTATTATCACCGCCGGCTTTGGCGAGTTAGGTGAGGAAGGTCATCGTTTACAGCAAGAAGTGCTAGATATTGCGCGTCGCTTCAACATTCGTATTATCGGCCCTAACTGCTTAGGTGTTGTCTGTCCGGGTGGACAGTTAAATGCCACATTTGGCGATGGTACAGTAAAAGACGGCAACTTGGCGTTATTGTCGCAATCTGGCGCGGTCTGTACGGCGATACTCGATTGGGCAAAATCACAAGACATCGGCTTTTCAACCGTTGTATCTATGGGTGGTGCGGCGGATATTGATTTTGGTGAAGTCTTAGATTACTTAGCCACCGACAGCAAAACGACCGGAATTTTGATGTACGTTGAAGGTATTCGCGATGCTCGCCGTTTTTTAAGTGGCCTAAAAGCCGCTGCCAGCTTAAAACCGGTTATTTTAATTAAATCCGGTCGTCATGAAGCCGGTTGCAAAGCCGCGATGTCACACACGGGCGCAATGGTCGGCGGCGATAACGTCTTTGATGCGGCGATTGCCCGTGCCGGTGTCGTCCGTGCGTATAGTATTACGGAGTTATTTTCTGCGGCTCGCGTACTGGCCAATAATTACACCATCAATGGCAATCGTTTGGCAATTATCACCAATGCCGGTGGCCCTGGTGTGATGAGTACCGACCGCGCCGAAGATGTGGGCGTGGCAATGGCAGAACTCACAACGGAGAGTATTGAAGCCTTAAATGCCGTTTTGCCGGTGCATTGGTCACATGCAAATCCTGTTGATATTCTCGGTGATGCCACCTCCGAACGTTATCAACAAGCGCTGGCCGTTTGTCTAAATGATGACAATATTGATGGCGTACTCGCTATCTTAACGCCGCAAGCAATGACCAATCCCACTCAAGTGGCCGAATGTATCATTGCGGGTGCTGCATCCAGCAAAAAACCCGTTTTGGCCTCTTGGACAGGTGGGGCGCGTGTTCAAGAAGGACGTGATTTATTCGCCAATAGCAATGTCGCTCATTTCAATACGCCGGAAGTTGCCGTTGATGCGTTCTCATTTTTGACCCATTACGCGCAAAACCAAATTTTGCTCAAACAAATCCCCTCGCCTAGCAATGAACTGGCAAGTCCTGATGTGAATGGTGCACGCTTAATTATTGAGCGTGTTTTAGCAGAAGGCAGACAAGTATTGACCGCCCAAGAAGCCAAAGCCATTTTGCGAGCTTTCCATATTCCCGTTACGCAAACCATCAAAGTTTCCAGTGCCAAAGATGCCATGATTGCCGCTGAAACAATGGGCTTTCCAGTGGTATTGAAAGTCAACATGGCTGAATTTAGCCATAAATCGGATATTGGCGGTGTGCGTCTTAACATCAACAGTGTTCAAGATATTTCCCGTAATTTCTTGGAAATGGAAACCGCCATCAAAGAAAAACACCCTGAGATCAACGAAGTGGGCATGACCGTTGAGCCTATGTTTAAATCTCAAAGTGGTCGTGAGTTGATTATCGGTGTTGTCCGCGATCCCGTCTTTGGCCCTGCGATTAGCTTTGGTTTAGGCGGCACGATGGTCGAGATTCTTAAAGACAGTGCAGTCGCCCTGCCTCCGCTCAATGCCTATATGGTTGAGCAAATGATAGCCAAAACCAAGGCGGCGAAATATTTACAACAATTCCGTAATTTACCGGCGGCTAATCAGTCGGCATTAATTGAAGTCTTGTTGAATGTATCCACAATGGTCAGTGAATTACCAGAAATTTTAGAGCTCGACATTAACCCATTGATTGTTGATGAACATGGCGTTATGGCGGTAGATGCACGGATAAAAGCCGAAGTATCGCATCAGCTCAACCCGTATTCACACATGGCGATTCATCCTTACCCGCATGAACTCATCGAGCATCATCAACTCACAAATGGCGTCAACATTTGCATTCGCCCAATTCGTCCAGAAGATGCCATGTTGGAAAAAGATTTTGTGCATCGTCTGTCTGAGCGGACTAAATATTTCCGCTTCATGCGCGAATTGCACGAGTTGACTCCTGAAATGATCGTACGCTTTACCCAAATTGATTATGATCGGGAAATGGCTTTTTTGGCGATTTCAGAAAATGCCAATCTACCCCATGAATTGGGTGTTGGGCGTTATATTCGCAATCCAGATGGTCATTCCGCTGAATTTACACTGGTCGTTGCGGACGATTGTCAGCATTTAGGGATTGGCTCTAAGATCATGAAAACCTTGATGCAAACCGCTAAAGCGAAAGGCATCACCTACTTAGAAGCAGAAATTTTAAGCTCCAATAACGCCATGCTAGCGTTAGTTAAAAAGCTCGGATTTAGTATCGAAACCATCACGACCAATGCCGAATTAGTACGCTTGGTCAAAGATCTGCGTCAATAACCCCCTTCTGCATACATTAAACAGCGCAGCCCAAGCTGCGCTGTTTAATCTCTTCCGCTGAGCTTTGTTGCTGACGACTACCCGCTAATAGCTTTAATTTTGCGACGATACGTTGACATTGAAAACGGGAGCTATACAGGGGATTTTAAATGTAAAACAAGTGCTTATGCCGAGTGTTGAGCGAACTTGTAGCTGCCCACCTAATAAACCTTCGACGATATTGTGGACAAGATTTAAGCCTAACCCACTGCCACCTTGACCCAAACGTGTCGTAAAAAATGGGTCAAAAATATGTTTCAGATTTTCGGCTGAAATACCAACCCCATCATCGCTAAACTCAATAACAATCCAATCCGGAATATCCCGGCGAGCCACAATACGCATAATGCCTTGCTGACGATCGACGAAGGCATGAATCAGTGCATTATTGATTAGATTAGTCAGCACCTGCCCCAATGGACCGGGATAGCTATCTAGAACGATGTCCTTAGGAACATCAATAGCTAATAAAAAGGGCGTTTTACTAAACGTATGCCTCAGCATATCACTGACTTCTTGGATGATATCGTGCAAATTAAATATTCGCCGTTGTGAACTCGACTGATCAACAGCGACATGCTTAAAGCTGGTGATTAAATCAGCGGCTCGCGTTAAATTGCGTACGAGCAATGGACTGCTCTCTAACACCTCATCGAGAAAATTATTTAGGCTGGAGCGTTTGATGCCGGTCTCGATTTCTTGGGTAAACAGATAGGTTTTATCTTGCAATGTCGAGGCGACCATTAACGCATTGCCAATCGGCGTGTTGAGTTCATGAGCAATGCCGGCCACTAACGCGCCTAAACTTGCCAACTTCTCAGAAATAATTAACGAGTCCTGGGTTTGCTTTAAATGATCAATAGTCTGCTCTAAGGTCTGATTAACCTTGGCGAGTTCTTGCGTACGTTCGTTAACTCGCTGCTCTAATCCTTGATTTAACTGAGCGATTTGCGTACGACTCTTTTCGAGTGCATGAATGCGTTGGCAGATAGCGGCTGCCATAATATTGAAATAATGCGCCAATTGTGAAATTTCATCTCGTCCTTGCTCGGCTGCACTATGTTGATAATTGCCTTCGGACATGGCTTCACAAACATGAATAAGCATACCGATTCGCCGCGCAAAAGGAATGCCAAAAAATAAAATAAATGTCGCACAAACGAATAAGCTAACCCCAACCAGTATCGCGCCTTGTTGTAGTGATTCCCGATTTGCTTGCTGCATTCTCTCGAACGATAGACCGTATTGCAAGAATCCAACCGTATTGCCTGTCAGCAAAATCGGTTGACGAATATTTAAAAAGCCACGCTCCAGCGCCACCGCATAATCTGTCTCTAAGTCAGGTGCAGGTAAAATTGTTTGATTGGCGGGTATGCCGACGACTAACAGGGGAAATCCATCTTCTTTGGCAATCGCCACATAAAGCAAGCTACGCTTGCCTAGCGTCTCTTCGGTCAGCAGCAACTCAGAAAGATACACATCCAACTGCTTTAGTTCATTGTTAAACGCATAAGGCGAAACCGCCAAATTCAGTATTTGCGACGTTTGTTTAATCGAGGCATTCACGCTATCTAACAACGCATGGTGGATCACTCGGTAACCATTATAAAGGATACTACCACCCAGTATCGCCAACATAGCCAAGCTAAAGACCAGAACTCGAAAACGCAATGAATATAAGAGTGTGTACATTGCTAGCCTTCACCTGTCATTGTCGACTCAGGGTATTTCAAATTCCGTTAAACAACTTAGAATACAAAATCCAAATTTAAAGTATGTAGCGTGGATTCAACTCCGAAGTGCAATCCTAGGTATCATGCGGCCTCTTGCACTGTTTCAGCAAAAAACACTGCATGAGGTGTTTTGTAGTTAAGTGTTTTTCGTGGACGATGGTTAAGCTTGTGCATCACCGCCTCAACGTC
>CAJAVP010000037.1 GCA_903945375.1 uncultured Methylococcaceae bacterium | reverse complement strand
GGGTTAATGATGTCCCATTTTTTATCGTTCAGGTCGGTCGGGTAACGTTTAACTTTTGATTTACGCGTCTTTCTGCTCATGGGCTAAATATTCACTATTCTAACTCATAGCTATTTTTGATACTTTTGAAACACGCACTCATTTGTACGCGGTCGGTGCTGGCACTCAGCGTCGTCGCCAACTTGGGCTTAAGGCCAATAACCAATCACTGACTGGCACGAACCAACCGAACAGGGAAAGCGCCGTACCGGCCGCTGCCGTTGACATAGCCGTAATCGAAATCAACGCCCCAAGCGATATAGGTACTACCCACGTAAGGCGAAGAAGACCAAAACCACTGACTAGGTGTATTAGGAAAAGCCGCACTATCGATAGCCGGATTTTGGCGGCTCTTGTCAGCCAGACGCGATAATTCTTTAACATTAGGTAATCGCCAAGCAACACCGGTACTTGCCGCCTGACGGGTCGCTTGTTGCAACGCGGCTTCATGCGTCAGCTGAGTTGCCGAGCCACTGCAAGTGCCGCCCGACCAGCTCATGCCCTCAGCACAACGCCGCCAAATCAATTGGGTTTGATTGTCTTTGACTTCCTGACCGTTGGCTAACACAGTAAACCGCTCAGCCGCCTGCGTCGTCGACAATAAAGCGGCACTCAAGAGGAAGGTCAAACCTAGACGGGTAAAATGAAGCGTAAACATAAGCACAGTTCCTTATTAAGTAAAATCATCACGATTAATGTGGGATAGGGAAAAACCATTCACACACTTCACGGCGGCGTGTCCCATGACGCAGCCAACCGGTTTGCTTGGCAACACAGTACGCGATACCGGTACGACGTAAATAGATCAACAAGGCGGGCATTTGCTCAGGTCGATAGTCCCATGCTGGCAAGCGCTCTCTAAACAGATGAAACCGACAACCTCTTTGGATAAAGCACTTCGCTTTTGGCTCACCGGTTCGCATGGCATCGCGTTGTTGGGCAAACGTAACACCCGGCAACACCCAACGCGCCCCGATTTCGCCATTAGGCGATAACGTAAATAACACCGCCAGCCAACTAAACTGTGCAAATAGATTATGCCGTAACCGGACACTGTTGGCATGAGAAAAATGCCCCCAATAACTACTTAGCATCGCCTGTAATTGGCTTAAGTCTTGAGCTGTCACTCGAATCCACATGCCTTGCGGATTCTGGCGTACAAATCGACGTTCCCAAGCAAAGAGTTTAGCGCGGCAATGCGCGACGACCCGAGGGCGAACACGCCGATACGGCGTAAATACTCGATAACCTAAAAAATCAATACCTTGGCTTAAGGGCTGCAAGCGCACCTCGTCTTTTAGGCGCAAACGTAAATGGCTTTGTAAAAATTCGCTAATTCGCGCTTGCCATAGTTGTAATTGCTCTGCGCTATCTGCCAGCAAAATAAAGTCATCGACATAGCGCACATAATAGCGGCACTTTAGAGTATGTTTAACAAATTGGTCAAGTTCGTTCAGATAAACATTGGCAAAAAACTGACTGGTTAAGTTACCTACCGGTATGCCACAAGCGGCGGGTGCATTGGCTAAGCGTTTATGTGGGGGTAGTAACGCTGCCGCAATCGGATCACGCACCAGCTCTGTGACTTTATGCGCCAGCAATTTATGACACAAACTCCGCAGAGCAAGGGCGTGTGCTGGCGGTATTTTGCCTTTTTGTTCGACTTTTGCCAAACGTTGACACAGCAAATTATACAAGGTAGGCCTGTGGATACTGTTAAAAAAATTATGTATATCCAGCTGAAGATACCAACCGTCGCCGCTTGGGCGACCGTCTAGGCTACGCATAAACTGCTGTAATCTATCCACTGCGGCATGACTGCCCTTGCCGGTGCGATTGGCATAGCTATCATGAATAAACACCGGCTCAAACAAAGGTTCAAGCCGTTCTACCAAGAGATGATGAACAATCCGATCAGCAAAATATGGGGCGTGAATTTCGCGCGTTTTCGGGTGATGGACGATAAACGACACGGTACGTTTGGGCTGCCAGTGCCCTGCTCGCAATTGCTCTTTAAGTGCCAGTAAATTATCCAACCAGCGGATATCAAAGACCAATTGATTGGCACTGGGACGCTTGCCACGTCGTGCCTTACGCCAGGCTTTATAGCAAGCCCGTAAACTGACCGGAATTGCGATACAAGGTTCGGGTAGGTTCATTTTTATTGATTCCGCCTGTGTTCGTTTAGCTGGGTTACATTCGCACTAAGGAGCTAGCATGAAATAAAGTGAACAACTGTGTGCGGCTGGAGTGCAAGCTTTGCTTGCAGCGCAGGCGAAGCCTGCACTCCGACTATTGGCAACTTGCCTAAGTTATTCCATGCTCATTCCATAGCTAATAGAGTCGATGGCATTGGCAAAAATCAAGGTTTCGTTGCCGAAGAATTCTTTTTTAATAGCTTAGTTGAGCATACTTAGTTAGGCACTATTCACTTTGATGATATTACTAAAAATGAATTTAAACATCGCGGTAACACCCAAGAAGAATTTGATATTCTCATGACCAATAACAATGCTATAGGGATTATTGAAGTGAAATATAAAGCGCACGAAAAAGACATAGATAAGCTAGAGCGCAAAATGCGAAACTTTAAGACCTTGTATCCCATTTACGCCAACTACAAACTTTATGGCGCAATCACTGCTTTTCATAGCTATGAGGATGCAAAAAAAACGGCATTGGAGCGGGGGCTTTTTGTGTTACAGCGCAAGAGAAAAATTGTTACTACCAAGAGTGCTGACAATTTGCTTGTGCTATAAACCAGCGTATCAACAATACAAAAAACAGTACGGACGGATACCCATCCCCTACACACGGATCGATGCCAATAATGCAGGCGCACAAACCTTGCGTCATCACACCCCACACCGACCGATTTATCATTGACTGGCACGAACCAACCGAACAGGGAAAGCGTTGTTCCGGTTGTTGTTGTTGACATTGCCGTTATTGAAATTAACGTTCCAAGCGTTATTGGTATTACCCACGTTAGGCGAAGAAGACCAAAACGCCAGCCAATCCACTTGCGACGTTGCCGCGCATCAACACGG
Source organism: uncultured Methylococcaceae bacterium (assembly GCA_903945375.1). GTDB lineage: Bacteria > Pseudomonadota > Gammaproteobacteria > Methylococcales > Methylomonadaceae > Methylovulum. Next base: position 17,665 of record CAJAVP010000037.1, on the reverse strand, counting down.
TAGCACGGCATTATCAGGGTTTAACCTCACTCACAGGAAAGGTGGGATTGGCACTCAGTGATACGGGATTGCCCTACGGGGACATCGCAGGTTTTGACCCGGGAGCAGCTTCACTGCCCACTGGTGTATGCAGACGTTGGGTAGTTTTCTGTTGCCAGCCGCCGCACTGTTTTCCAATACCCGCCACCAAGTCGGCAGCGGCTTCAAAGCTTGCAAAATGTGCCTGTCCTTTGGCGCCGTGCGTAAACGCGCCGATTTCCATCGCTAATTGCAAGGTCAATTTATAATCATCAATTTGCCAGACTAATTGGCGCAAATGCTCTGTAACCCGCTCACGGTCATAACAGGCGCGATGAACGCCGCGCATGATGTGCATGGCTTGGCGTCTTAAATCAGTGCCCACCGTATAGTTATGATAACGCGCAAAATGCAACACCATCGTTTCGGTATGTACTAACAACCGACGGCTATCACGATAAATAGGAGGTAAAATGGGATTCATAAGATGACCTTTGTAAACAGACTATACCTGATTGCCAACGCTTCGGCTAGACTAAACCAAGACCAATAACCAATCACTGACTGGCACGAACCAACCGAACAGGGAAAGCGCCGTACCGGCCGTAGTCGCTGACATAGCCGCCACTGAAATTAACGTACCAAGCGTCATCGGCACCACCCACGTTAGGCGAAGAAGACCAAAACACATAAGCTTGTGTGTTAGGAAAAAACGCCGTATCAATGGTAAGCCCGGGATAAGGTACACTGTAATCCACTAGGCTTTGCAATTCATCAATCGTGGGTAAACGCCAAGCTTTTGAGCCACACCAGCCTTGTTGGTTGGCGGTTGCCACATAGCCGCTGGCATCGCTGGCACTACCGAGGTTGCCTGCGCCATAATCGGCACTGTAATTGGTGTAAGTGTTATCGCCATCATGCAAGCCGCCGTCATTGGTTTTGTTTTCCCAAATCAGGCCGGTCACGTTGTCTTTGACGCACGCCCAACTGCTGGCGGTGGCAGACAATACGCTGCCAGTGCTACTGAGTTTAGTGAAATTAAAGCCTAAATGTCCGTCGCTGTTGGTGCTTGCCGTGACATCGCGCCCGATCATGCCGTCTTGCGCCGGATTTAAGGCTTTTGCCGCCGCGCTGTTGCAAGCGACCAAGCTGTTGCTGCCTTGTTGATAGCATTGGCTAGCGGTGATGCCGGTGTCGTTTACGCTGGTTTTGGGCGTGATGATTTTATTGGGTACGGCTGAAATTAATTGGCTAATATCCAAGATGTTCTGTGGATTTTCGGCAAGGACGCGGAAATAATATTTTGTGCCGTTGGTCAGACCGGTAATCTTTAGGCTGGTTTTGGGCGTATCGGGCCACGTACCGCCCGCGTAATTTTCGCAATTTCTAATGTTATCAATCGATTCGGTGGCATAACACACGCCGTAATTACTGGCCTTTTTTACCGCTGTCCACTGAACAGTGAGTTGTTGATCACCAGGCGTAACGGTCAATTCAAATGCCGCTTGGCTGCTGAGTGATAAGCTGGAGAGGACAACAATACCGGTCATTCGAGAGATGAGATTTAACATAACAAAGCCTTTTGAGGAAAAATGAAACAGCAGGATTTTTTATGCACGTAACTTACGCGCCTAAAATTAGAATCTAGTGTAAACTTTAGCCGAATTTACGTCTATTTTTTAACGTTTTGGAGCCACCGCGTATGTCAAAATCCCACCTATCCACTAAATCCGCCGCTGCGGTTAGTTCAGCCGGTACGACTATTCAACAAGCGTTTACAGCTTCTCCCAATCTTGCTATTCCTGATAACTCAACGCTAACCTCTAGCTTAACCGTTGCCGGTTTAAGTGGCTCGATTACTGATCTCAATGTAACGATCACTATTGCTCATGCCTGGGATGCTGATTTAGATGTGTATTTGATCTCGCCGACCGGTCAACAGATTGAGCTATTTACTGACGTCGGTGGACGCGGCGATAATTTTTTTAATACGGTGTTAGATAGCGAAGCGACCACGCTGATTAGCAAAGCCACTGCGCCGTTTACCGGCTCATTTCGTCCCGAAGGCAATCTGGCCGTCGTCAATGGCTTGAGTCCAAATGGCGAGTGGACGCTGAAAGTCATCGATGATGAGGCTCTGTTTTCCGGTACGCTAAAGGCATGGTCGCTGGATTTTTCGGTGTTTCAGGCGAATCATGCGCCGACTGGCGAGGTGTTGCTCAGTGATATGACCCCTGAGCAAAATCAAACGCTGAGTGTTTCTGATACCTTGGCAGATGTGGATGGTTTGGGCAGTCGTTCTTATCAATGGCAAGTGGCGGGTGTGCCCCTGTCAACGGGCAGCAGCTATACCGTCAGTGCGGCAGATGTGGGTAAATCCATTGCGGTGCTGGCGAGTTATACCGATGGTTTGGGCAAAACTGAAACGGTCAGCAGTGCTAGTTCCAGTGCCGTAACTGTACCGCTCGCCGCTGGTTTTGCGATTAGCCCTCAGACACCTCAAAGCACGGGCGAGGATGGTTCTTCGGTTAATTATTCTATCCGCTTGAATACGGCACCGCTGCCCGGTCGTACGGTGGTGCTGAGTTTTACCAGCAGTGATACCTCCGAAGGTGTGATGGATAATCCGACATTGACCTTTACGGATGCCAATTATGCCGTACCACAATCCTTGACGGTGCGCGGCGTAGACGATTATTTAGATGATAAGGATATTCCGTATCAAGTCACGGCAACGATTAGTAGTATTGATGTGTTTTATAAGAGTTTGAGCATTAGCCCGTTCAGTTTAACCAATCGCGATGATGGTAAGGATATGGCATTGGATTTATACGGTGATGCGGACGGCTCTAAAATTGACGTCCTAGTCGGCGGCAACGGTGCAGATAAATTGCACGGCTTGAATATGGCAGATGATTTGTCGGGCGGTTTAGGCAATGATTCGCTGTGGGGTGGTTATGGCGATGATGTGCTGTGGGGCAACGAGGGAGATGATTATTTGCAGGGTGAGCAAGAAAACGATTTGATGAGCGGTGGTGCTGGTAATGATTTTTTGTTTGGCACGGGCGGTGGTTTGGATACCATGATTGGCGGTGCTGGGGATGACACCTATTATCTGGATTTTGATGGGCTAAAAGATGTCATCGACGACCAAGGTTTAACCACTGACAAAGACACGGTAATTATGCCTTTTCAATTAAGCAGCTACACACTGCCAACGGGTATTGAGAACGGCACGATTGCTGAAGGTTCGCTGAGCAGTAATTTATCTGGCAACGACGGCGATAATACCTTAACGGGTAATGATGGCACGAACAACTTGGTCGGTGCGGTTGGTCGCGATGCGTTGTTTGGTGGCGGCGGGAATGATGTGCTGTCCGGTGGTGTAGGCGGTGATACTTTAACCGGTGGCAGCGGTAAGGATAACTTTGTATTTAATGCCGCAACCGATGGTTCAACAGATAAGATTACCGATTTCAAACCGATTGACGATACGATCAAACTGGATGGTCAGATTTTTACTCAGTTAACGGGCTTCGGTACTATGGATGCAGGTCAGCTTGGGATTGGTGCGAATGCCTTAGACCCTAATGATTACATTATCTATAACCCTAGCACCGGCACGGTGACCTATGATTCTGACGGTAGCGGTGCAGGTCAAGGCGTACAAATCGCTCAATTGGGTGTTAATTTGTCTATCACTAATGCGGATTTTGTGGTGATTTAAACGTCCGGTTATTCTTCAATCGATCACCAATTGCTTTATCGGTGACAACAATCCTGTGCTGGGGTTACATCTGTTATTTAGCGCGTAGGGTGTATAAGCGATAGCGTCATGCACCTTTAAATCTGTAAGGCGGATTCGCGCTAGCAATCCGCCATCGGTGCGCCTCATTGTGGCGGATTGCCTAGCGGCGAATCCGCCCTACGGATCTCCAAATCGTTGTTTCAAACGATTCCAGATAGTACAAAAACCCGCAAGCCATAAGGCTTAGCGGTTTTTTATGTCCGTGATGTCTCATAAGGTTTATTGACATCTCAGTCAAGTAGGGGGTATATACGCAGCAATTCTCATTATGGCATCCAGCGCCTACCGAATCCCCATTGAAACCTAATTTATGAACACACCCTTTTGATTAAACGCGTTGACCTTTAGTGACGTAATCAAGTTTGTGCGCCTAACTTTTGAAACCTTCACCGATCGGCGAACAGGAAAAAATACGGGCTATACTATGACGGATGCCGGCCTGAGTGCATTTTCAGTTTTTTTCATACAAAGCCCGTCTTTTTCGGACTTCCAGCGGACGATGCAAGAGACGCAAGGGAAGACTACCTACCCTGCTGGATTTAATGGATGACAAGTTTCGCCTGCTGCTTTAGACACGGCCTTCGCAAAAGCGTTTGTTTGATGACATGAAGGCGCTGACAACTGTGCGTGCTTTGATAGCTGGGAGCATCTGCTCGATTTTATGCTGAAGGGCTGGTCTCATAATCCGAAAAGCTCAATTATCCGACCCTGAAAGCCGGCAATAGGGTAGCTTGGGGTCATAATGAAAATTGCTGGAAACAAACGCGATTCTGCCAGTGATAAACATTTTGCCGCTAACCTCGCTTAAACAAGGTCGCCGAATTTACCCGAATGAAGTGTTGCTGAAAAAAGAACACTCAGGACTGGATAAAGATTCGCTCATGCTTTGTTAGCAAATCCGAACCGTTGACAAAAAACGACTGATTAAACAATTAGGCGAAATAAAAAACGATGATACGAAAACTGAAATTATTGATGCGTTGAGTTTTCAGTTGGGATTGTGATTGATAGGTTGGTTTATGGGCTTTATGGCTTGAGTGAAGAAGGAATCAAAATAATTGAAGGTGGGAAATGAGTTATGACGTGACTTTTACGGATACCGCGTTGAAAAATTTGGCGCGTTATCCAACAAAAGACCAGCAAGCGATTTTGAAAAATATCAAACAGCTTTTAGAAAATCCGCTCATAAAAAGTAACGTGAAAAAGTTAGAAATGAGCATAGAATGACTTAGGCAAGCACCAACAGTAGGCGCTTTAGCACTCCAGCCGCACACAGTTGTGCACTTTATTTCATGCTCGCGCCTAAGTTATTAACAGTAAAACGCGGTTTGGAAACGCGCATAACGCATACAATTAGTCTGAGAAAACAACATGTTGAAATGGTTAAAACGAATTAGTTTATTTTTTTTGGTCGCATTGATTGCGTTGATAGGGTTTATTCGCTTTCAGGGCATTCAGTATTTAGCGGCGTATTTGGGTCAAGGCTTTGCACATGCGTTGCCGGCGGTCAATACCAGTCCGCAAAATTGTCGCAGCGGAGCAATGACCGTGCTGAGTTATAACGTAGAATATGGTTCGGATTTTATTGAATCGATGGCGTTGCGGTTTCGTCATGGTGATACCGGCGGGGCATTGCCTTGGTCAACACGTCTTCCAGAAATTCGTGAAAGGATTGCTGAATATGATCCTGATTTAATTGGTTTTCAGGAAACGCATACCGATACAGATATTGCGACTATTGTGCCTTCCACAAAATACAGCTTGGTGAGTTATCACTTGGGTCGGTTTCAATATGGTGATGCAGCTTTACTGTTTAAAACTGATCGGTTTGAATTAGTCGACAAAGGGCAATTCTGGTTGGGACCTAATCCAAGCCTACCTATGAGTTATGGCTTTCACGCCTTATCCATGATTCGTTATGTAAATTGGGCGATGCTGCATGATAAAAGTAATAATTTTAGCTTTATCTTTGTCAATACCCATTTTGATAATGCCAGTGTTAACAAAGAGCCGAGTGCAACCTTATTTTATCAACAGCTCACCAAGTTAGCACAAACCCTGCCGGTAATTGTAACGGGCGATTTTAATACCCCCGCCTCTACCGAACGCTACGATCGATTGTCAGGTGCGAAAGATCTACCCCCTTTACTGCAAAATGCTTATCAACTAGCGGGCGAACCTGTTGTTCAACCAAGCTTACATCCTAATCAGCGCATTGATCACATTTTTGCAGGTGGTGCTTGTCGAGCAACGGCGGAAAGCTGGTTAATCGATCCTAGACCTTTGAAAAATGGACAGCGTATGTCTGATCATGATCCTTTGGTGAGTCGCTTGCGCTTTGACAGCAAATAATGGCAGGTGCGAGAGCAGCTCTCGCTGTATCTATTGCAATTATTCAGCCCTCCTCTATACATCAATGAGATAGCGTCATTTCTGCCAAAATGACGACTTAATCGCAATAATTTTAGATGGGGGGACTGAATGGTTTCCAACGCAGATTGTTAAACGATTGTAAGTAATCGTTCAAAAGTCTTTTAACAAAATAAAATACCGTCCACTTCATATAGTCTGGGTGCGGCAAGCACTTTGTCATGTTAAGAAATGTTAAAAGACTTTTGATCACCTACTTAATCTTTGATGTATTGTCAGTTTGTCGGGCATCGTCGTCTGCCTAGAGGCTACGGATGTCTATCATTTTGACTTAAGCCTAGCCCTTCATGATGCCGGTGTGCGACTTATGGGAGTAGCCCTTAAGATTTAAATTCATACCGACTAAGACCTAAAATCAACACTAACATATCCCCAGAATCCGTTGATGAAAATGGAGTGCCAACCACACGCAAGCAATTGACGATTTTTTAAATCAAGAGAAAAACTTGAATATCATGTTATACGGTTTGCAGTGGGATAACCGTCTTCATATCGACATGATAAGAAGCGGATGACTCTGCCTGCAATGCAAGAGCAACGATATGGTGTAATGAGGGCTTAAATTGCCAAAACTGCCAATGTGAGGGATTATCATCTAAACACGGATCAAAGCCAATTTCAACACCGTGATTTTCTATAAAACGAAACCCAAATTGATCCAGCGGCAAGGCTAGCCCCATCCCCTTAGCTTTAATATACGCTTCTTTTAGCGTCCAATAATGATAAAAGCGTTCAGTTTGATCCGCTTCAGGTAGACTAACTAAATCAGCCACTTCTTGCTTTGAAAACACATGCTCAGCAATTTTTAAGGTCTCGTGTTTCTTTTGCACATTCTCAACATCGACGCCAAGCGCATGTTCCCAAACCACAGCACAAACAATCAAGCCATCGGTATGTGCTAAGTTGAAACGGAGTGGCTGCGACCATAAAGTAGGTGCAATCTCAGGTTTACCATATTGATTGAAGATAAAACGCCAATCTGCTGGCCTAATATCCGCGTAACACGATAAGGTGGAACGCACCAACGCCCGAGCAATTAAAAATTGATGTCTGTGTTTGGCAAAATGAAACCGTTGCCAACGTTTTTTTTCATCTGCGTTTAAAATGTCAACATAGCGAGCCAGCAGTGCTTCATCATTGATTTGGTCAGGAAAAACCAGCCAAATATGAATAGTGGTCTTTGGAAGGAGTAAGCGCATTGTATTAGTCTGCTTTAATGGTGAATAGAACCAGAGATAGCAAAAATGCTAAGCACATCCCTGCACTCTAGAGCTTTGCAATCCATACCAAAATGACGTTGTTCTGTTTTAGTAAGTATTCAATTACCCTCTTTGAAAAAGATAGCTAGATTATTAACATGATGAAATGTAACTTCTCATTAGTCGCAGGTAAGCTTATTTTTCAATGACTTAAATTTGTAAAAATTCACTAAAAATCGCATTTTTGATCCCCTGTGAACAACAAATCAATAACTTACGACGCACCGACATTAAGAATAGCGTTTAATATCAGTTTTAAAGAATTTTTAGCCATATAAGCCTTTGATTTATATGCCACCTGCAACTAATGAGAAGTTACCAATCACTCAGGTAACTCGTTGATAAAAATCAACCTACATTGATTGTACAGAGAGTATTCGGTTACTTGTCGTAATAATAAATCACTAATTCGATAGGATGCAATGAACGACAGTGAAGCTTATCATTCGTGATGGTCTATGCGCTTCACTGTATTTAGCACATCCATAGGGTATTTTTATTTCGAGTTACCTTTAACGCAAAAAAAACCCCCGTTATCAAAAAATAACGAGGGTTTCTAATTCCAAGGAAAGCAGTAAAGACTGCTTTCCTCTTATTTCATTAGATGAAAGTAGGAATTAATGGTGCATCAATTGTAATCATTTGACGTTTACCAGCTTCGTCATAGAAGAACAACAATCCAGCGAAACGGCTATCTGGATCGTAGATCAAGTCAGCTAAACGATAAACTTCCCATGCTGCATCAGATGCAGTTACTTGAACAGTTCTTGATTGACCTGGAGCAAGCGCGCTGTTATCACTAACAGTCAAACCTTCTTCAGCCAACAAATCATCTGGGTAACCAGTTTCATCTTGAGCTACAGCACTGTCCAAGAAACGAACGCCAGCAGTGTTGAATTCGCCTAAACGAATTGCAGAATCGCCGTTGTTAGTAATGGTCAGTGTCATTTGCATTGCACGACCTGGTACACGGTAAGTAGCATCTTCAACTTTAACGCCAACAGTTGTTGCAGGCATTTCGATTGATTTTATACCACGTAATAAACCAGCTTGTAATGGAGTAGTAATAGGAAATTGCTCGTTTGTACTGCCCATTGACATAGCAACGATAGCAATAGTACCTGCAGCAAAACCCATTGCAACTTTTTTGTCAGTAGCACTAATCAAAGAATCAGCTTTACCAGCTTCAACTGCGATAGAACGTGGTACGAACATTGGTTTACGCATCCAGTAAAGCATCCAAGCTAAACCTAAAGCATACCAGAAAGCATGCCAGAAGTAAGTGTTGCTCAGATTGTAATGTTCCAGATCAATAGTTTCACCGGTTAAGGTAGTAATTGAGTTTTTGAAATCAGCCATTGAGCCAGTTATCGTTACCCATTTACCTGGCCCAATGATTGGACCACCACCTTTTACGTTCAACATAGTGTGAACGTGCCAGTCACCAGGACGGCGAGCTTTCAACAATACTTTGAAATCATAAGTTTCGCCCAGTTCCAAAGAAACTGAACGTGGAACTAATTGACCACCAATCCAAGACCCTGCACGAATAAACACAGGACCAGGAATACCGATGTTCAAGAATGAAATCTCTGGTTTATCAACAGTTTCTGGCCATCCGCTAAATACGAAAAATTTACCAGAAATCGTCATTGTATCGTTTACAGCTACTTCTTCTTTTGACCAGTTCAGATCAAACCAGTGAATAGTACGCATACGCATGAAAGCGGCCTGCGACTTTTCACCATGAGCAGATGCAGTTGGTGTATAAAACATCGATGCTGTAACAGTAGCCAGCAATGCGACAAAGGACAATTTAGCAACCTTGTCTTTTAATAATTTCATATATCCTCCTCTATAATAGAGAATCTATAGTTTTCTGAGTATCAAGTGGCTATACAATTCATAGCCACCAATTTATTGTTTTTATAGCAATATCTTATGCAGCTTTGACAAATTCAGTCGAGTTGAACCAACGACCGAAGAAGTGCCACAAGAAGTAAATTAAGATACTCACGAAAGCAGAGAAAAACGCTGATACTGGAGCAACGTCTTTACCGAAAGTTCTTAGCGTACCTTTTTCAACCATTCTGATGTACTCAGGAGTACCAGTTCTAACGTAGTGGTAACCTTGTAAGTCAGCCAAAGTCATCATCATACCGTTGTATTCAACAGGTACGTGTAATGGAGCAATGATTGGCCAGTTACCTGGGTAGAATAATAAGCCCCAAGCCATACCACCGATAACAGCAGTTGCAGTCATACTTCCGGTCATCATTAAGACAACGTCAAGTAAAATAGCACCTGGCATCAGGTTTGAAGGGAAGCAGAAGTTTACTGGGAAATAAGTCCAACCCCAGAAGTTTAAGTATCTGTTGATCCACTCACCTAACAGAAGACCTAAGATACAAAGAACTGCACCGAATGGTAAACGGTAACGCCACCACAACATAGATTGAACAGCAGCAGGGAACGTAATTGAAACGATTGGAGCTACAGTAACCCAAAGACGTCTGTCTTTCCAGTCACTCCAAAAATCCCAGTCACCGCCAGTCAACATGTAATGAATGTGATAACCACCTAGTACTACGAAGAACAATGTAAAACAAATTAGCCAATCGAACGTGCGTGAAACTTTTACCGCTTCAGCGCGTGAACGTACAGCTGATTGAGATGCGCTCATTAGCTTACCTCCTAAAAGGATTTAAATTATTTTTATATTAACATCTACCATTTGTTGTTTCGCTAGCTAATAACGAAACAACTAGGAGATAGTTATTTATGGCTTTTAAAGATCTTGGATTAAGCCAAGTCTTTTTTCAGAAGCTTAGAGAGAGCTCCAATTTCGATGTTTACAACACCCATAACACCTAAAGCAGCCCATCCGAAGAATACGAAGCCGTAGTGTAAAGGAGCAACAAACAATTCTTCCATGAACCAGAAAGTGTGACCCCACTCATTCAAGCCAACATTTGGCAGAATCATGAAAGGACCAATTACTGATACCATGTATTGCAAAGACAGACCTTGTTGATAGGTAGGCAGTCTAGTTTTAGCATACAAGAAAGAAGAAACACCAGTGATGATGTAGATTGGGTAGCTCAAATAGAATTCAATGATGTGACTTGGAGTAAAGTCAGTATCACGAACGATAGTTTGATGCCAAGTACCATCTTGTTCGGTGAAGTAGCTTGCACCGTAGTAGATAGCAGTTGCGTAACATACCAACCAAACCCAATGAGTAAAATGTCTTCTCAACTCTTCTCTTGGAGTGATTGACATCACTTTACGATCACGAGTTTTCCAGATGTAACCCCACAAGATACCTGCAGTAGAAACTTCTAAAATGAACTCGATATACAGGAAGTTCATCCAGTATGTTTCGAACTCAGGGGCAAAAGAGTCCAGACCAGCTGACCAGCCATAAACACCTTCATACCAACGAACCCAGCCGTAGAATACTACATAGAGTAATACGCCCAGGAACATATTTTTTTTATTTAACAGCGGTGCTTCCGCAGCATCAGTTTTCACTGATTCAGTTGTAGCTGCCATTTCTATCTCCTAAAAATTAATAGTCTTAGTTCAATACTAAGAGTCGACACTAGCAATTCCTTATTCCACTTTCAACCTCAACCATTGTTAAGATTTAAGAAAGACACCAAGTCTATTTGGTGAGCGGTCAGTCTACCAGCTCGAAACATCATGTCAAGTCAAAAATTTGCCACGTAGATACTCAAGAGATTAACAGCCGATCAGTTACGCCAATCAAGTCTGCTTAATGAATGCCTTCAGCCCACCATAAAACCCCATACCGGGTCGTCCGTAGCTAGCTGAGGGGAATATAATTCGCTTGGCTTCTAGCTTCGACTTCACTCAGTCAACAGTTTTTTGGATTCATTAAACGTATCACCCCTAGAAAATCATAGGAGATGAATAATTACGTCAACTTTTATCGAGTATTACAGAGAACAATGCCATTAAAATGTGATAGTTGATGCGGGCATCCTGCCCGCACACCCAGCCAATTAACAACTAGGATTATATACCGCGCATAACCATTAGGCTTTTGAAGATCATAGCTTGTACAACACATCATTGTCTTTGTCTTTAGTGTCTTCTTTTTTAGAACTTTTGCGATTATCCTGATCGATTCGTTCTCTGCCAAATTTAGTGATCATTTCTTCCCAACTAGAATACTGAGTGTATTCCTTAAAGCCAGCATCGCGGCGTTGTTGATAAATTTCTTTACCTAGAGAGATAATCTCTTCAGGTTTTTTTCCATCAACCAGCTCAAGAAATTTACTATCTTCTTTGTTGGCATCGCGAATAGCCCAAAACGCCACTTCAAATTCAATCCGATTTTCGGGAACCAAGCGGTTTTTTAGCATTTTTACTGATTTATAAGCCGTTTTGGTGGTATGGCCATTAATTTTTTGTCCGTTACTGCATGCGACTAATACGCCACAGCTTAAAATTATTAGCAGAGTCGCTAGTTTTTTCATAAAGATAACCTCGATGTCATTTATAGGTCTATGTTATGGTATTTATAATTGTTGTCATTACACACGCCAAATCACCAAGCAAAGTAAAATGGTCGGTTTTATTATAACTCTGAGCTAATCAACCATGCTGGAATTTATCCAATTATTAAAACAGCGTTATCAGATACTTTTGCATCATTCGCAAAATAAGATCGATCCGCTTGTAAACGAGCAGCGTATCAATCAATTAACGCTGGCTGAAGCGATAATCCGCAAAGGAAAACTTCTGGATTCACCGCGTTCACTACCACTGCAAATTGCCGTAATTGGACCAACACAAGTCGGAAAAAGCTCGTTAGTTAACGTCTTACTAGCGACAAATGCTGCGGGCGTGAGTCCTTTAGCAGGTTACACCGTTCATCCGCATGGCTTTTGTCATCAAGCCAGCCTAACTCAATGCGGCGAATTGCAACGTTATTTTGGTCGCTTTCAGTGTTTAGATGTCGCGCTCCTATCAGAACATCGCTATGATTGCTACACCCTAAGTGAGTCATCCGCCCGCTCGCCCTTGTTACCGCCTTGTGTGATTTGGGATACGCCGGATTTTGACTCTATTGATTCAGCCGTCTATCGAGAAGGTGTACTGCGAGCAGTCGCTCTAGCGGATGTGCTTATTTTAGTGCTTAGTAAAGAAAAATACGCCGATCAAACGGTGTGGGACATGATGACCCTATTAGCAGATTTACGTCAACCCACACTGATTTGTCTGAATAAATTAAGTGAAGGTTCATCGGCGTTACTCACCCAATCCTTACGAGAAAAGTGGCAACACGCGAGAACAGATCAATTCCCTGAGGTCGTCCCGTTGTATTATCAAAAACCCGCCGGCTTACCAAACTGGCCGATTGGTCACGAACAAATACTGACCCAATTACAAAGCCAGCTTAATCAACGCCAACATGCCGTTGTACAGCAAGTGTTTTTGCAACATTATTGGCAAAGTTGGCTAGCACCAGTATTTGAAGAACACCAAGCTGAACGAGATTGGCAGGTGTTAGTCGATGAACTGATTCAGCACTGCATAGAAAGTTACCAGCGTGATTTTTTACACCACCCACATTATTATGAAACGTTTCAGCAAACGGTAGCCGAATTGTTAACGCTACTGGAGATCCCCGGATTAGCAGGCATCTTGACAGGAGCGCGAAAAGCCTTGACATGGCCCATCCGGCAACTGATGAAACTGGGCAGTAAGCAACTACATATCGTCAATAGCAGTCATGAAATCGTATTATTAAAACAAATCGCCGAGCATACTATGATATTGGCGGCAGATAAATTGATAGCAAAAGCCGAGCAGAGTCAGCAAGAAATTTGGTGGAAAGCCATAAGTGTGCGACTGCGCGGAGAGCGGCAGACGATTTTACAGGATTTTGATGAGGCCGCTAAAACCTACCATCTTGATTTCCAACAAGAGGTAGAACGCACCGCGCATCGACTTTACGATAAATTACAGGAACAACCGAGAGTGTTAAACACCTTACGGGCAGCCAGAGTGACGGCAGATGCCGCCGTGATTGCCATCACATTAAATACTGGCGGCATTGGTATGCAGGATTTGGTTATTGCACCAGCGATGCTGACCGTAACGTCTTTATTGACGGAAAGCGCTATTGGGGGTTATATGCACAAAATGGAAGCACAATTGAAACAACAACAATTACAGCAAGTCAAACAAACACTTTTTATGGATAGCTTAGCCAACAAATTGTTAAACCTGCCGAGGCAAATCGCCGCAAGCAACCCATTTAATATTTCTCCCGAACAATTACGGGAGATTGAATGCCAATTGACAGAGAAACGCCATGGCTTACGATTACTCTGAGTTAGCGATAAAAGCCCAGCATTGGGCAGAACAAGCTTGCCTAGCTGGCTGGATGAGACAAGCTGACATCCAACAACTAACCGAACCGGAATTGCGAACGCCGGAGACCTTATTTGCAAATGGTGCAAGACCCTTAATTGTCGCCTTTATGGGAGGCAGCGGCGTAGGCAAAAGCACTCTGCTCAATCGTTTAGCGGGCAAAACAATTGCCAAAGCCGGTATAGAGCGCCCGACCTCGCGAGAAGTGACGTTATTCCATCATCATAGCGTTGCCATTCAGCACTTACCCGAGCAATTCCCGCTAACGCATATCAAAATTGCTCAGCACGATGAAGAGGCCAGAAAAAACATCATCTGGATCGATATGCCAGATTTTGATAGCACCGAGCAAAACAATAAACAATTAGTCTTACAATGGTTACCGCATATCGACGTACTGATTTATGTGGTCAGCCCGGAACGTTATCGTGATGAAAAAGCCTGGCAATTATTGCTTGCAGAAGGCGCCAAGCACGCATGGTTATTTGTTTTAAATCAATGGGATAGAGCTATAATTGAACAATACGACGATTTTCGTCAACAATTGCACAAAGCCGGTTTTTTTGATCCCGTCATTTTCAAAACAGTGTGCACCGAAGATACGCAAACTGACGAGTTCACCCTCTTAGAACAAACCATCACAACACTGGCAACCCAACACACCGTAGACCAACTGGATCAGCGTGGTCAGCAATTACGCAAACTGGATTTAAAACACAAACTACAACAGCTTCGACAACCGCAGGGACTTAGCGATATTGCGTCCATAGCCTTAAACGACTGGCAAAAACAATGGCAACAAACCAGCCAGCAATTAACCCAAGGCTTCGCTTGGCCTATCCAGCAATCTGCTGCGTATTACGCCGAACATGCCGCAGATTTAATGACACATTCACAACGTGCCAATTTGTCCTTATGGGATACGTGGGCGCAAACCCGTTTAGATGACGGCATCGACGAATTTATACTCACCCTCGATCAACAAGGCATACCGGTTATACCGTTTAAAAACCTACTCGCCCCGCTCCGTGACAAAGCAAGCAAAATCACGCAATCCCAAACCGAACTAACGGCTAGACAAGCCTTAGCGAATCCCGGCAATAGCCTACAGCGAAGCTTATTAAAGTCCTTGCGACTGGGCGAAATTCTATTGCCTTTGGCGGCAATGACTTGGGTAGGCAGCCAGGTATTTATCGGCTATTACTATAGCAACATGACCAGTAGCCATTATCTTGGCGTGGACTTTGCGATTCACAGTGCGCTACTCATTAGCTTGACCTGGCTCGTTCCTTTTTTCATTCTTAAAAAAGCCCAACCCTCATTAAGAAAAAGCGCAATGAAAGGTTTAAATAAAGGCTTAACCCAAGCCTTAGCCTTAATAGATTACGAGGCTATTGAAGCCATAAAACAGCTAGGCCTCGAACATAGTGAACAATTAAAAACCCTCGATCAACTCATTGAGCAGTGTCATGATGACAATGCAGAGCTACGCTTAGTGATTGATAACCACAGCCCACTGCAACGCATGTTGATTAATGAGACAACCTAAAATGACCTGGCCTCCATTATCATTATTTTATGCGTAGAAGCAGATGGTCGTGACTAAAGCAGCTAAAGCTGTTTTACTCCAGCTAGGTTATCATCAACAAGAATTGAAATGGCTGTAACAACACTAACAACTTATTTGTGCTTTGAAAGCTCGCCTTATAACCCGAAAAAACCAATTGCGCGCCCCTTAAAATCTAACATTCGTGGGCATAGTGTCATAACGAAGATGACAGCACCAATCCATTATGCGCTGGAGTTTGTCAGCGCAATCAAGCCAAGCTTCAGGTATAATCAAGCACTATTCTTATCACCTTTATTTTTCCAGCTACCAACTTGATCGATCAACATTCCACAATCTTAGTCGTTGCCCCCGCCAGATTACACATGGGTTTTTTGGATTTAAGCGGCTCATTAGGTCGCCATTTTGGTAGTATTGGCATCGCTTTAAATGAAATAAGTACACGCTTGACGGTGACTCTAGCAGATCGCAGCTTAATTACAGGGCCTTCGTCAGACCGCGCTCAACAATGTTTAAAGCAATTATGCTTAGCATTAAACGTATCTGACCAACTCAACGTACACATTGAATCTGCGATTCCTGAGCACGTAGGCTTAGGTTCTGGCACACAAATGTCTTTAGCCATTGGCATGGCACTCAATGCGGTTTATGGTTTAGGTCTCAGCGTACGCGATATTGCAGCCGTCACTGAGCGAGGGCAGCGTTCAGGTATCGGTATTGGCGTTTTCGAGCAAGGCGGATTAGTTGTTGATGGCGGCCGAGGGGCAAACACCATCACTCCCCCGGTATTAGTACATATGGATATCCCTGAAGATTGGCGTTTTATCTTAGTCTTCGATAAGCGTGGTCAAGGCTTGCATGGTCTGCAAGAAATTCAAGCGTTCAATGCCCTACCCCCATTCCCTCGACAAGAAGCCGCAAGATTGTGTTACTTACTACTCATGCAAGGTCTGCCGGCGCTAGCCGAACACAACCTAGCGCATTTCGGCGATGTGATTACTCAGCTACAAAGCTCAGTTGGTGGACATTTTGCGTCCGCACAAGGGGGGATTTTTACCAGCACAGATGTCGCAGAAGCCATGAACTGGTTAGCTGAACAGGGTGCTGTTGCGATTGGACAAACCTCTTGGGGGCCAACAGGTTTTTGTGCCGTTCAAGGCATACAACACGCTGAACACCTACTTGAGCAACTAAAACAGCGTTTTAGCAACCATGACAAACTGAGTTTTATTGCAGCGAGCGCACGAAATAATAGTGGCTCAGTGCATATTATTAAAAAACCACAATAAGAACTGTTGACCGTGAATAGGCTATAACCTGTGGAGTGCAAGCTCTGCTTGCACGTGTTAACTTGTAGGCAGAGCCGGCTCTCCTTATTTACGTTGAATAGCCATATGAAAATTGCTGCACTTAAAGTGGGACAACATTACAGCGATTTCAGATTGTGTCAGTAAGCTTTGGTTGGCGTTCAATAGCGGCTACCAGCTCACACGTAACACTCAAACAAGGCTTACCCGTTCGTCCAGAGCTTGTCGAAGGATGGATGGATAGTTAAGCCAATCAGGGTTCGACAAGGTCCTCCTGAGCATAGCCAGCGCAGGCTTTGACTTCACCGCCATTAAGTCAGGCATTAATGTATTAAAAATCAATATATTGCAAGCTTTATAAACCCTCTCATTCGACCAACTCATGACAGGTTTAGCTCCCCCTTTGAAAAAAAGGGATAGGGGGATTTATCAACATAACTATCTGCTGGACGATTTTCCTTAACTTAATGGCAGTGAAGCTGGAGCTTTAGGAACGAGAGAATCCTACCCATTACGGTGTAATAGGGGTCATCACCTGTTTGTTGGCATAGCTGGGCAATAGACGTTTTACTTTTTCCAAACGCGCTAGATGCTCGTTGACATCATCAAGACCTAACGTGCTTTTGCATTCAATGGCAACTACATCACCGTCATTGACCACCAGCAAATCAACTTCAATGCCCTCGCCGTCACGGGTTACGCTGACGTTCTGATGCACCTCGTGTACACAATACTTCGGACAGTTTGTTGAAAAAATAGAGGAAATCTTAAATACAGAGGACAATGTAGTTTTAAACACGTCATGACCTATAAAACAAGATTCCCATGAAGCGACTAGAAACGATTTTAGAAAAAATGCCTACACTCT
>CAJAVP010000036.1 GCA_903945375.1 uncultured Methylococcaceae bacterium | reverse complement strand
GTGGTTTGCCTGTTACCATCGCTATCTTGACGAATGACACTGATCCAGAGAACGACATCGATCCAAGCAGCGTGCAATTAGTCGGCACGAGCCAGCCCGGCGATAGTCTCGTGGTGGATGGACAAGGCACGTGGAGTGTTGAGCATAGCACTGGCAGCGTGAAATTTACGCCAGTCCCTGATTTTACGGCTGATCCTGATCCGGTGAGTTATACGGTTAGTGATACGGATGGCTTAACATCAACACCGGCTACCATTACGGTTATTGTTAATCACCTTCCACTAGCGGTTGTAGATGTTACGAAAACGATAGAAGGTGGTGAGTCTGTTTCAGGTAATTTACTGACTAATGAAGTTGCTTTAGGGGATTTACCGACAACGGTCATCACGGTGACTCAGGGTTCGCAAAACATCGCTATCGGTCAGTCTTCTACGACTGCGGCTGGTGGACAGTTATTGATCAATGCAGAGGGTAGTTATACCTATGCACCGCCCGCTAAAATCGATGTTTCTGAGGAAGGATTAACGGAAGTATTCGATTACACCATCGCCGATAAAGACGGGGAAATCAGTAGCGCGACGTTGACTGTGGTTGTTAAAAATGCAACGGTTACGACAGGATCGTCTATTCAAATCAGTAATCCTCCTGTTGTTGTACCACCAACCGTGACACCACCCGTTATTGCACCAGTGGTTCCGCAAATTACTGCACCCGGATTGTTAGCCGTAGTAGATAAACAAGACACGTCGATTATTGGTAACACTTACAACGCAGATGGCCAGCAATCGAATAATGACTTGATGATGTTTGCGCCCATGCAGCATTTTGATATTACCTTAGCTGGTTCAATTCCCAATCAAGTCGTGCTTGAACTTCAACCTTATTCATTTAGCATTCCGTCATCTACTTTCCGGCACAGTGATCCTAATGAAGAATTAGAGTTTAAAGCTACACGAATTGATGGCACGTCATTACCTGATTGGTTGCATTTCAATACCAAGACGATGAAGTTTACCGGTGAACCGCCGAAAGGGGCTATCGATGAACGAGTGTTAATTACAGCTAGAGACACCTATGGTAATGAGGTTCATGCCACCTTTACTGTTCGTGTGAGTAAAGATAATGCCGCAACACCTGGAACCTCAGCTGTTACGCCTGAAAGCGTGGAAGCGTTACCCAATCAACAACCAAACACAGTCCCTGATGAGTTACCCCCTGAAAATGGCAGCGAACAAAACGCTCCCGTTGAGGATAAAAGTGTCTCCGTTCAACCGCAAGCAGCAGTTGGCAAATCAGGTTTAAGCGAGCAAATTTATGTGGTGGGTAATCTGAGTAAATTACAAGAAAGCCGAGCCTTATTAGATAGTTTAAAATACTTATAACACAGTCAATTTGAGAGATATTGAGAATGCGATACTTAAAAAACTTAGGTCTTATAGCTGCCAGTGTGGTTGCTTTATCGGCTTGTTCTATCAAACCCAAACCCATAGAAGCTGACGCACATTTGGTCAGTGTCATGAAAGATCAAATGGACATATACAGTAAGCAAGAGCCAATTACTGCGCCATTAAGTTTTTATGATATTTTGGCGCGGGCGCTTAAATATAACTTCGATCATCGCCTAACGATGATGGAATCGGTATTACAAGATACGCAACTCGATGTGGCGACAGTCAATATGTTGCCAAAACTGGCTATTAATGCCGGATATATTGGTCGTGACAAGCAGCTGGGTTCTTCCAGTGTTGACTATTTTGATAGAAGTAAAAGTTCTCAATTAACCCGTTATTCAACGTCTCAAGATACTAATCGCGGTATTGCCGATTTATCTTTTACGTGGAATGTATTGGATTTTGGAGTGAGTTATTATCAGGCAAAGCAGCAGGCTGATCGGATTTTGATCGCTCAGGAGCGTCGTCGTAAAGTGGTTAATAATTTACTCAAAGAAGTGTTAGCGGCTTATTGGACAACGCATTTGGCAGAACGCTTGATGCCTCGCATTACACCGGTACTTCAACAAGCAAGAAATGCTTATCAAGTGAGTCAGAAAATTGAAAGTGATAATTTAAAGCCGGCTATTGATGTTTTGGAATATCAACGCAGTTTATTACGCATTATCGATCAGTTGGAAAAGCTCAGTGCGGATATGGCAATGGCTAAACCCAAACTAATGGGCTTAATCAATGCGCCAATGCACAGCAAATTGGAATTGCTAGACGTGCAAGAAAGCCACGAACCTCCGCTATTAAAAGTTAGCGCCGCTGAATTAGAGAGTTTAGGCTTGTTTTATCGCCCTGAATTGCGCGAGGAAGTCTATCAAGAGCGGATAAGTCGAGCGGAAGTTTGGAAGGAAATGTTGAAAATTATGCCAGGCTTAACCATACCACTTTCAGTGAACTGGGATAGTAACTCATTTTTAGTGCATGATTTATGGATGGAAGCGGGAGCAAGAACAACCTTTAATCTCGTCAATTTGCTCGCTGCACCGAAAATTTGGAAGTCTGCGGAAACTCAAATTGATGTCGTAAAAACCCGACGCAAAGCATTGAGCGTTGCCACGCTCGTACAAGTCAATGTTGGGCATTTGCAATATTTAAAAGCCGTTGATAACTATAAAATGGCGAGTGAACTCAATCGAGTGGACGAAAGTATTTTCACACTGATGAACAATAACCAGCAACAAGGTACGGGGTCAGAATTGGAATTGATTTATGCAGCAACCTCGTCGATTGCTTCACAAATGGAAAAAGAGCAGAGTTTGGCTGAAATCTACGCGGCTCTAGGTAATATTTATGCGTCTATTGGCTTAGATCCTCTGAATTCCAATATTCAAGATGCCTCCATTCATGACATTTCTGTGCAATTACAGAAAAACTTGGCGCTATGGTATGAGGGGAAATTTCCTAAATTACCCACTACAGAGACCAAACCCGTAGTCGAAAAAACTAAAGGTTAAAGGCTTTGACAGGTATCCCAAGCTATAATGCCCAGGATACCGCTGGAAAAGCTATGCAGCCCGTTCTGGTCTTCATAAACATTAACTTAGACCATCCTAAATTTCTTAACTAATTGATATTTAAAAGAATATATGACTAAGAACTCATAATCTTTGTCCTCTATATCCAATCCATTTATAACCTCCCTATCTTTACGCAGCGCATTCTTAAACAGTGTTTGGGAATGCGTGTCAAGGTAACGACCTATCTATAAGTCATTGTTGTTAAATACTTATTAGTTTGACAGCCAGATTTTACTATGGTTTAAACAGACAATATTCCGCTTTACCACTATAATTGCCTTGCCATTGCTAATGGCTTTTTTACAGGATTGGTGTTTTTGATCGGCTTTACGATAGCCCACAGGAGACATCTCTTGTCCTTTGGGTTGTCGTAGTAATTGACAGGACACTGACAACTAATAAACAAGAAGTGGGGGATAATGTGGATCAATTAAGTGATGAAGACCGTAAACGTATTCTCGAAAGTTCGCCTGTTGGCACTTTTGTCCTAATGTCAGCCGTGGTAGGTGGAATGGTTATCGCGTGGCTGTTTCTTTATTACGGCGTATTTTTGCCTCGAGGATAGGATTTTATTATGCAAACCGAACCGTCTAAATCCACAAATCCCATTCGGGCTTTGTGCGATCAATTTAACGCTATTCACATCGACCATCTGGAACGTCGATGGATTTCAATTTCCTTATTGGTTATTGGTCTTTTTGTCGGCATTATTACTATCGATGCCTTTTTTCATGGGGTGAACCCACCCAGCAAAGTTGAAACCATTGATTCCGCCAGCTTGCATCTCAGTGAGGAGTTTGCGGAAGACAACTTGGGTGTATCGGTCAATCAAAACGGCGAAATTATTATCCGTATGGTCGCTGGTCGTTATTCTTTTTTTCCTAAACACATTGATGTACCGGCGGAAACGCAATTGACGTTTCGTTGGGTGAGTATGGATGTTTTGCACGGTGTCCATATTCCAATGACCAATATGAGTACGATGATTGTGCCGGGCTATGTCGCGGAAGTCAGTACTCAGTTCCCATCACCGGGCGAATATCCGCTATTGTGTAACGAGTATTGCGGTTTAGGTCATAACCATATGTGGAGCAACATTTCCGTCATTGCCAAAGAAGACTGGAAAGCACCGGTAAAATCGTCGATCAAAGGAGATCAACAATGAATGATACGGTATCAAGAAAGCTTGTCTTAAGCCATTTTTGGGTGGCATTTGTCGCGTTTATACTGGCGTGTTTGATGGGTGAATATCAAGTCTTAGAGCGTAGTGGTTTTGTTCCAGCTTTGGAATCCGCGAGCGTGTATTTTGCCTCTGTCAGTACCCACGGCGTTTTAATGGCGTTTGTGTTAACCACGTTCTTTATTATGGGTTTTGGTTACACCATTGCATCGACCAGTTTAAAACAACCTATTTGGAATCAACCCCTAGCGTGGGGCGGATTTTGGCTTGCTTTTGTTGGTGTGGTATTAGCCGCGCTACCACTGCTAACCGGTAAAGCCTCGGTACTATATACTTTTTATCCTCCGATTGTCGGTCATGCCGCTTTTTATATTGGCGCGACCTTATTGGTGGTTGGTTCTTGGGTTTGGTGCGTCATCATGCTGGTGATGTTCAGCCAGTGGAAAAAAAATAACCCCGGTGAGCCTGTGCCACTTGCGATGTTTGCGACCACAGCTAATGCTATTTTATGGTTGTGGACGAGTGCCGGTGTTGCTGTTGAGGTGTTGTTTCAATTAATCCCGCTATCATTGGGCTGGATTGATACTATCGATCCGGGTCTGGCGCGGACATTATTTGCTTGGACACTGCATCCTATCGTGTATTTCTGGTTGATTCCTACTTATATTGCCTTCTATGTGTTTGTACCTAAACAAGCAGGTGGCTTTTTATTCAGTGAAGAAATGGCGAGAATTGCCTTTATCGTGCTAGCCGTTTTTGCGCTGCCAATTGGTTTTCATCATTTATATATGGATCCTGAGCAAGAAAAAGGTTGGAAATTATTGCACGGTATCGGCACTTTTGTTGTCGCACTGCCTACCTTAGTAACTGGCTTTACGGTGATTGCGTCGCTGGAAATTGCCGGACGTTTAAGAGGTGGTAAAGGTTTATTCGGTTGGATTCTAACCTTACCTTGGACAAATCCGATGGTCTTATCGGTTATTCTGGCGCTGTTGATGCTTATTTTTGGCGGCTTTGGCGGTATCGTCAATGCCAGTTATGCCATGAATGCAATGGTGCATAACACCGCTTGGGTGCCAGGACACTTCCATCTCATTTTTGGCGGCACGACCATTATCATGTATTTTGCCGTTGCGTATTATTTCTGGCCGGTCTTAACAGGCAAGCCGTTGTTTTGTAATACGATGGTCTTAGTACAATTATGGTCATGGTTCGTCGGCATGGTGTTTTTAACCACGCCTTGGCATGTCTTAGGTTTACTGGGTCAACCACGTCGTATTTCTACGGTGGTTTACAATAATTTGCTGACTTTATCTTGGAAACCCTATGAGTTAGCCATGATTTTAGGTGGATTAATTTTACTGATTTCCGGCGGCTTATTTGTTTACAACTTGGCAAAATCACAATTGCAACCCGTATCTGAAACTGTTGAGCAAACAATTGAATATGCACAACCTATCCATCCAGTCACTTCATTGCCCAATTATCTGAATGGCTTTACCTTTTGGAATCAGGTGATTGCTGCATTAATGGCGATTAGTTTTGGCCTGCCAATTTTGCAATTCTTTTTTATGAAAACCTTTGGTTCAAGCGGATGGGGATATTAATCATGAAGAAATTATTAATCGTTATCGCATTTTTGATTCCGGTACTGGCAACGGCTAAACCGGCATCACAAATCGCTTGGACACCTGAGCAATTAAATCAAGTTAAACACGGCAATCTGGAAAAAGGCAAAACCTTAGCCGCTAGTTGTTCTAGTTGTCACGGTCAAAATGGCGAAGGCATGAAGGCTGAAATGAGTGATGGTGAAACGCTACCGGCTATTCCTGCCTTAGCGGGACAATTAGCAACTTACACCTTCAAGCAATTGCGTGATTATTACAATGCTAGCCGTGTCGATGAGTCTATGAGCAGTGTCATCAAAGGCATGAGTGAACAAGATGCAGCAGATCTTGCCGCTTGGTTTGCATCATTACCCTTACCTGAACAAGCCAAAGACAAGAGCCGTTTGCCCAAAGCTGAAAATCTGGTATCCAATGGTGATGGCAAACGTATTGTACCGCCTTGTTTTACTTGTCACGGTGGTTCAGGTCAAGGAGCAAAAATGGATATTCCAGCGTTAGCCGGTCAACATGCGGATTATCTTGCTAAAACGTTAAGCGCTTATAAAAAAGGGGAGCGTCACAATGATGTATATAGTCGTATGCGTTTGATTGCCCAGCAATTAAGCGATGCGGAAATAAAAGAGTTAGCTGATTATTATCAGCAACTTAAATAGTAGCGTAAGGTATTCGGCAAGGGGGCGCAATCCCTTGCCGAATAATCAAAAAACCTGAGACACTGCGTGTTCTTCGCTTAACATCCTCGCCGTATTAACTTCAGTCACTTTACGCCCGTAGTGAATCACCAGCTCAGTCACCGGCTCGGATTTAATGACCGCTTGCCAAATCAACTGTGCCAAATTAACACCGGATAAACACGCCATACCAAAACCACCGGATGGACGCGGATTGATTTCCAACAAGCGTGGCCCTTGCTTGCCTTCTTTAAATTGGATATTAAACAAGCCATTCAGAGCATAATGAGCGGTTAAGCGTGTCACCATATCGTGAATGTCAGGCTGATTGTCTATAACTTGCCCATAGCCTGCAAATAAGGACTTTTTGCGTTGCACAGCACTCAACAACTTGCCCTGATGACCGGCACAATCAACACTCCACTCATGCCCCGCGAGATGCTCCATCACTAACAAGGTCGCAAACTGCGGCGTATTTATCATGCCTTGACGCAACTCGGCTAAAGGAATTTGGTATTCAACCCCATCAAGCAAATGACTGATACTATCGCGCTGCGTGTCTAAAATCCTAAAGCCCAAACCAAACACCGAGACGGCCGGTTTAACACATAAACGATCGTGTTTTTTGGCTAGCTCTGCTACGGCGGCGTCAAAACCCGCCAGATCATGCACTGCAATAAAATCCATTGTTTTGGCAACAGAGGGCGGCACGGCTGCATAAAACTCGGCTTTGTTATGCAGTAAGTGCAAAACTCGATAATCGGCAACCGACAACACCTGTACGCCAATAGCGGCAAATCGTTGTTGATATTGGGTGATGAGTGCGGCTTCTTTGGCAGGCCAAAACCAATCAATTTGCTGCGCCAAACAAAAATCTAAGCACCATTGCAAATAGATTTCTCCTTGGTAATCCGCAGGTTCAAGATAATACTCATCAGCAGCCAAAAAAGCCGATGCTCCGTAATGGACATGCGTACAGATCAAGGTCACTTCACCCAGCGGTGCGGCTTGGTGAAGTGCATTAAAAACAGAGCTGATGGTTGAAAAGGTTTTATTAAACCAAACTCTCATCCGTTTATAGATGAGTCGTAATTTGAGGTAACAGGTTTTCGATCGTACGACCTGAACCGTTCTCGCCTATGGCGTGCATTTTCCATTCATCATTATGACGATAAACTTTTGCCATGATTTGCGCGGTATGTGAACCTTGAGAGCTTAGAGTATAGCGAGCTATTTCTTGGTTATTACTGCCATCAACAATACGGCAGTACGCATTTTCTACTGACTCAAAGGTTTGTCCTGTATAAGAATTAACGGTAAAAACCAAGGATTTTACGTTGGCTGGAATTTTGTTTAATTCCACTTTTATTTGCTCATCGTCACCATCGCCAGCTCCCGTGCGATTATCACCGGTATGCACGATGCTACCATCACGACTTTTTAAATGACCAAAATAAACTGTTTCTATTAGCTTATTATCTGCATCAAATAATACACAGGAAGCGTCTAAGTCGATAGAATCACTGCCACCCCCCCGTCCAAACAAACCACCTAACATGCCACCGCTGGCTTTTTTAGCATCCCAACCTAAACCCATAATGACTTTATTCAAGCTACTACCGGCTTCTTTAGATAAAGATATTTTTTGCCCTTTTTGTAAGTTAATCGCCATATATTGCTCCATTAATCAATCTATTCAGTTAATGCCAGTTAAGCACTGGCATTATTTTCCGGTCATTTTATACATTAACCCCAAAAGAAGTCGCCAATGGCCCTAAGCCCCCGGCAAAGCCCTGTCCAACGGCTTTAAATTTCCACTCAGAACCTGCGCGATAAATTTCACCAAAAATCATCGCCGTTTCGACGGACGCATCTTCACTCAAATCGTAACGGGCAATTTCTTGACCGCCTTCTTCATTGACAACACGAATAAAGGCATGGCTGACTTGACCAAAATTCTGTCTGCGCGTCTCTGCGTCATAAATCGTAACGGTAAAAACGACTTTATCGAGATCTTGTGGGACTTTTGATAACTCAACTTTAACCACTTCGTCATCACCTTCGCCTGCACCCGTGGTGTTGTCGCCCATATGCTGTACCGCTCCATCGGCAACAACTTTATTGTTGAAAAAACAAAAATCGTTGTCTGAGCGAACTTTTCCGTCTGCTTTGACTAAAAATGCGCTGGCATCTAAATCGAATGCGGCGCCATCAGTGGCGCGTGCATCCCAACCTAAACCCACGATGATTTTATTTAAACCTGGCGCTTCTTTGCTCAAGTTTACATTGCCGCCTTTTGTCAGTGATATTGCCATGATTGTCTCCTGGTTATTTTAAGAATCATCCGTTAAGGATGCTGTATTTTAAAGATTGATACCGAATTGCCTTGCTAATGCAGCGAGTCCACCTGCATAACCCTGCCCTACGGCACGAAATTTCCATTCAGAGTTATGTCGATAGATTTCGCCAAAAATCATTGCCGTTTCAATTGAAGCGTCTTCGCTTAAATCATAACGCGTGACTTCCTGACCACTCTCTTTATTCACTATCCGGACAAAGGCATGAGAAACTTGTCCAAAATTCTGCTTACGTTGCTCCGCTTCGTGGATAGTTACGGTAAAAATGATGCGCTGAATATCCGCTGGCACTTTTTCTAGTAACACGATCAGGGCTTCATCATCACCCTCACCAGCCCCAGTCTGGTTGTCACCAGTATGTTCAACCGAGCCACACACCGAACGCATTTGGTTATAAAAAATAAAATCGCTATCGGAACGAACTTTGCCATCATCATTGATCATAAAGGCACTGGCATCTAAATCAAAGTCCGCTCCATCCGTGGGGCGAGCATCCCAACCTAAACCAACCAAAACTTGATTAAGACTGGGATCGGTCTTTGACAAGCTGATATTACCGCCTTTACTTAATGAAATACTCATAAATCAATCTCCGCTACGGGTTTGTTGTTAAACAAGTGATAAAAATTTTCAGTGGATTGTGCGGCAATTTTTTCGACTGAGGTTTCTCGCAAGTTTGCCATACGTTCAGCGACATAACGCACATAAGTTGGATAATTGGGACGACCTCTAAACGGTGCAGGGGCTAAATAAGGTGAATCTGTTTCAATCAAAAAACGCTCGGCCGGCACTTTTTTTGCCACTTCGTGAATAGCTTTGGCGTTGTTAAAGGTGACAATACCTGAAAATGAAATATAAAAGTTCAAATCAATTGCTTGCTGAGCAAACGCCCAATCTTCAGTAAAACAATGAATAATTCCACCAACCTCAGCCGCACCTTCTGTTGCTAATAGCTTTAATGTATCCTCGCGTGCTTCACGGGTATGGATAATCAGTGGTTTTTTTAAGGTTTTTGCCGCATGAATATGGTTTTTAAAACGCTGATGTTGCCACGCCAAATCACCACTACTACGGAAATAATCCAAACCGGTTTCACCAATGGCAATCACTTTGTCTGATTGCCCTAAAGTGATGAGCTCTTCGACACTGGGTTCTTTACCGTCACTCACATTCGGATGTACACCGACACTGACTGAAATCTGCGGATAATCGGCCACCAAATCCAGCATGGCCGGATAAGCCTCCAGATCAATGGCGATACACAGTAAATGTTCAATTTGGCAGTTTTTTACCTCTGCCATAAAGCACGCAAAATCATTTTGGTACGGATTAAGATCAAGACGGTCGAGATGGCAATGAGAGTCTATCAACATAAGCTTACATCGTATGGGTCGGACGGTCGGATGACAACGCACCCGCCAAATAGGTTTCAATTTTACTACGTGCCGCACCACCATCCTGATCCGTGAATTGCACACCAATACCGCTGGCATGATAGCTTTCAGAGCCAGGTGGCGTTTTCCATACTATTTTTCCAGCAATCGGCAATCGCTCCGTCTCTTCCATTAAATTGAGTAACATGAAGACTTCCTGACCCATTTCATATTGCCGATTAGTCGGAATAAATAAACCACCGTTAATCACAAACGGCATATAGGCGGCATATAAAGACGCTTTATCTTTAATCGATAAGGTTAAAATGCCAGGTCTTAGCGCGGGAGCATTATCAGACATAATTAGTGACTTTGGTTAAGTTGAAACCAGTTGATTAAAATTTCTTCGAATAAACATTGTTTATTAATCGTCGTTCCGATACGTTGCCGACTGGCTAATAATAGGTCGTATAGTCGATAAATACCTTTTAATTCTATCCGCTTAGCCATGTCATGCAAGGGTTTGTTTAAATCTTGGTTATATAAACGCGGCGGCTTATCAAGATAACACCATTGAATCATGTCACTAACCCAAGAGGTCAGCCAAAATAACACGGTC
Organism: uncultured Methylococcaceae bacterium; assembly: GCA_903945375.1. Lineage (GTDB taxonomy): Bacteria > Pseudomonadota > Gammaproteobacteria > Methylococcales > Methylomonadaceae > Methylovulum. Next base: position 77,903 of record CAJAVP010000036.1, on the reverse strand, counting down.
TGTTCCGGCAATTTCTGCCAATTTTCCGCCACTAGAACGGGATGTTTTTTGTGCATCGCAATCGCTTCCCACTCGGCAAAACACGTTGCGCGAAGATCTAAAATACCCTCGTGGGCGAATTCCAAAGCTAGCAATGGCGCATTTTGTGCCAAATTAAGCAAAACCTGACTATCCGCCGTGGTTAATTGCGGTTGTTGCTGTTGTAGCCAAGTGCTGGCAACTTGCCGATTTGGTGTAGCGAGCGGTAGTTGTTGACAGCGACTGAGTAAAGTTGCCGGCAATGTCCGAGGTCGCTCACTCACTAAGACAATAACCGAACGCTCCGCTGGCTCTTCGAGACATTTTAAAAACGCATTAACAGAATTATTATTTAAGGCATCTGCTGGATTAATCAGCACAACGCGATACCCCTCAAACTGCGGCTTTAGGCTTAACTTGTCAATTAGACCGCGAATCTGATTAACACTAATGGCTTTGCTCTCCGCCTCGGGCGAAATGTTTAAAAAATCCGGATGCGAACCGGCTTTCAGCAATAAACAACGACTGCACTGCCCACACGCCAAGCCATCGGCTTTAGGACTATCACAAAGCAAAGCCTGTATTAGCAAATGGGCTAACTGCTGTTTACCGAGCCCTTTGTTGCCGGTGAATAACACGGCCTGCGGGACACGCTGTTGGTCAATATAGGCGCGTAAGCGTTGCCAATCGGCTTGTTGCCAAGGCAATAGAGTGGACGGCGTTATCATTTTAAGAAAACCCGCAGGGCATCTGCAATGCTGCGCTGTACATCACCTAAAGGTTGATTTGCCTTAATTAGCTTGATGCGCTCTGGGTTTAGCTCCATTTGCAATAAGTAAGCGCGTCTAACCCGTTCAAAAAAAGTGTTTTGTTCCATTTCAAAACGATCAAACTGCCCCCGTTGTCTGGCTCGCTCAATCCCCACGTCGACCGGCGCATCTAGCAGCAAGGTTAAATCAGGACGTAATGCACCTTGCACAAAGTGTTCTAGCCATTCAATCGCACTCGCTTTCATACTTCTACCCCCCCCCTGATAGGCATAGGACGCATCCGTAAAGCGGTCGCACAAGACCCAGTTACCAGCGGCTAAAGCCGGCTCAATCACATGTTTTATATGCTGAGAACGCGCCGCAAACATAAGGAGTAATTCTGCCGTCTCGGTCAGCTTCTCGCTTTCGTTATCTAATAAGAGATTGCGAATTTTTTCGGCGAGATACGTGCCACCCGGTTCGCGTGTAACGACCACCGGAATGGAATGTTGCTCTAAATGTGTTTTGATAAACGCTAAATTAGTTGACTTGCCAACCCCCTCGCCGCCTTCCAGTGTTATAAATTTTCCGCATTTCATGGTTTATTCCTTTGATAAGTTTCGACAGCCGCATTATGTTCAGCCAAGGTTGACGAAAAAACATGCGTTCCGTCTCCTCTTGCCACAAAGTAAAGCCAGTGGCCTCGTTCAGGATGCAACACCGCCGAAATCGCCGCTCGACCGGGCATGGCAATGGGCGTTGGTGGTAAGCCTTTAATGACATAGGTATTGTAAGGCGTAACGGTGAGCAAATCTTTGCTTTTAATATCACCCGCATAACTATCACCCATACCGTAAATCACGGTCGGATCCGTTTGCAAAGGCATCGCTTGGTTGAGCCGTTCAATAAAAACGCCCGCTATCTTAGGGCGTTCTTCACTCGCCGCTGTTTCCTTTTCTACAATCGAAGCCAATATCAAGGCTTCATAAGGTGTTTTAAACGGCAGATTATCGGCTTTATTTTGCCATTCCTGCTGTAAAATCGTTTGCATTTTTAGCTGCGCCCGTTTCAACAACGCTACGTCTGTCGTCTGTTTGTCAAAAAAATAGGTATCAGGGAAAAATCCCCCTTCAGGATGACTGTACTCCAAACCTAATTTTGCGGTAAAAGCCGGATCATTCATTGCTGGCAAGGTATGCTGTAAGCTGGGATTACTGGCAATTTTCTGGAGCATTTGCTTAAAAGTCCAACCTTCTGGAAATGTGATGCCGTAGCGTTTGGTCTTACCTTGCACCAGTTGCGACAAGATACCTTGCAAGTTCAACCCCTTATCGAACTGATATTCACCTGTTTTTATTTTTTTATAGCTGTTATTCGAAAGGGCGAGTAGCTTAAACAAAAAGGGTTGAATCGGCAGTCCTTGCTCTCGCAATTTTTCGATAATACGATTAAATGAATCCCCTTTTTCGATGTCTACTGACACAATTGATTGATTCACAATGGGAATATGCACGGCATAATAAAAACCAACGCCCGTTACTATGCTCGTAAAAATAACACTAACAATCAAAATACCCACTACTTTTTTAAAGTGCACGGTCAGCCTCATGTAACTGCTGAAGCCATAGAATAAGCTGCTTAGTGATAATACCAACGGCAAACATGTGCCGGTCAATTTGTTTGACTGGCCAAATACCTATCAAGGAATTGCTAAAAAAAACCTCATCCGCACTGAATAAATCGATTTGAGTGTAACGCTGTTCGCAAACATGAAGTCCATTTTGACGGGATAATTCGATGATTTTTTGTCGCATAATGCCCAAAATCCCTGACTCGTCAAGAATAGCTGTGTATAAGATGCCCGCTTTGACATAAAAAAGATTAGTCATGGTTCCTTCAATAACCCAGCCATGAACATTTAGCATAATACCCTCCTGAATAGCCGTATTTTGCCATTCTGCACGCGCTAGAACCTGCTCTAAACGATTCAGGTGCTTAAGACCGGCTAATAAGGGATTTATAGCCAATCGCGCCTCACAAAATCGCGCGACAATACCTTCTGATTGAAAATGGGCTGGATAATCCGGATAGGGATGTAAACTAAGAATGCGTGTAGGCAAAACAGGATCTGGCTGACGATAGCCTCGCCCACCCGAACCTCGAGTAATCATCAGTTTAAGAACGGCTAAATGGGCAAAATTGGATTGTGAACAGAGCTGATTGACTTCCGCCAAAAGGATGTCTGAATCAGGAACAGGCAGCCGCAAACGCAAACAGCCTGCTTGCAAACGATTGAAATGGTCTTGCCAAAAAATAGGTTGGTAATTATGGACTGCGATGGTTTCAAATAAGCCGTCACCGTATTGCAGGCCACGATCACTGATATCAATCTGAGACCTGCATTCACCGTTGACGAGAAACATTTAAATACTTAGAACAGGACTACTCGTAACGCTTAAAGACTAGAGTTCCATTCGTTCCGCCAAAACCGAACGAATTAGATAAGGCCACATTGATTTTCATATCTCGAGCGATATTGGGAACATAATCAAGATCACATTCTGGATCTTGATTTTCCAAATTGATGGTCGGTGGCGCAATTTGATGTTTTAAGCTCAATGCCGTTAAAACCGCTTCGATACCGCCGGCGGCACCTAATAAATGACCAATCATGGACTTGGTAGAACTAACGGCAACCCTGTAAGCATGATCGCCCAAAGCGGCTTTCATGGCAAAAGTCTCGCCCAAATCACCTGCGGGTGTGGAGGTTCCGTGCGCATTAATGTAATCGACTTGATCGGCATTAATGCCAGCATCACGCAAAGCATTACGCATACAACGCGCAGCACCCTCGCCACCTTCGGACGGTGTGGTAATGTGATAAGCGTCGCCACTCATACCAAAACCCACTAACTCTGCATAAATTTTTGCGCCTCGTGCTTTGGCATGCTCCAGTTCTTCAAGCACCACAACCCCGGCACCATCACTTAACACAAATCCATCACGATCTCTATCCCAAGGCCGACTCGCTGCCTGAGGATTCTCATTACGACGGGACAAGGCTTTAGCGGATGCAAATCCGCCCATCGCGGTTGGTGATGTTGTACAACGCTCCGCACCACCCGCAACCATAATGTCCGCATCGTTATACATAATGAGACGTGCAGCATCGCCAATATTATGCGTTCCTGTTGCACAAGCAGTTACTATTGCGTAATTAGGGCCTTTTAAACCATACTGAATGGAAAGGTTGCCTGAAATCATATTAATAATGTTTCCAGGTACAAAAAAAGGCGAAATGCGACGCGGCCCACCCTTTTCGTAAACCGCAAAGCATTCTTCAATACCCGTAATTCCCCCAATCCCTGAACCAATCGCGACACCAATTCTTTCTGCATTGGCTTCTGTTACTTCAAAACCGGAATCGTCAATCGCTTGACAACCTGCGGCTAAGCCATAATGAATAAAACCATCCATCCGTTTGGCGTTTTTGTCAGAAATATAGCGGGTTATATCAAAATTTCTGATAACGCCACCAAATGTCGTAGCAAAGGGTGAAATATTAAATGATTCGATTGGACCAATACCGCTTTTGCCGTTAATGATTCCGTCCCAAGTTTCAGAGACCGTGTTAGCTAAGGGTGTTACGGCACCTAATCCAGTTATTACAACTCGGCGCTTGCTCAATGTCATGTACCGTGAAAAAGGAAGAGTTAAAGGGGGAGTGTTTTAGTGGATGAACAGAAGCCACCCACTAAACGGGGCATTAAACGTTTTTTTCTACGTAGTCGATAGCTTGTTGAACTGTAGTGATTTTCTCAGCATCTTCATCTGGAATTTCACACTCAAATTCTTCTTCAAGAGCCATCACGAGTTCTACTGTATCCAGAGAATCAGCACCAAGATCATCAACAAAAGAAGCATCTGTTGCAATGTCTTCCTTAACACCCAGTTGCTCCGCAACAATCTTTTTTACCCGTTCTTCAATATTACTCATAATTATTATCCTCAAACATTGTAAGTTTTAATCTGACTTACAAAAGTATCGTTATAGTGTTACTAGAAATCCCGTCTCCGGCACTTCCAGACGGTGCGGAATTATACTTTATATTACAATAATGTCACAATATTAAGGCATAAACATGCCGCCATTAACATGGAGAGTTTCTCCTGTTATGTAAGCGGCCTGTTCTGATGCTAAAAAAGCAACCGCATGGGCGACTTCTTGGGCAGTCCCTAATCGTGCGAGGGGAATTGCTGCCAATAAGCCATTTTTTATGTTGTCGCTTAATTCTCTGGTCATATCTGTTTCAATAAAGCCAGGAGCAACGGTATTTATCGTGATATTACGTGATCCGACTTCCTTGGCCATTGATTTGGAAAAACCAATCATGCCCGCTTTTGCTGCCGAATAATTGGCTTGACCGGCATTGCCCGTCACCCCAACAACAGAAGAAATATTAATAATACGCCCCTGTCTTGCCTTCATCATGCCGCGTAACACGGCTTTACTCATACGAAAAACGGATGTCAGATTGGTATTGATGATGTCATCCCATTCAGAATCCTTCATACGCATTAATAAATTATCACGGGTAATACCGGCATTATTGACAAGCACTGTCGGCACGCCAAATTGCTCATTGATTGCATTAATAACATTATCAATGGATTCGCCATTAGCCACATCAAGCGTAATGCCATGACCGTTATCTGCTAAGTAGGTAGAGATTGCCTCAGCACCAGACTCTGATGTTGCCGTACCAATGACAAAAAAACCATCCTGTGCCAATTTTTCAGCAATCGCTTTGCCAATACCACGGCTGGCTCCTGTAACAAGCGCAATGTGTTTATCCATTTATATGTTCCAACAGTTGATTAAAGGTTTCTGTATCGAATAGAGCAAAATGTTGGGCAGACTTGGCAATACGTTTATTTAAACCCAATAAAACTTTACCTGGACCGCATTCTACAAAACAGCTCACCCCTTGATCGTTCATGAATTTGATACTATCAACCCAACGCACGGGTTTAAACAATTGATCTCTCAGAACATTTTTTATGACTTTGGGTGAATTATGAGAGGCCACATCGGCATTATGAATCAGTGTTATTTTGGGCGATGCAACAACAGTTTCTTGCAAATAATACTCCAGCTCTTCCGCCGCTGCCGTCATTAAAGGACAATGCGACAACACACTAACCGGTATTAATAAGGCACGTTTAGCACCGGCTGCTTTTGCGGCGACCATAAGACGCTCAACAGCCGCAACATGACCAGCAACGACCACCTGCCCTGGCGCGTTAAAATTCGCAGCAAAAACCTTTTCATCGCCTGAAACCTCAGTACAAAGATTGACAACCTGATGGTCTTCAAGCCCCAAAATAGCCGCCATTGCCCCTACGCCTTCAGGGATAGCATTCTGCATTAATCGAGCTCTTGCGGCGACCAGCTTAATGCCCTGTTCAAAAGATAAAGCCTCGGCGCACACTAAACTCGTATACTCACCCAAGCTATGCCCTGCCATCCATGCTGGACGCACTAAACTCAATTTGCACCACAGTTGCCAAACGGCATAACCCGCTGCCAACATCGCAGGTTGGGTATTTTGCGTTTGATCGAGTTGCTTATTAGGGTCGTCGGTTATAATCTTCCATAAATCAATACTCAAAACATCTGAAGCCTGCTCAAACGTCTGTTTAATCTCAGGGTAGCTACTCGCCAAATCGGATAACATGCCCACCGATTGGGAACCTTGCCCTGGAAACACAAAAGCTAAATTATAAATCTGATTACTCATCACAACATTGTAGGTTTAGTATCTGATTAATGCAGAACCCCAAGTGAATCCTGCGCCAAAAGCTTCCAGCAAAACAACTTGCCCGCGTTGAATACGACCATCGCGTACGGCTTCATTAAATGCGAGCAATACGGAGGCAGAAGAGGTATTGCCCTGACTTTCAAGTGTGACCACCACCTGATCCATAGACATTTTTAATTTCTTTGCTGTTGCCGCGATAATACGGATATTGGCTTGATGCGGAACGAGCCAATCAATCTCAGATTTGTCCATACCATTGGCTTCAAGCGTCTCATCGACAATACGCCCTAAAGTATTCACCGCCACTTTAAACACTTCGTTGCCACGCATCGTGATATACGCTGATTCGGCATTTTGATCAGCGGCGACTTGAGGATTGGGGCAATATAGCAAGTCCTCAAATTCACCATCAGAATGAATATGCGTGGACAAAATACCTTGTTCTGTTGATGCCGCCAACAACACCGCGCCAGCACCATCACCAAATAAAATACATGTACTGCGATCCGTCCAATCAACAATCCGAGAACAAATCTCCGTTCCCACCACTAAAACTTTTTTTGCTGCACCGGATTTAATGTATTGATCGGCAATACTCAAGGCAAAGATTGAACCTGAACAAGCGGCCTGTATATCAAAAGCGACGCAGTTTTTAATACCTAATCGCTGTTGTAGCAAGCACCCCGTACTCGGGTAAATTCGATCAGGTGTACCCGTTGCCACAATAATCAGATCAATCGCATCGGGCTCACAACCGGCCATTGCAATCGCTTGCCTCGCTGCAATTTCTGCCATACTAGACGCTGTTTCATGCTTCGCGGCAATACGCCGACTTTTGATACCAGTACGCTCAACAATCCAACTATCTGAGGTATCGACGGTGTGGGAAATATCTTCGTTAGTGCGAATCTCTTCCGGTAAATACCCCCCCGTACCGATGATGCTCGAATAACAGCTCATACGCATTCTCTTAATGCTAGGCTTGTTTCAACCTGCTCACTGATTTTTTTTATCACATCCATTTTAATTTCACACTCAGCCAATTGAATCGCCGTCTTGAATGCCAACACATCAGCGCCGCCGTGACTTTTGATAACTAAACCCCGTAATCCTAAGAAACTAGCTCCATTGTACTTGCGAGGATCAATTCGATTTTTAAATGATTTAAGTACAGGATAAACAATCAGTCCTGCAACTCGCGTCAACAAATTTTTACCAAAAGCGTCCCTTAAAACAGAGCCAATCATTTTTGCGGTTCCCTCAATTGCCTTCAGTGCTACATTACCGACAAAACCATCTGCAACAATCAAATCAACTTTAACATGACCGGCTGTCAACGAATCGCCTTCAACAAAACCGATGTAGTTCAAAGAAGAATTTTCCAACAATTTGGCGGCTGATTTTACTTGCTCGTTACCTTTAACATCCTCTTCACCAATATTCAGCAAGCCTACTTTAGGATTTTCAATGTTTTCAACGGCTTTAACCACTTCAACGCCCATCACGGCAAATTGAAATAGATGCTCAGCGGTACAATCGACATTAGCACCTAAATCCAACACGTGGGTATGTCCAAAAATTGAGGGCAAGGTCGAAATAATCGCGGGTCGATCAATACCTGGAATCATTTTTAAGACAAAACGTGCCGTTGCCATTAATGCCCCAGTATTACCAGCACTGACACAGGCATCGGCGCATCCATCACGAACCAAATTGATTGCCACCCGCATAGAGGAATCTTTTTTATTTTTCAGTGCCTTAGAGGGAGATTCGTCCATCCCAACACATTCAGACGCATGGTGTATGCTAAGCCGACCGGCAAAATCAACCAATGCCGAAGCTAATCGCGGCTTAAGCTGCTCCTGATCTCCCACTAAGATTAGGTTAAGTTCAGTATTAGCCCTTAAGCAATCCAACGATGCGGGAATGGTCACATCGAGGCCAAAATCTCCGCCCATTGCATCAATCGAAATTGTTAAACTCACGCTGACTGCTAGCTCCGCCGTTAGGATAAAAAACAGGATATTGTTGATCAAGCAGAAGGCAATGCCAGAAACACAGCAAAACACCTTCAACGCTAAATCTTATTGCCGAAGGCGATAAGCCAAAATCGGACATTAACTTTACTATGGAATGAATAGTGGAAATATCAACTTTAAGAAGTAGAAGCAACTTCGACCAGAAGAAATTAATCTTCTTCGACAGCCCCTACAATTTGACGACCTTTGAAATAACCGTCTGGGGTCATGTGGTGGCGCAAGTGCATTTCGCCAGTCATAGGATCTTGTGATAATGCTTTAGCAGTCAAAGCATCATGTGAACGACGCTGACCGCGTCTTGAACGGGTAACTTTACTTTTCTGTACGGCCATTAGGAATCTCCAGATTTTTTAAAATTGGCTAAGATGGAAAAAGGATTAGTAGACAGTGGCGAGTTGTCGGTTAGATCATCTGGCTTACTGCTATCAGTATTTGATAAAAAACAACGCTGTTCATGCTTCGGAAAGGCTGGTAACAAAAGCAACAACTCATCTTCAATCAGGTCTTTTAGAAGAACACTCCCCTCTTCATTAACTAAAAGCGGCTCATAATCTTCGGGTAGTTTATCTGCTTGATCGATTGACCCAATAATACCCAATTTTACTGAGCTGCTTATTGGCCATGGTACAGATCCTAAACAATTTTGACATTTGAGTGCCAATACCGCTTGAATGTCTCCTTCACAAAAAGCCAAGCGCCCTGCTCTTCCGAAAAAAAGATCAACAGCAACAGTCCCCGCGTCGTCATGCAGAATATCTGCCAAACGATCGAAGTTTTTGATGGTTATTTGTCCTTTAATACTGCCGCGTTTATCCGCTAATAGCAGAGGATCTATATATTGAGGTAATCGATCTAACATAACCGCGCAATGATATAGATAAACCACAGTGTCGTCAAACCTATACATGAGTCATTATTGAGATTAACTGCTTGATTAAAGTGCCTAGGGTATTTAAAAAAATACCAACTAAACTCATAATCAATTGATAATAAAAGCATATTTAAACGACCTAAGTGCAGACAGAATTACGATTCTCAAAATGACATCTTTTCTCTTAATTTTAAAAAACGCTGATAACGACTCATCGCAATATCGCCCCGCTCCGCTGCCGCTCTAATGGCACAATCTTTATCTTGCCAATGTCGACAATCATTAAATCGACAGCTATCCATTAAGGTTTGAAATTCACGGTAGCCGTGTGCTAATTGTTGAGCGGTCAGGTCTGCTAAACCGAAAATAGCCACACCCGGGCTATCAATCAAGTCGCCGCCCTCTGGTAAATGATAGAGTGTTGCCGCAGTTGTAGTATGTCGGCCATGCTTGGTCGTTGCTGAAATCGTATTTGTTTTTAATGACTTATCGGGAATAATTGCATTAGTCAACGACGATTTACCCACCCCCGATTGACCGGTAAAAATACTAACTTGATGTGTTAAAATTTCTTTTAGCGACTGCAAACCCGCCGATGTTGCACCGAGAGCGCAGACTCGGTGCAAGGCATAACCTAATGCCTGATAAACCTGTAACTCTGCTTCTATGGCCTCGGATTGCGGCAAATCGGTTTTATTCAGCACCAACGCCACATTAATATTACTGTTTTCACAAACAGCCAGATATTGATCTAATAATAAAAAATCACAACTGGGCTCAACAGCAAAGACCACAAAAACCGTGTCAATATTCGCCGCAACCGGTCTTGCTTTCTCACCTCGCGCGGGCCTTAGTAGTACCGAGCGACGCGGCAAAATTTCTTCAATACGCCCTTGATCCGTGCCGGCAAGCAGCCACAACACGTTGTCACCCACCGCCACAACGTCTAGTTTTCGACGTGTTTGACATAAATAAATGCGTTGCTCAAATTCAACCGCAATGCCCTGCCCTAAATGGGCAACCACTAAACCTTCCTGCAAGCCACTCATTTAAGACTAGATTCTAAGTGAGCGATACGAATAGTTGCCGGTGGATGGCTGTAATGAAAGGCGGAATAAAGCGGATCAGGCGTTAAGGTGCTAGCATTTTCTTCATACAACTTAACCAAACCACTAATCATTTTCTTCGCATCCGCATTTTTAGCGGCAAAATCATCCGCCTGAAATTCAAACTGACGCTGGAAATAAGCACTAATCGGTTGCAAGAAAAACGTAAAGCTTGAAGAAATCAGCATAAATAGCAACAAAGCGGCTGCCGGTGATTTTTGTTCAAGCGCCACCCCTAAGCCGGTATAAAACCAATCTTGATTAATTAACCAGCCTAAAGCAGCAAACCCTATTAAGCTCATAATGGAACTCGCGATGAGCATTTTGATGACATGCTTATGTTTAAAATGCCCCAACTCATGCGCCAACACCGCTTCCAACTCTTCATCATCTAAGGAATTGACTAAATTATCAAAAAATACAATCCGTTTATTATTGCCCAAGCCCGTGAAATACGCGTTGCCATGTCCTGAGCGTTTAGAGCCATCCATGATAAAAATACCTTGGCTGTTAAAGCCACAACGTGTCAATAAGCCCTGAATACGATTTTTTAACGCGCCGTCCGCCATTGGCGTAAAGGTATTGAACAATGGCGCAATCACCGTTGGATAAAGCCAACTCATGAGTAAAGAAAAACTCATTAAAATAACCCAGGCGACCAGCCACCACATCGAACCAATACTATCCATGACCCATAAAATCAGCGCCAATAATGGCAAACCAATCGCCGAGGCTAAGACCAATTGCAACACATGATCTTTAACAAACTGCTGGACACTACTTTTATTGAAACCAAATTGCTCTTCAATCACAAAAGTTTGGTAAACACTACTCGGAATCTCCACCAGCGTCATCAATAAGAAAACGGTCGCCGTCCCTGCAAGTCCGGCCATGAAAGGCGAGTCAAGCCAGCTCGCCCAACTTGCAAAAGCCCAATTAATCCCCCCGCCTAAGGTCAATAACACCAGAGCAAACAAACCAATCAAACGATCGATATCGCCTAACTTACCCTTGGCAATCGTGTAATCCGCCGCTTTTTGATGAGCCGACAAAGAAATTTGAGTTTTAAACGCATCGGGGACATTGGCACGATGATTTTTGACATAGGTCGCTTGACGCTTGGCGAGCCAAAACTCGATACCCAGTGAAAGCATCAATGCCAGAATAAAAAAATAAGAAAAAGTATTCATAAATAATGTGCTACAAGTTTGAAGGTTAGACGTGCTTATGAGCCAATGCTACACTAACCCTAACCCTTTATACAACGACCTAAATAATACGGAATAACACCATGACAGAGGACAAGCAACATCTCATTTGGATTGACTTGGAAATGACAGGCTTAAACCCTGAAACAGACTTAATTATTGAAATAGCCACCCTAGTCACTGACAAAGACTTGAATATATTGGCACAAGGTCCGGTTCTGGCCATTCATCAAAGCGCTGAAAGTCTGGCAGCAATGGACGACTGGAATCAAAAACACCACGGTCAATCCGGTCTGATTGATCGCGTGAAAGCCTCAAATATCACCACAACTGAAGCGGAACAGTTAACCCTAAATTTTCTTAAACAATGGGTTGGCGAAAAAGCCTCACCCATTTGTGGTAACAGCATAGGGCAAGATCGACGTTTTCTGTGTCGCTATATGCCCCAATTAGAGGACTACTTCCATTACCGAAATTTGGATGTCTCTACACTCAAAGAATTGGTTGTACGTTGGGCACCCGAAATTAAAGACGGTTTTACCAAAGAAAGTAAACATCAAGCTCTCGATGATATTATCGAATCGGTTGAAGAATTGCGCTATTACCGTGAACACTTCATTAAATCCCCTTATTCGCACTCGGCTTCGGGTGAACAAATTGTGCCGTGAATCAATTAATCGCAATTGCCATTGGTGGTGCATTTGGAGCAGTGCTACGGTTTTTAATGGCATCTGGCATTCAGCAATGGCTGGGCAAAGCATTCCCTTATGGGACATTAGCCGTCAATGTGATAGGTTCTTTGCTATTGGGACTACTCACTGAGGCACTGGTATTACAACGTGTCACTTTGAGCTTAGAATACCGCTCGGCGATTTTAATCGGCTTTATCGGCGCATTTACCACGTTTTCGACTTTTTCGTTGGACACAGTTTATTTGCTACAAAACGACCAGCCCGGCAAAGCCCTCGCCAACATTGCCCTCAGCGTTATCAGCTGTTTGTTAGCGATTTGGGTGGGGCTAAAACTTGGCAAACTATCCCAAACGAGCCTAATCACTTGGCAAACTATGCAAATCCCCTACGGACTCCTACTGATTAATGCGCTAGGGGCTTTTTTGCTAGGATCAAGTGCTGCCGTTTTATGGGATAAAATACCCATTAATCCCATCCAGCAACTTGTCCTGCTCATTCTTATCGCGGCTTGTTTTTTGGCCTTCTCCAGCATTTACATCTTGCTTTATGTCATTGAACAAAGTCACGTATCGACCAATCACTCACCGCTCATACTGCTCGCCGTATTTTCTAATACGGGTGTTTGCTTGCTAACAATGTGGGCAGGCTATTTTATTGCCACTGTTCAGTTAAACCCTTATCGTTAAAAAAGATCACTAATCCCGCACCCTGCCCATGAAAAAATCACTGTCAAACTTGATGAATCTGGCTTCCAAAACAAAAACCACTGCATTGACGACTCAAGCCATTCTCGAGCAGGCCCGAGAGCTCAGAAAGAAAAACCAAATCAACGAGGCTATCAAATTATTGGAAGAAACCAATAATCATAAGGAAGACAGTAGAATCGTTTTTTTACTTTCCCATTGCTTACTAGAAACGGCTGATTATCAGCGAATCATTGATCTACCCAACATCCGCCAACACGCCCCCAGAAATTTCGCTATTGCTCATGCGTTATTGGCAAGTAGCCATAACCTGCCCGCTTGTCTTACAGGACACCAGCCACTCCACCATGCCGCCTATGTCAGCATGGTTAAAGATGAAGACGATATTATTCTTTGGAATCTTGTTTGGCATTACGCATTAGGCTTTCGTAAGTTTTTTATTATCAATAATTTATCAACTGATGCAACAGAAAGCCAAATTAAACTTTTTGAGAAAATCTGCACCGACACACATGTTTTTATCCTACATGATCCGGTTATTGCACACTTTCAGGGTAGAAAAACAACCGGTGCCTGTCGGTTCGCCCTATCCTTGTGGCCTGAGTTAGAATGGCTTGCCTTAGTAGATGCAGATGAGTTTTTATGTCCAACCCAAACTTTACACACCATACTAGCCAGCTTGCCAAAAAACACGGAAGCGATTGTGATCCCTAAAGCAATCTATCATTTGACCGATCTATCCGAGGTTAACGATTTATTTTTTAGACGTATCCAATACCGCAAACCCATCAGCCATACTTCAAGCAAAATCATCGTCCGAGCAAATCTGCAATTCTCGATTAGCCAAGGCAATCATGCTATTTTAGATCTTAATAACCAAGAAATTAAACACTATACGGGCTGTCCAGAACTCACTTATCGTGAGTTTCCAATACGCTCACGCGAACATTTTTTAAGAAAAATAATGAACGGAGGGAAAGCCATTACGGAAGCGAAGCAGCAAGGATTTAATCAGGTGGGCGGAACGCATTGGGAAACCATCTACAAAAATGTGTACCTTAAAGAGGGTGAGCTAGGCATGAATCATAAATTTGCATCCATCGTGGCTAAAAATAGCCAGGAAATAACTATATTTGACCCATTACCCCTAGAAGCCATGATAAATTACCTAGAATGTCCTGCGAAAGAAGCCCTGCTAACCCTATTACATCATTCCTAAAACACGACACATCCCATTCCAAAAATGAATCCCTATAAAAAATTGCCGACAGAGGCTTTCTGGCGAACCGCCGTAGCAGACATCCCTCCGCTTCAAATTAATAAGTTATGGAAGCCTAAATTCAAGCTCGACAAAACACAGGCTATCGCAACGGCAGGCTCTTGTTTTGCCCAACATATCAGCAAAGCGCTTCTGTCACGCGATTATGCTTGGCTTAATGGCGAACCCGCGCCCACAGGGCTCTCGCCTGAATCACAGCAGATGTTCAACTATGGCATTTTTTCATTTCGAACTGGCAATATCTACACCGCCGCCTCGCTGAGACAGTGGTTAGAATGGGCATTGACCGACAAAGCCGTTAGCGATGAAATTTGGACTGACAACGACCGATTTTTTGACCCCTTCAGACCCGCCATCGAACCACATGGCTTTTATAATCGTGAAGAATTACTGGCATCGAGAAACGTGACGCTCGGTGTCATTCGCTCCGTTCTCGAACAAAGCCAGTATTTTATTTTCACACTCGGTTTAACTGAAGCTTGGATAAACGTAGAAAACAACAGCATTTATCCTATGTGTCCCGGTACGGTAGCCGGTCAATTCAATGCTAAACAACACCGCTTAGTCAACTATACCCACCAACAAACTCAACGTGACTTACGTGAATCATTTCGACTCATCAAAACGATTAATCCAAACATTAAATTTTTACTCACCGTATCGCCCGTGCCACTCACTGCCACTGCGACCAAAAAGCATGTTCTAGTGGCAACGACGTATTCAAAATCGACATTGCGTTCAGTCGCAGGTGAAATGGCAAATGCTCGTCCTGATACCGATTATTTTCCCTCTTATGAGTTAATCACGAGTGCGCCCTTTCGCGGCATGTTTTTTGAAGAAAATCTACGGAACGTAACGCAAGAAGGTATTGATTTCGTTATGAATTGTTTTTTTTCTTGCTTAGGCGAACCGCTACCTGCACACCCGCAAAAAACACGCGTCGCACCAGCCGCAATAGCCTCAAACACCAGCTCGCCTAACAACTGCGAAGAGGTTTTGCTGGACGCCTTTAGACCCAGCAAGAATCAACTATGAAAATTTGCATCATGGGTAATTCACACTTAGCCGCACTCAAATTAGCATGGCAGCAATTAAGCGCAGAATACAGCTCGATTGAATTAGTTTTTTTTGGCGCAAGAGCGAGTGCTATGGCGCACCTAGACGTACAAAATAACTGCTTGGTGCCAACACATCCAGAAACCGAACACGATATGCAGTTTACGTCAGGCGGGCAAAATGCGATTGACCTCAGTAGCTTTGATGCCGTTTGGTTATATGGCTTAGCTTGTGACGTCAATCTTTTTATTCCCACCCTGACGACGCATCAGCTTGAAAGCTTAACAGACATCAACCGAAAATTCCTATCACGCGCGTGTTTTACCCAGCTATGTCGCGACCGCCTGCAACACGGCATTTTATACAAGCTAACGCGCTTAGTGCGACAAATTAGCGATCTGCCTGTTTATGTTTCACCATCGCCCTTCCCTAGTCGAACCTGTGTCGATGATCCCTCGGAAAAATGGAATGCCTTGAGCGCAAACGATGGTTCGGTTATTCAATCCAGCTATTACGACGGCATCATAACCGCACTTAATGACTACAATACTGTTTTCATCCCTCAACCCAATGACAGCATTGTTGATTTTTTGTTTACCGCCCCCCAATACGCCAAAGACTCCATTCGCTTGACAGAAGGACTATCGACCAAGCACGCGCATGATGATTACGTACACATGAATCAGGCGTATGGCGTTCTTTTTTTACAACAGGCTATTCTTACAATAGCCACTCAACACAACAAAACGGTACACCCTCACACGACAGAAAAACCTATTCGACTGCTTTCAATTACCGAGTCCATCTCTGCTGTTGACCATTTTTTAATACATCAAAAAGCACATCAACCCAGTCATCAACACATTCCTCGTGTACTTTTTCAATACTGGGATCAAAATCCACCGGCTCAGGTTTTAAGTTTACTCCAAAGAAACCGCTCGCTTTGCGAACAACACGGTATCGAATACCGATTGTTCAACGATGAGGAGGCCAGAAAACTTCTCAAAACTCATTTTTCTGCAAACACTTATCGAGCCTATGATTTAGCGCCTCATCCCGCCATGCAATGCGATTTGTTCCGACTCTGCTATTTATACCAATTTGGCGGCTATTATCTGGACGCAGACATGGTATTAACCAAGCAAGGCCATGAACTATTTACGATAAAAGGCGAGTTGGCGGTTTTTAAATGGACAACCAAAGCCACTAACGGTATCTGTAACTGGCTGATAGGGGGTATACCAGAATCTCCAATCCTAAAATTCGCCGTCGAAACGACAACAACCAGTATTCTGAACGCCTGTCACAAACCCAAAGCCAATATCCTAAAAAATACGTTGGCTATTTCTGGCCCTACACTGTTTACGCGCGTCATAGGTTCTTATATCGCTCATCATCAAGCCGCTCATTTACCTTACTGCATTGAAACCGTTACTTATGCCCAGCTATTAGTGCAAAATGGTCGCTGCTATTTAAAAAAGCCGCTAGGTTATAAAAAAACAGCACGGCATTGGTCGATTGCTGCAAACGAGCCAGCAGATTCAGCCGGGTTATCAAACACAAAGCCTTCAAACTTATCCGGTAATCCGCTAAAAAAAATCGCTAATTTATTAAAAATTATCTCGTTTAATAAGAACAGTTCTTCTTGATACCCAACCTACCTAAAAGAAGAGGAGGATATCAAGGCGTTAATGTCCCAATCTTAGCAATTAACAGTACACACAAAGTAAAAAGGTTTTATGCTATTCAACTCCTAATCAACATAACTAGAGAAAATGCTATGCCATACACCCAAGAAATTGTCGATGAATTAAATATTTTGGTTCGTTACAACCTAGCAACAACACAAGAAGGAATAAAAGTACATACTCACACGGCTAACCCAGCCACGGTAGCAGCCACACACCGGTTATTTGTGAAAGGTCTGGTTACTCAAGATGATGGGGGGTATTTAACCCATTTAGGGCATGAAGCGGCGGAACAAGCGCAAATGCTTTTGAGCTTACTTAACCCTGACTATTTAGTTAAGTAACTTTTGCTGCAAAAAAAAGACTTAACGGTAATGCCGTTAAGTCTTTTGAATAGCTTGATCTTATGTTTAAAAACTATTTAAGCGGCTAATACCACCGCCGCTTTTATTTTTTTCATTGCATTTTGCTCAAGTTGACGAATTCTCTCAGCGGAAACATGGTAACGCTCAGCAAGCTCATGCAAGGTTGCTTTTTTTTCCGACAACCACCGACTAGATAGAATATCAAAACTACGTTCATCTAGCGTTGCCATCGCTTCAGATAACAAATCCTGTTCATGCCCACCCCAATCTGCATTTTCAAGCAATACGGCCGGATCTGCGCCATGTTGTTGCAAATAATTAACGGGAGCAACATAACTATCTTCATTCGAATCATCTACTGACATATCAAAAGAGATATCTTTATTCCCTAAACGTTTCTCCATTTCATAAACCACTTTAACATCAACATTCAAATCGTTAGCAATCGCTACCGCTTCGACATCAGACAGCCATCCTAAGTCTTCTTTAGATTTACGTAAGTTAAAAAATAATTTACGTTGGGCTTTCGTCGTCGCGACTTTGACAATTCCCCAGTTTTTGATGACGTACTCATGAATTTCGGATTTTATCCAATGCACGGCAAATGACACCAAACGTACGCCCATATCCGGATCAAAACGCTTTACCGCTTTCATTAAGCCGACGTTGCCTTCCTGAATGATATCCGGCATAGACAAGCCATAGCCACTGTAACCTCTTGCGACATGCACGACAAAACGTAAATTACTCATAACTAGCTCCCGCGCAGCAACAAGATCGCCTTCGTCTCTATAACGTAAGGTAAGTTCGCGTTCCTGCTCAGACGACAGCATGGGCATTTGCTTGACTAAATTTAAATACGCGTCAAAAGTTCCTACGGATAAATTTATCGGTAATGCGATTGCGTTATTCATAACAGCCTCCTGAATAAAAAAGTTGGCAAATTCTAGCACTCTCAATTTAAGAGTGCTAATAATTTTACTCGTAGACCACTAAATTGATGCTCACATCACTTTAGTTAAGCGTAGTTGGTGCATTAAAACCGCCCAAGAGCCTAATACGCCCAAGCCAGAGGAAATCGCTAATAACTCTAGCGTATCTAAAAAGCCAAAAAATAACAGATGAAAATTACCACCGTACAAGGTCGATAAATGTTCGACCGGCTGCATTAGGATCAACATCATCATCGTCACAGTAAACCATGACGTGACACCCGACAAAAAACCAATCCAAAAGCCGGTGTACAAAAAGGGACGTTGAATAAAAG
Organism: uncultured Methylococcaceae bacterium; assembly: GCA_903945375.1. GTDB lineage: Bacteria > Pseudomonadota > Gammaproteobacteria > Methylococcales > Methylomonadaceae > Methylovulum. Next base: position 59,039 of record CAJAVP010000036.1, on the reverse strand, counting down.
CGCTGGTCGCGCCGACCAATTTTGCAATGATAACTTCCTCACGACGGTTGTTTAATTCTAAACGGATGGTATTACCTGCAATAAAAATTACCGCAACACCTAGCATAAGATTCAATAATGCCGCGCCACGTTGCGAAACTGCCATAATAGATTGCAAGCGCTGTACCCATTTTAGATCGAATTGTGCGGAATCAACCTCAACAGATTGCTGGAACGTTTGTAACAATTCCTCAAAGCCCTCTTTATTTTCCAAAGTATCTCGGGGCAAAACTTGCACCACTATCGGCAGAGGATTCGTTTTCAGCACACTAATTGCCGAACCAAAACCACTATAGGTTTTAAATTCGGCGAGAGCCTGTTCTTTGGTAATTAATTTGACAGATTGAATGGCGGGATTTTGACGGATATTTTCAGCCAGTTGCTTGGCATGAGCTTCGGTAATTTCGTCTTTTAGAAAAAGAGAAATTTGGGCGCTGGTTTCTAAATTACCCGTAAATTGCTGTAAATTTTTCAGTACTAGGTAGAATCCACCAGCTAATGAGATGGCAATCGACAAAACAACCACCGTCATGATGGTGTTAAAGGGGGATGAGACTAAGCGTCCCAAACTGGAAAACAGCGCATGGGCATGAAGATCTCGATAGGCTTTAAGCTTATCTCTCAGACTACCGCCCGCAGCCGCCGTGCGCTTGATGTCTTGTTTGGCATCTCGGGTATATCGGGGTTGTTTAACCTCTCGAGTTTGATGTCGTCTGTATTTGGGCTTCATAAGCTAATCCGCAACCAATTGACCGTGGTCAAGTTTTAAAACACGATGATTCATTTTAGTAATTAAGGAGATATCATGTGAGGCAATTAATACGGTAACGCCGACTTGCTGAAAACTTTCAAACAAACGCATAATTTCTGCGGCTAACTCAGGATCAAGATTGCCAGTCGGCTCATCCGCAATAATAATTGGCGGTTTATTGACAACCGCACGCGCAATGCCAACGCGCTGTTGCTCGCCACCTGATAAAGCCATAGGAAATTTTTTTTCTTTACCAGACAAACCCACTTTATCGAGGGATGCTCTCACGCGACGAGTAATTTCCTGATGCCCATAACCCGCTATCACCAAAGGTAACGCCACATTATCAAAAACCGTTCTATCCTGAAGCAATTTATAGTCTTGATAAATAAAGCCCATTTTGCGACGTAAAAAAGGCAGTTGATTTTCTTTGGCGGCACTGAGATTTTCACCGTCTAATAAAATCACCCCCCGATTACAACGCTCAATACCGGCAATCAGCTTTAGTAAGGTGCTTTTTCCTGCACCCGAATGACCGGTTAAAAAAGCCAGCTCACCATGCCTTAAATGAAAACTAATACTGCGTAAAACATCTCCCGCTTCAGGATAGCGTTTTGTGACATTTTCAAACTTTAACATAAGATTTAATTATCTTGAGTAAATAAGGCATCAACAAACATTTTGGCATCAAAATCTTGTAAATCATCAATTCCTTCCCCTATTCCTATAAATCGGATAGGAATTCCCATTTGTCTGGCTAACGCAAAAATAACCCCGCCTTTTGCCGTACCGTCCAGTTTGGTCAGCACCAAACCTGTTAAGGGCACCGTTTCATTAAACTGTTTTGCTTGGGACAACGCATTTTGACCGGTACCCGCATCGAGTACTAATAACACTTCATGCGGCGCATTGGCATCCAATTTTGCCATAATGCGTGTGACTTTTTTTAGCTCGTCCATTAAATTCGATTTGGTGTGCAATCGTCCTGCCGTATCTGCAATCAAGACATCAATCCCTTTAGCTTGTGCCGATTGCACCGCATCATAAATCACTGAAGCCGAATCTGCGCCCGTATGCTGAGCAACAACCGGAATGGCGTTGCGCTCCCCCCAAGTTTGCAGTTGTTCAACAGCCGCTGCTCGGAAGGTGTCTCCGGCCGCCAACATGACCGAATGACCTTGCATCTGCAAACGTTTAGCAAGTTTACCAATCGTCGTGGTTTTACCTGCACCGTTGACACCCACTACTAAAATCACGAATGGAGTTGCTTGTTTGGGTATCTGTAAAACATGGCTACAAGGATTTAATATATTGAGTAATTCTTCTTTTAAGGCCGCTGTGACTTGAACGGGATCACGCAACTGCTGACGATCCAGTTGTTGTGTCAGATGATTGATGATTTGTTGGGTCACGTTAATACCCAGATCAGCCATAATCAAATTGGCTTCTAAATCCTCTAGTACATCGTCATCAATTCCTTTTTGACCCAAAGCCAAATTGGCAACAAGTTCACCTAGACCTGAACGTGTCCGCTTTAGCTGTGATTGTAAGCGTAGATAAAGCGATTCTGGCTCGGACTCTCTATCACCTTGATCCAGTAATGCCGTATCGATCGCGCCTTCGGATTGTACATCGAAGGCTTGATCGGCTAACGGAACATAGGTAAATTTTCGACGGCTATAAAAATAAATAGCCAGCAAAGGTAACATCATGATTTCGGCAACCAGATGATGTGCAAGTGCGACCCAGTGAGACGGCATTAGCTTAAAGCCCAAAACCCCAAGTGCCGTTTGGATGAATAATAAAGCACTCAGAATTAATCCGGCCCGACTCATTTTTCGATTTGCAGCCCCTGACATCGCTTTAAAACCAACTAAGGTCAGCAACATAAACGTGACAATCGCGCCAATGCGATGTGAGTAATTTATGGCTATTTGGGCGGTATATGACAGATCTGTTGTTACCCCCTTAAGCGTATTTTGAATCAGCTCGCCTAGGTTAAACAGAGCAAGATAATCAGCTTGCGGCCACCATTGCCCATTACATAACGGAAAGCCTTGGCAAACGCTACCCGCATGATTCACGCTAGTCCAAACACCGAGTTTAATTTGGACATACAAGACGAACATCGCCAAACAAACCCAGACTCTGGAAACCGTGCTTTGGGTGTCTTTTATGGCGGCACTATCCGTTCGCAAATAAAGGCTATACAAAATCCAAAAGACGAACATAGCTAAAAGCCTATCCGTCGCTGCAAAAACTGGTTGCTTTAGCGCAATTATCCCGTTGTTGTGCAACATAAATTCCAATGCTAAGAATAACCATATCACTGAAAGGCTTATTATCACTGGCGTTCGCTGACGATCACGCCACACCAATATCACCGGCATGACAAGTAGACCCATTAAGCCTAATTGCATCCCGTTAACTATTGATAATAGGTTGACATCGAACCACTGTCCCCATTGGGTGACAGGCATTCCCATATAACCAACCAAAATACTGGTTATCACGGCCAACATCAGGCTAAACAAAGTTATTTTTCTAAACATTCTAATTATCCGATTTGTGAAATTCTTAATAGATGCAATAAATCCGTTTTGACATCATAAGGATTAAACCCTGACTCATATTGCATCATGATATTTCCTAGTGGATCAATCAGAAGCAGCATCCCTTCAGGTATTGCCCCCTGCCTAAGCTGCGTCAACTTTTCTATTAGCTTAGCATTTGGTTTCACTCTGATAAGATCCGAGCGTAGTGCCAGCGCTGGATTTTCATTAGCCAGCAATCGATTGATTAAGGCCTCGTCAAGCAAACTATCTTCTTGCTGAAGTGTGCGATAAAGAGTCTCATCCGTTTGATTTTGGGTGAGTTGAAGTCGCCATAATAGACTATCTTTTAACCACCACTGACGTGTCATTTCAGCAGGAATATCATTAAAAACCATAACTACACGCCGAGTCCGTGATAAATCTTTACCCAACATAAGCCGTAATTGCTTCGTTTTTAATAAGGCCTCTAAACAGAGTGCCTGACAGTGTTGACTGGGAATCAGGTTTACGATTAACCAATGACCTTGCAATTCTTTAAGATTCTGTTGCGAGAAGTCATCAAAGCCAAGCCAATCATCATGCGTGGTCGTAATAATCGGCTCTATTAATTGGCCTTTGTTGACATGGCTTTTCAACCAAGTGAGATTTGTGTTTAAACCTAATGCAATCAGAAAGGGAATTATCGTCATTCCAAAAATAATTATAATTAAGCGTTGATTCTTTTTATGTTGATCCATTATTTTTTAAAACTATACCAAAAATATAAAAAAGTCAGTGTCAACGCCAATCCCAGCCATTGCAGGGCATAGGCGTTATGTTGTTCAGGTCGCATCAGAGTTGACACCTGCCATTCTCGTTTATAGCCTTCAGACATCCGTTTATCTAATTCAAGCTGAACCGTAGTCAATGGATAATTAAGTTTTTTCGCTAAAATATCGCTGTTGACGACTTGCACCACCGACGGCCAGGTGTCCGTCGGTTGCTCTGCTCCCGCCAATTTTACGCCAACACTAGGAAAGTAATTAATGCGTCCCTCAATGGTAATTTGCTGTTCAGTCACCGACAACACCGGCAAAACTGTCCTATTCTGCCCCAAAGGAAGCCAACCTCTATTAACCAGCACCGCTTTATTCGATGCCGTATCCGGTTGGTTTGCAAAAATAAAGGGGGTCATCACATAATAGCCGGGCTTACCTGCGCTGATTTGATTATCTATCAAAAATTGATGAGATGAATCATAATGCCCTTTAGCGCGTATTGGCCTGTAACGTAAAGCCCGCCAATCATCGTTTATCAAGGTATTTAAATCCAAAACGTCTGCATTCATGGCTTGCTCTTGATCATGAAGCCATTGCGTTTTTTCTTGTGCACGTTGCCATTGCCAATGACTTAAACTAAGCAACAGGGGTAAAATCAGCAGGTAAGCCAAAGTCGGTATAATTTTAATATTCATAACTGGTTAAGCACTTTATTATATTGACACTTCGAACAGCCACCCTTCATAAACATAATGCGCTCGACTTAGATTTAACACACGTCATCGCATTGACCCTAAAACGTAAATCAACAAAATTTTTTATTATGATTATTAAAAGCATCGCGATTTTTGTTTTCTTGCTGATCCTTAGTAGCTTAGGGGTTGCCCTCTATAATTTGATCAAAAACAAAGAACAAAGTCAGGAAAAATCAGCCAAAATGGTTAAAGCCCTGACGTTTCGGATTTCTTTGTCCATTATACTGTTTATTTTTATTTTTATTGCGATGGCGACGGGTTTATTCCAACCGCATGGCATTGGTTTAAACATACTCAGTAACAAAAGCACCGCTACGATCATCAGTCCGCCATAAGGGTTGGCAAAAAAAAAGCGTTGTCTCTGACAACGCTCTTTTTCAGTGATTTGATATCGACTTACATAATATAAACAAAGATAAACAAACCTAACCAAACCACGTCAACAAAGTGCCAATACCAAGCGGCGGCTTCAAATGCAAAGTGATTCTCTGGTTTGAAATGACCTTTTGAGCTACGGAATAACACGACACTTAAGATAATCGCACCAACGCAAACGTGAAAACCATGAAAGCCAGTCAACATGAAAAAGGTCGAGCCATAAATCCCTGAACCTAATGTTAAGCCCATTTCAGTATACGCTTCATGATATTCAATCGCTTGAAAGGCAACGAACAAAAATCCTAATGCCACCGTGGCAATCAAGCCTTTAATCAACTGATCGCGGTGATTGGCAAGCAAGCCGTGATGTGCCCAAGTACAGGTCACGCCACTACTTAACAGAATCAATGTGTTCAAAAAGGGCAGCCCCCAAGCACTCATTTTCTCAAATTCGCCATCGGCTGTTGGTAACCCATTGACTAATTTACCTGGACCATTAGTAGGCCAGGTTGCTTCAAAATTGGGCCATAAAAATTCTTTAGTTGCCGCACCTACACCTTCACCGCCCAACCAAGGCACTGATAAATTACGGGTGTACCATAAAGTTCCAAAAAATACAGCGAAAAACATCACTTCAGAAAAGATGAACCACATCATTCCCATACGGTAAGAAATACCCACTTGGTGACTATACATACCGGCTTCGCTTTCAGTCGACTGTAATGTAAACCAACCCGCTAACATGACAATAAAAATTGCAAACCCCAAAATCATCAGAGTTGATCCAATGGATGAGCCATTGAGGTAATTTGCAAATCCAGCCAATAACATCGCTAGACCACCCGTTGCCATAACCGGCCATGTCGCTTTGTGCGGGATATAATAAGTTTGACTTGAAGACATAATTTTCTCCTATCCTTTCACTGTGTTTTAGTTTTATCAAAAAATGTATAAGCAAGAGTGATCGTTTTATATTGTGATGGCAGCTCAGGATTAACAACAAAACGTACGGGCATCATCTTGCCTTCCCGCGCTTTGAACGTCTGTTCTGTAAAACAAAAACACTCGGTTTTTTTAAAATATTCAGCGGCTAATCCAGGAGAGATACTTGGAATCGCCTGAGCTATCATGACCTTATCAGTCTTGTTTTCGGCATAAAAATTCACGGTGTAATATTCACCGGGATGAATTTTTAATTTTTTGGTTTCCGCACGAAACTCCATTGGTGCGGATTCATTCAATGAGGTGATGAATTCAACAGTAATTTCCCTATTTTTATCAATAGGATAAACCACTTCTTTAACTGCACTTCCCTCAACTTTACCATTTAGTCCGGTGATATCACATAGCACATCGTACAGTGGTACTAGCGCATAGCCGAAGCCAAACATCGCCACGGCAATCAGCAATAGTTTGCGAACTAACTTTGTGTTTTTTTGGTTAATATCATCGTTCATTGAGAGATCGCTTTAACAACCGCAAACGCGTAGACGCCAAAAGCAATCAGCCCAAGAACTAAAGCAGTTAGTATATTTTTAGTTTTTGTTTTCATATTCTCACCTGATACGTTAGCCATTCGACTAACGTATCACAGCTTATTTAACCGACTAAATATGCTCGGTTGGAATAATGGTTGGTGGGGTCGTGAAGCTATGGTACGGCGGCGGAGAGGGTAACGTCCATTCCAAGCCATGTTTATGCGCATCTTCCCAGACCTCATCCGATACTTTCTCGCCTGTACCACCACGAATGGTGTCAATAACGATATATAAAAACAGCAACTGACTGGCACCAAAGATAAATCCCCCAATACTGGAAATCATATTCCAATCAGCAAATTGCACCGCATAATCAGGAATTCGGCGCGGCATGCCCGCCAATCCTAAGAAATGCTGAGGAAAGAACAGAATATTCACTGACACCGTAGATAACCAAAAATGGAGCTGACCGATTTTTTCGTTATACATATGTCCCGTCCATTTAGGCAGCCAATAGTAACCCGCCGCCATCAAAATAAAGACTGACGCAGGCACTAAGGTGTAATGGAAATGTGCAACAATAAAATACGTGTCATGGTATTGGAAATCAGAGGGGGCAATTGACATCATCAATCCCGTAAATCCGCCAATCGTAAACAAAACCACAAAGGCAATGGAAAACAACATTGGCGTTTCAAAGGTCATCGCACCCTTCCACATGGTGGCAGTCCAGTTGAATACTTTTACGCCAGTTGGAATTGCGATTAACATGGTGGCATACATGAAGTACAACTCACCTGCCACAGGCATTCCAACAGTGAACATATGATGCGCCCAAACGATAAACGATAAAAACGCAATCGAGGCTGTTGCATAAACCATTGAGCTATAACCAAATAATGGTTTACGAGCAAACACGGGGATAATGGTCGAAGCCACACCAAAGGTGGGCAAAATCATGATATAAACTTCAGGATGACCGAAGAACCAGAAAATATGTTGATACAATACAGGATCACCGCCGCCTGCTGCATCAAAAAAGCTAGTACCAAAAAATCTATCTGTCAGCAACATCGTTACTGCACCTGCAAACACCGGCATGACGGCAATTAGCAAGAATGCGGTAATCAACCAAGTCCAAACAAATAATGGCATTTTCATCAATGTCATGCCTGGAGCACGCATATTGAAAATAGTCGCAATAATGTTAATCGCTCCCATAATGGAAGAAATACCCAGCAAATGCACAGAGAAAATAGCAAATGGCAAGGCCTTACCGGTTTGCAATACTAAGGGAGGATAGAGTGTCCAACCACCCGCTGGCGCACCACCTTCCATGAATAAGGTACTTGCCAACATTAACACGCCAGCTACCAACACCCAAAAGCTCATGTTGTTCATGCGCGGCAACGCCATATCAGGCGCACCAATCATCATGGGAATCATCCAGTTAGCTAAGCCAACAAATGCCGGCATAACCGCACCAAACACCATCACCAATGCGTGCATTGTCGTCATTGAATTGAAAAACTGCGGTTGCACAAATTGCATACCGGGTTCAAACAACTCAGCACGGATAATCATCGCCATTATCCCGCCGACAAAGAACATCGCTAAGGCAAAAAACAAATACAACGTACCAATATCTTTGTGATTCGTCGTGATGATCCATCTTAAAATACCCTTCTCAGGGCCGTGAGCATGATCATCATGTTCGTGATGATCGTCATGTTCAGCTATAACAGCGGACATAGTTAATACCTCAAAAATTTATAAAAAGAATTAAATCTATTAACAGTAACGATTAATCATCATTCTGTTCTGGCGGCAAAGCGGCTTGCAGTTGTTGTATAACAGATGGCTGAACGACATCATTAACCGCATTGCCTAAACCATTGCGCGTATAGCTAACCACAGCAGCAAATTCATTGGCTTTTAAGGAATGTCCAAAACCTGGCATCATACCTTTGCCGTTTAACATTAAATTAATTTGAGCATTGATATCGCCTAAGACGACAGCACTGCCTTTTAATGCAGGGAACATCGGCGGATTGCCTTGTCCTTCTGCCTGATGACATGATGAACAGTTACTGTTATAAATGGTCTTGCCTAAAACCAATAAGTCATCTTTGCTCATATCGGCCATTGGCTCAATCTTTTCGACGGTTGCGGGTGTCGCTTTTGGCGCAGCCGCACTCGATGGCTTAGGCAAAAGTTCTTGGATAGCTTTCGGTTGAACATGATCACCGACAGCATTGCCTAAGGCATTGCGTGTATAAGTAATAACTTGCGCTAACTCATCCGCTTTTAACATTTTACCAAACGCTGGCATCGCACCTTTACCGTTCACAACAAGACTAACTTGTGCATTGATATCACCTTTGACCAGCGCACTACCCGTAATGGCAGGAAATGCTCCAGGTACACCTTTGCCGTCAGGCAAATGACAAGTCGAGCAGTTTTTCGCGTACACAGCCGCACCTTTAGAGACCAACTCGTCATGGCTTTGATCGCTTAAATCTGCACCTTTTTTAGCGTCTTCTTGTGTCTTTTTAACCCACGCATCATATTCGGGCTGCTCCATTGCGATCACGACAATCGGCATGAAGCCATGATCTTTGCCACATAACTCCGTACATTGACCGCGATAAGTTCCTGGATTGTCAACGGAAGTCCATGCTTCATTAATAAAACCTGGGATTGCATCCTTTTTCCAACCTAAATCAGGAATCCACCAAGAGTGAAGTACATCGGCTGCCGTAAACAAAAAACGGATTTTTTTCTTGGTTGGGATAACCAACGGCTTGTCGACGTTCAGCAAATAATGAGGAACAGTACGCGGATCGATACCCGAACCAACCTGACGCGCTTTATTGCTGGCTTCATCAAGACTACTGAAGAAATGAATACCGTTGTCTAAATATTCATATTCCCATTTCCACTGCCAACCCGTCACTTTAATCGACATTTCGGCATCTTGAACATCCTCTAATTCCAATAAGGTTTTAGTCGCAGGAATTGCCATACCAATCAGGATCAGAGTGGGAATAATTGTCCAAATGATTTCTACAGTTGTATTTTCATGGAATTGTGCAGCTTGATGTCCTTTTGATTTACGATGATGGTAAATCGAATAAAACATAGTGCCAAACACACCAACACCGATAATTACACAGATCCATAAAATCAGCATATGTAGGTCATAAATGTCATTACTGACTTTTGTGACCCCCTTCATTAAGTTGAGCGTATAGTCCGCATGCGCTGTCCCCTCGGCCAAAGCCATTAAGATCAGACCTGCGAATAGTTGCTTTGTTTTGTTCACGGAGCAGCCCCTTAGATAGTTGTTATAGACTTTTATGCGTTTTTTCGTTTTATCGTAACCAAGATACACGCACGTATGTTTAATGACACAATAAAATAATCACAAATAAACTGCGTAATTCTAACCCAACGCGCGTATCTATACCAGTTACCGTGATAGGAATTTATTAAATACACTTTAAAAGTAACGGCTTGGCAACCAACCATTTTCAACACAAGCCCGAAAACACCAATCCGGTGTCGTTTCAGTTTTGTAACTCCAAAAGAACCATCCCGCATATTTTTCAAAACTCGCTAGCTGTGCCGCGCCATAAACGCGGTAACCCACGTCAGTTTGAAACTCATCCATGTCTTCAAGCGCATGATTAAAAGGCCCTTCCGCCCATAATGACACTACTTTTAAATTGATACCTAAACTCCACTCTCCAACATAAGCGCCGCCGTGTCGATCGTGGTTAATCTCGTTGGCTTCGTTTTTCCAATCGACAACCGTTTTTTGAATATGCCCATAAATATCCAGATCAATTTCTTCACGGGCAAAACATTGATAACGATGAATATCAAAGATAACATTTTTAAACTCTGGTTCAGCCATAAAACCACTGTACTCGGTGTGAGAACGAAAACCATCGTGAAAAACCACTGCAACATTTTCAGGTTGACAATGCTTACGAATAACGTGATATGCCGCCGTCGTGTAAGTTTTCAGTAAGTCCGTCGGGACATCCCAACGCGGTTCATTTAAAACTTCAATCGCATGAAGCGCAGGACTTCCTTGGTAACGCTGAGCAAGCCGCTCCAAAACGGACAGCGAATGATCCAAATAGTCCTGTTTAGTATGCCATTCACAAACATCTTTAATGCCGCCATTATCAAAGCCATTTTGACAGCCCGGTGCCGCATGTAAATCCAACACCACATGTAAGCCCAATTCCTCAGCCCAAACAAACGCGCGATCCAACACCTCGAGCCCTCCTTGGGCAAAGGGGTATCGATTATCGCCATAACTCGGGTGATAGGGATAATCAGCACCAAATAGCCAATGCCCAACCGGAATACGCACTGCGTTAATACCGCATTGAGCAAGCCATACAAAATCCTCTTTGGTGATAAAGGTATCCCAGTGGTTTTTTAATACCCGCTCAGCATCTGCGCCCAATTCAACACAAAAGGTCGTTTCATCTGTTGCACTCATGCCCTCAAAAAGACTGGGCACCATCCATTTTTCAATGACTAACCAACTGCCCAAATTAACACCACGTATTTTTTTACTGAATTTATTGTTGACTGGAAATTTCATCAGTTTTCCTTAGTTGTTTGTAAATTTAAACGATAATTTTGCGAGGATGAAAAGCTTCCGCAATGGGCTGATTGCTCACCGTCAGTAAGGCAGAGTCGGGTAATTCTTGACAAATCAAACGGTACATCTCAATTTCACCTTCGGGACTCAACGAATCAAACGATTCTTGGATTAACACCCACTTAGGACGCTGTAATAATAATCTAACCATACCTAAGCGTTGCTGTTGTTCCCGAGGGAGCGCCTTGTCCCAAAAATCAATCTGATCTAATTGACTTATTAGCTCACTCAAACCTGTCATGAGCATTGCCTGCTCCAGTGCCGACTGACTCACCGCCTCATGACCTGCGGGATAACAAATCGCCGAGCGTAAGGTTCCTGAAGGTAAATACGGCCTAGGCGGCATAAAAAATACCAGCTCATTATCCGGCAACTCTATTCGCCCCGAACCCCAGGGCCACAACCCAGTAATCGCTTTAAATAGTTTAGACCCGGTATACGCATTACCCGACACCAACACACGATCACCCGCTTTAATCTCTGCGTTTAAAGCGGACACACAAACCACATTATCAAGGCGAGCAATACATAAATCCTCAAAACTCAAGACCGAAGTATCATTTTTTTCTACGACAATGCGATGCGGATCCATTCGAGTCAACTCAATCTCTAAATCATCCAAGGCTTTCGCTAAGCTTAATACCCGCTCCACCGAAGCTCGCCATTGCGCCACCCCAGACATATTATCAACTGGCCAAGACAGAGCCGAGGTTGTCTGCTGAAATGCCTGTGCTGACTGCATTAAAGCCCCTAGACTAATACTGCCGATGATATAACGCGGTGCTGAAACCAAGACAGGGAACGCCATAGACAACACCGAGTAACCTGACGTAAACAACATGATGTGTGACATCGCTTGAGTTTGTCGATTAAACGCTTCGATAATTCCCCGAAACAAACCAAAAAATCGCTTTTGCTCATCAGCTTCACTATGAATAAGCGCGATGGCCAAAGAGTGTTCACGAGCCGTTGCTAAATCAAAGCGAAAGTTTGCTTCAGCGGTTTGCTTGACATCGGTCGCATGAATTAAAGGCTTACCAATTCGCCAGCCTAAAAAAGAGGCTGTTACCGCATAAATAATAGCTATCCACACCAAATAACCATGTATATTCAAACGGAATAATCCCAAATCCAGCATCACTTCACCGGAAAGCGACCACAAAATAGTTGTAAAGCTAACCAAGACCAAAAAGCTATAAAACAGCGTATGGCACAACGCGATAGCTTCCTCCGTGGCAATACGAATATCCTCAGCAATACGCCCATCGGGATTATCATGATGAGCCGTCTGAATATGTGTCACCAAGTAGTGATGCGACTTATCCATCCATTGCCCAATCACACGCTCAGTTAACCAATTACGCCACCCTACCTGTAAGCTACGCTTAACATTTAAATGCGTCACAGTCACCGCCATACTGGCTGCAAAAATCAACACCAGCAGAGCGACCTGCCTAAATAAACCCGCCATAGAATGCTGCTCTAAGGCGTTAAACAAAGCCGCACTCCATTCGGTAATTTCCACCGCAATAACCATTTGCATAATGGTCAAGGCAATCAGAGCAAAGGTTTGCAAACGAATCGCAGACTTATTCTCAGAATACCAAAACGGCCCTGCCAAACGCACAAATTGAAAAAAAAATCCTTTTGAATACTGCATGTTATTTACCCCAAAATTAATTTAATCTGACCAAATTCCAGCTTTATAATTATAGTTATACTTTATGGCTACCAACGTAAATGAGGAGATCAGGCTCTGCCTGCAAGTCAATACGTCATGCCTATTCACGCGGTCCCGTGTTAGTGGCTAGCCTACTTTATCCATATTATCAGCGTAGCTCATCACAGCCCTCTTCACCGCACACCCCTACCTGAGTGATGATTAAGTCATTGCAGGCCAAAAACCTTTAGATAGCTCCTGCACCCGTCAAAGGAGATTGTTCAACAAATAGTAATATTTTATTGCTCAAATGCAAACAACTAGCTGTACCTGCAAGCCTTATTACGAAATAACATAATAAATTCAAATAGATATATTTCATATTTTAGAATTTGATGATCTAACTGTGTTCTAGGGCAATAACGGCATAATTATCGAAAAGCTAAATGAGTAATAATACCAGCCCATTGTTTTATAAGGCTTTGCTGAACAGATGAAAAAGAGGACTCGATTAAATATCACAAAGAAACGAGATAACTCACATCTAACATTTGGATTAAATTATGTTTTATGTAATTAGAATTACTGGGGTTTTATGCGGGGTACACGGTATTTCTTGTCGACTCAAAAATCTAGGCGATAGCAGGGCAAGCGCATATAAACTCAATTAACTCGATGTTCAAGTTTTTAATTCTTGATTTTAGAGAACCTCACTAAATCAAAACTTACAATTATTGACGAAAACACTTTGGATTATCTGGGTTCGCCTCAGCCAAACTAAAAAACTTGAACATCGAGTCTAAGCTTTATGGTGCAATCGCCGCTTTTCATATCTATGAGGATGCAAAAAAAAAACAACATTGGAGCGGGGCTTTTTTGTGTTACCGCGCAAGGGAAAAATTGTTACCACCGCGAGTGCTGACAATTTGCTTGTGCTATAAACCAGCACATCAACACTACTTATCTGAACGAACTTGACCAATTTGTTAAACATACTCTAAAGTGCCACCATTATGTACGCTATGTTGACAATTTTGTTTTGTTGGCTGATAGCGCAGCGCAATTACAGGCAATGTTACAGTGCTGTAAGCGGCGAACACTTCACTGTGTTCTGGATTCGCTAACGCGGTCTGACGGCTTCGACACTCGCTAGAGCGCGATAGCGAATCCCTGCCGGAATGACAAATTAGATGACGTAACTGAGGCGGGGTTGAAGAGTTACAAAAATTGTTGGTACATGTTGTCTTTGTTAGATCAGATAGGTGGAATTATGACGGAATTGGAAAGTTTCAAGCTATTAGGTATCGCGCTGGCAACCGGTCTGTTGATTGGACTTGAGCGAGGTTGGCGTGCTCGCAATTTGGATGAGGGTTTACGTGTTGCTGGCTTGCGAACTTATGGCTTAATCAGTTTATTAGGTGCTCTTTGCGGTATTTTGGCAAAGCAATTTCACCCCTCATTATTAGGTTTTTCATTTTTAGGGCTTACGCTGATATTGCTAGTGGCTTACCATAAAAGCTTTGAAAAATTTGAAGATTTCAGTATTACTGGTATGGTTGCTGCCTTATTGACGTTTACCTTAGGTGCTTTAATTACTAGCGGTTACATCACGTTGTCGTGCGCCACTGCTGTGGTGATTACGTCACTTCTGGATTTTAAACCCGTATTACATGGCTGGATGAAAAAGCTGGAGCAGCATGAATTAAATGCGACCTTACAGTTATTACTGATTTCAGTCGTCATGTTGCCCGTCTTACCGGATCAAGGTTATGGGCCTTGGGAGGCGTTTAATCCGTATCTGATTTGGTGGATGGTGGTGTTGATTGCCAGTATTTCCTATCTAGGCTATTTTGCTGTCAGAATTGTCGGGGATCGTCACGGGCCTGTTTTGACAGGGGTATTTGGCGGGCTAGTGTCCTCAACGGCAGTCACATTAAATTTATCACGTTTGGCAAAACGGCATTTAGGCAGCGAAAATGCATTAGCAGCAGGTATTTTAACGGCTTGTGCCACATTGTTTGTGCGTACGCTGTTATTAACTTGGATATTGAACGCCGCACTGTGTCGTTTACTGTTACCGTCTTTAGCCATCATGGGCTTTTTCACGTATATAGCGGCTTTTTTGCTGTGGCAAAACTCTAGGGAATTCAGAACGGGTGAAGAAGTGAGTTTGGAAAACCCATTTCAATTAGGTATGGCGATAAAGTTTGGTTTGTTTTTATTGCTCATATTATTGCTCTCTAATTGGCTTAAAACCTATTTTGGCGATTTGGGCACGTACGCACTTGCCACCGTTTCAGGTCTGGCGGATGTCGATCCATTAACGTTGAGCATGGCGCGTATGAGTCAAAATTCCATCGATATGCAGGTGGCAAGTAACGCCATTATTATCGCGGTTACTGTCAATTCATTCATTAAAAGCCTTTATGCTATTGTTCTGGGCGGGTTAAAACTTGGTTATCGAGTTGCAGGTTCTTTACTTGCGTCGGTTATTGTGGGTTTGTTGATGGAGTTTTCTGTTATTAGGTAGGGCGCAATCCGCAGATAGTCGTATTGCGCCGCATAGGTAACCACATCCGGCGTATTAGCTATTGCTAATATGCCCTATAGAATGTGGCTTTAAGGAGAAGACTGAATAGTCACATAACTGATGACTAAACCAACAAAAACAGCGATACCCAACCAATTGCTATTTAAAAAAGCCTTAAAACACTGATTGGTATTGCGGTGAAAAATGAGCGTTTGTTGATAAACAGATAAGCCACCCGCGACCAATAAGCCCAGATAATAAGGCAAAGTTAACTGCTGCATTTGTCCTACAAGTACCAATAAACTCAGCATAAGCACTTGTAGCGCGGCAATAATGTGGCGATCGTAATCACCAAATAAAATAGCGGTAGATTTTACACCGATTTTCAAGTCGTCGGCCTTATCGACCATGGCGTACATCGTGTCGTAAATCAGTGACCACAGTATCACCGCTAAATACATAACCCAAGCCACAGCCGGTATATGATTGCTTTGTGCAGCAAATGACATAGGCACAGCCCAGCCAAAAGCGATACCTAAATAGGCTTGGGGTAAATGCGTATAGCGTTTCATAAAAGGATAGCTTGCGGCAAGAAAAGCACCAATGAATGATAAAAGAATCGTTAATGTATTGAGCAACAAAACAAGTCCAAAAGCGATTAGGCATAAGATCGCAAACACTAACAAGGCTTCTTTGGGACTGACTTTTCCGGCCGCAATAGGGCGTTGTTTGGTACGTTCGACATGCGGATCAAAATCGCGGTCGGCGTAGTCATTAATCACACAGCCAGCCGCTCGCATAACAATAACGCCTAGGCAAATTACTGTTAGCACTAAGGCATCCGGTTTGCCATTTCCAGCGACCCAGAGCGCCCAAAGCGATGGCCAAAGTAAAATCAAAATGCCAATCGGGCGGTCGAATCGAGCTAAACGCCAATAGTGTATAAGTTTGTCATTCATAGGTTTCTCGTGATGTAATTGCAAAAATATAAGTTTTTTAAATGATTGCTGATATTAAGCTATCAATCAAATCAAAACGACTGTTTGTCACCATAAATAAAATGACAATCTTGTATAAAAACGATCAGCCCCTTTATATTTGACAAGCAAAGTAGACTCATCGGGTAACACACAAACAAAATTGAAAAAACTCAGTGGTCGCTTTGGGTAAGAAAAACGGCTAGCAACGCAAATGAGGAGTACCGACTCTGCCTGCAAGTCAATACAGGCAAGCAGCTTGCACTCCACTCGTGGCAATCCCGCTCGGAATGACGAATTAATTGCATTAGGATCTGAATAGTTACCCGTCTGACTGAATGATTGCGTTATATTCATGTAAAATAAGCACTGATTCCTCTATAATCCTACTTAATTGATATAAATATTTTTGAGCCGTACATTATGTCCGCAGTAATGGAAGAAAAATCGTTTCGGGGTTTGCGTGAAGTCGCTGTTTTAGGCTTTTTCGCCAGTGCCTTATTTTTATTAATCTCATTTGTCACATTTAATATCGAAGATGCCGGCTGGACGCATAGCGGTACGGCAAAAACAGTCAGTAACGCATGTGGTGTTATTGGGGCTTGGATTGCCGATATTAGCCTCAGTTTTTTTGGTTTAACCGCCTACTTATTCCCCATCATCATTATTTGGCGTAGCTATTTGCTGTATATGCAAATAAAACATAATCGCGAAAAAATCATCATTGCTAGCTTAGGCATTATCGCGTTTATCACCTCGGGCTCTGCGTTACTGCATTTGTACATGCTAAGGGTTGGTATTGATTTACCACGTGATACCGGTGGTATTCTGGGTGAGGAAACTGGAGAAACTGCATTTAATTTACTGGGTAATTCCGGTGCCACCTTGTTTTTGATTGTCCTGTTGCTGGCCGGCATTACCTTAGCAACAGAATTATCTTGGGTAGGCTTGATTGATATGATTGGCAAACTTACCGTACAAGTATGCCAATGGCTATGGCGTTTACGCCATACTGAGTCCACCACCGAGAAGGAGGAGGAATCTTTTTTACCCAACAGCTCAGTGTCTCCTAAGATTAAATCCGCCTCAAGCGCTAAAGCCAAAGTCAAAGACACGGCTGAGGATGTTTCGCCTAAAGAACCCGATAAGCCCAGTAAACCGTCATCCGTGTCTAAGAAAAAATCCATCCACATGCAAGGCGGTGATGTTTTACCAAATTTAGATTTATTAGATAATCGCGAATCAAAAGTTGTCGGCTATACACAAAGTGACCTAGAAGCGATGTCACGTATGGTTGAAGAAATTCTTTCTGACTTTAACGTGACAGTTAGCGTGGTTGGCTTTCATCCAGGCCCTGTTATCACGCGCTTTGAATTGCAACCTGCTGCCGGTGTCAAAGTCAGTCGTATTAGCACATTATCTAAAGACTTAGCGAGAGCCTTGTTAGTCACTAGCGTTCGCATCGTAGAAATCATTCCAGGAAAATCCGTCGTTGGCTTAGAAATCCCAAATCGAGAAAGAGAAATGGTGAACCTGCGCGAGCTTTTAGTCTCTACGGTCTTTACTAAATCGAAGTCGCTATTAACCTTGGCAATGGGCAAAGATATTGCTGGTGTACCGCTGGTTGCCGATTTGGGAAAAATGCCGCACGCCTTAGTTGCCGGCACAACTGGCTCTGGAAAATCTGTCGCCATCAACACTATGATTTTGAGTCTGCTGTACAAAGCCACCCCGCAGCAAGTCCGCTTGATTATGATTGACCCTAAAATGCTGGAGCTTTCGGTCTACGAAGGTATCCCTCATTTGCTCACACCGGTTGTCACTGACATGAAAGAAGCCAGCAACGCGCTACGCTGGGCAGTGGGCGAAATGGAGCGTCGTTATAAGCTGTTGTCAAAAATGGGGGTTAGAAACTTGGCCGGTTTTAACCAACTTATTGAAGATGCTACAGCGCGAGGCGAAACCATCCCTGACCCTATGTTTAATCCCGCCTTATCCTTAACCGATAGCGACGACTACCCGGTTTTAGCCACATTACCCAGTATCGTCATCGTCATTGACGAATTGGCCGACATGATGATGATCGTCGGTAAAAAAGTGGAAGAATTAATTGCCCGTTTAGCGCAGAAAGCGCGTGCTGCCGGTATTCATCTGATCCTCGCCACACAACGCCCTTCTGTCGATGTCTTAACCGGTTTGATTAAAGCCAACGTACCGACGCGTATTTCTTTTCAGGTCTCATCACGTATCGACTCACGGACAATTCTCGATCAAGGCGGTGCTGAGACCTTGCTCGGTAACGGCGATATGCTGTTTTTACCTTCAGGGACAAGCATCCCTATTCGCGCACATGGCGCCTTTGTTGATGATCATGAGGTACATCGCGTGGTTGAGTTCTTAAAGCAAACCGCGCCACCGGATTACCTAGAGGAAATCACTAAGGCAGGTGATGACAACAGTGACAATTACAGCCTGAGTGGCGGTGAAAGCAGTAGTGAGGCCAATTCTCTATATGATGAAGCTGTCCGCTTTGTCACCGAGTCACGTAAAGCCTCTATTTCCAGTGTGCAACGGCGCTTTAAAATAGGCTATAACAAAGCCGCCAATATTATTGAAGAAATGGAAGCGGCTGGGATTGTCAGTCCTGCTGAAACCAATGGCTCGCGCGTTGTCTTAGCACCGCCGCCAGTGCGTGACTAGGTTAGCCTCACTATTTTAAGTTAAATTATTCTGATCCCTTCCCTAATAGAACAGACACCATCATCTCAGCAAGGATTACCGAGATGCATAAGTCACGGATGGCAAACTTACAAACACCACCGTGTGTTTTGTGTTACCAGACCATTAACTACATGACCAACAGGCTTTTTATTCAATGAGCGATGAAAACCCAAACCAAAAACCAACCCTGCTGATTGTTGATGATGCGTCAGAAAACTTGGCTGTGCTGATCGATTTATTGATGCCGGTTTACCGCATTCGTGTCGCTAACTCAGGACAACGGGCACTTGATGTCGCAAACACACTGCCTAAGCCCGATCTCATTTTGTTAGATGTCATGATGCCAGAAATGGATGGCTATCAAGTTTTAACCCATTTGCGCCAAAATCCCAAAACAGCGGATATTCCGGTTATTTTTGTTACCGCCATGGAAAGTTCGGATGATGAGGCATTAGGTCTGGATTTAGGCGCAGCCGATTACTTAACCAAGCCGATTCGACCTGCCATTGTGTTATCTCGGATTCGTAGTCAACTGGAATTAAAAAATACCCGTGAACAATTACTTGCCCAAAACAGCAAATTAGAAGCTGAAGTTGAACTACGCGCTAAACAATTGCAAACCGTTAGAGATATTTCTATCCGCGCACTTGCCAGTATTGCAGAAACGCGAGACAACGAAACCGGCAAACATATTATTCGCACGCAAGCCTATGTCAGAGTGTTATGTGATCACCTCATCGAGCAAGGCATTTATGCCGACGAATTAACCTCAAAAAAATCGGATATTATCACCAAAGCTGCTCCGCTACATGACATCGGCAAGGTGGGTATTCCTGATCATATTTTGCTAAAGCCTGGTCGTTTAAATGATGAGGAGCTAGTCATTATGAGAACCCACGCAAAAATCGGTGCCGATGCGTTATGGCGAGCTATCCAAACAGAAGAAGATCACTCCGGTCTAGGTTTTTTGTTTGTAGCCATGGATATTGCCCATTATCATCATGAAAAATGGGACGGTAGCGGTTATCCTGAGGGACTTAAAGAATATAACATTCCCTTGCCCGCACGATTAATGGCTTTAGCCGATGTCTATGATGCTTTAATAAATCGGCGCGTTTATAAAAAGGAGTTTTCCCTCGAACAAACTTTGGCCATTATCAAAGACGGTCGTGGCTCGCATTTTGACCCACAAATTGTCGATGCATTTTTTGTGCGTCAGACCGAGTTCCAAGAGATTGCAGAGCGTTACGCTGAGACCCTGCACTAAATTGATGCCTGATTAAATCACGCTAACCTACTAAATAAAGAGCGTTTAGTGTCTATGAGAATTCTGTTATTGTTTTTTGTCCTTATTGTGAATGCGGTAGGACTGTCTAATTCATGGTCAGCAACGCACGAAATAGTAGCCTCCACACCCCAACCAACCCTATCAACGTCGAAGCCAACACAGGATTCCATCATCTCACTAACCCAACAAGAGACTAAAACACACACCGCATTTTCTTGGGATGAAATATGGCGTGATCACGAGCCTGTTATACAAATACTATTCGCACTGTGTTTATTTACCGCAGTCGTATTACTCATCCTCTTTTATACTATTTACCATTTAGCAAAAGCAAATCGCGAAATCTCCAAAGTAACTGGCCATTTAGAAACTGAACACCTACGCTTAACCGCTCTATTGCAGGCAATGCCCGATCTGGTTTGGGTTACCAACAAAAATGGTGAGTATTTACAATGCAATCGAAGTTTTGAATGTTTTATCGGCGTACCTGAAATCGAACTCATCGGTCGACCTGATGTCGATTTTATTACCTCTGAATTAACTGACTTTATTAAGTATCAAAATCAACAAGTTCTAACCGATAGTGAAACAAAACGATATGAACAATGGCTAAGTTATGTAGATGGTAGTTACCGAGGTTTGTTTGAGATCACTAAAACCCCCGTCTGGGATGTCAATGGCAAGAATTACGGCATTATGAGTATTGCCCATGACATTACTCGATTTAGAGAGTTACAAACCTCGCTGCAAGAACGGATTAAAGAAAGAGAAACCTTATTCGCCATTTTTAACGCCACCGAAAAACCTAACACGCCCATCAATACTCTACTCAGTGTAGTTTTAGAGTTGCTGCCCTCCGGCTGGCAATTCCCTGAGCTTGCGGAAGCCTCTATTGAATGGAATGGCCAACACTTTAGCTCTGTTGGTTTTTCTGAAACTACGCTGATGCAATCCGCCATCATCTCCTGTTCCAATGGTCGTTTTGGAAAAATTAGCATCGCTTATCCTGAACACTGCTTTGCCGATAAATCAACGACTTTTCTCGAGGAAGAGAACATCCTACTCGAAGCCATTGCCAGCCGCTTAGCGTTTGTTATAGATCGTCAACTTGATGCTGAAAAAATCAAAGATCGAGAAGAAGTCTACGCCTCCATTGTCACCATGGCTGCCGACGCCATAGCGATGATTGATATAGCGACACTCAATTTTATTGAGTTCAATGATGTCACTTGTACCAGCTTAGGTTATACCCGTAGTGAATTTGCCCAAATCAGCTTCGATCAAATTCAAGTTGAATTTACCCCGATTGAAATGCGAGAAGCTTTAAATGACCTGATGCGTATTAACTCAGGTAGCATACAATTCGACACCGTGCTGCGTCACAAAAGTGGATCGCTGAGTTATGTCAATATCAGTTTTCGCGCCATTGCCTTGCATAATCATGACTATTTGATTGTTATTTGGTCGGACATTACAAAAATAAAAGCCATGGAAAGCCGCCTCAGACGGGGTGAAAATATGCTGAATAAAGCACAAGCCATTGGTAAATTAGGCAGTTGGTTTATTGAAATGATCAGCAATAGCGTAGAGTGGTCGCTTGAAACGTATCATTTATTCGGTGTGCCTCCAACGCAACCGGTCACCTTTGATTTATTTGTCAGCATCATTCACCCAGACGACCGTGAATGGGTGTTAGCCGCCTGGCAACACGCTTTACGTGGCACGCCCTTCGATATTGAACACCGTATAAGAGTCAACAATCAGGAAGTATGGATACATGAACGCGCAGAGTTTTTGCTCGACTCCGATGGGAATGCCGTTTCCGGCTTAGTCACCGCACAAGATATTACCGACCGTAAAAAAGTGGCTGATCAGTTAAATACTGAACGCAGCCGCTTACAAGATATCATCGATGGCACTCATGCCGGCACTTGGGAATGGAATTTAGTCACCGGTGAAACTATTTTTAATGACCGTTGGGCAGAAATTTTTGGTTATTTACCAAATGAAATGCCCAATTTTACCGATGAGTCGTGGGCGGTTTTTGTACATCCTGACGATTTAAAAATTGCTAACGAGTTACTGATTAAACACTTAACTGGTGAATTAGCATTTTACGACTGTGAATTGCGTATGCGCCATAAACAAGGGCATTGGATTTGGATATCTGATCGAGGTCGCTTAAAAACCCGCACCAATGACGGAAAGCCTTTATTAATGAGTGGTATCCACCTCGATATTACTGAGCGCAAAGAAATGGAACTTGAATTGCGTGAAAGTGAAAACAGGTTTCGCAACATCGCAGAAAATACCCTAGATTGGATTTGGATGTGTGATATTCATGGAAAAATTACCTATAGTAATACAACGCTATATAGCTTTTTTGGTTATAGCCTTGAAGATTACAATCATCTCAGTACCCCGTATTTTCTGCACCCAGATGACGTACCCTTGTATCTATCAACACTAGACAATGCGCGTTTGTCCAAAGCAGGATGGCGGAGTGTCGTACTGCGCTGGCAAAATTCACGGGGAGAATTTCTTTATCTGGAATCTAACAGTACCGCTATTTTAGATAACGAGGGTCAATTACAAGGTTTTCAAGGCATTGACCGTGATATTACTGAGCGCAAAAAATCAGAAGATGATTTACGTAAACTCTGGTTAGCCGTCGAGCAAAGTCCTAATAGCATTGTTATTTGCAACACGGATGCACAAATTGAATACGTCAACGAGCATTTTCTCAATATCAGTGGTTATAAACGCGAGGAAGTTTTGGGTAAAAATCCAGGCTTCATTAAATCAGGAAAAACCAATTCCCAAGTTTTTGACGCGATGTGGTCGAATCTTAACCAAGGTATCAAATGGAGCGGGGAATTAATTAATCAACGTAAAAATGGCGAGGAAGTGATCGAGTTTGTGCAAATTTCCCCCGTCCGCCAAGCAGACGGCAATATTACGCACTATTTGGCGATTAAAGAAGATATCACGGAAAAGAAGCGGGTACAGTCAGAACTTGAAGCCTATCAGCAACACCTAGAAGAGTTGGTCGTTGACCGTACCAGCGCCCTAGAGTTACTCAACCGTAAATTAGTCTCTAGCGAACAACGTTTTGTTTATGCCGCCGATGCCAGTAGTGATGGTATTTGGGATTGGGATATTGTCAATAACTTAGCCTGCTACAACAAATCCTACTTTACCATGCTAGGTTATGAAGCGGACGATTTTGCATCAAGCCGCATTAATATCACTAATTCATCAATTTCTGAAGAGCCTCTAACACTAGGATGGGAAAGCCAATACTATGTTTCTCCCACTTGGCTCGATTTATTACACCCGGATGATAACTGCAAAGCCTTGGAATTGGTTGAAAAGCTTTTACAAACAGACGGTGGATTTGAAATTGAATTCAGAATGCTTGGCAAAGACGGTAATTATCGGTGGATTTTAAGTAAAGGCAAGGTTGTTGATCATGATGAATACGGTAATGCCCGTCGAGCTGTTGGTATTCATACCGATATTACGCTACGCAAACAAATTGAAGTTCAATTACGCCAAGCAAAAGAATCAGCAGAAGCCGCAAGTCAAGCCAAAAGCACGTTCTTAGCCAATATGAGCCACGAAATTCGTACGCCCATGAATGCCATTCTCGGTTTAACGTATTTGATTCAGCGGGAAATAACCGATGCGCGTCAATTGCAACGACTCAGTAAAGTCACTGAATCGGCGGAACATCTTCAAGGTATTATTAATGACATCCTCGATTTATCAAAAATTGAAGCGAATCGAATGAATATTGAAGAAACTGAATTTAATATGGCTGCCAGTATCAACCATGTCTGTAGTATGCTCAAAGAACGTATTGATGAAAAAGGCTTGCTATTTTCTGTTGAAGTCGACTCTAAACTCAGTCATTTAGTATTGCTGGGGGACTCATTGCGCGTGGATCAAATCATGCTCAACTATCTTAGCAACGCCATTAAATTCACCGAACGCGGGGAAATCATACTCAGAGCGCTTATTTTGCAAGAAACTGAAAATACCATCAGGCTTCAAGTTGAGGTGGAAGATACCGGCATTGGTCTAACGGAGCAGCAACAAGCTCGGATATTTATTGCTTTTGAGCAAGCGCAAAATTCAACATCCAGAAAATATGGGGGCACAGGACTGGGCTTAACCATTAGTAAACGCTTAGCCGAACTCATGGGCGGAGAATTGGGGGTTCGCAGCCAGATTGGTAAAGGTAGTACATTTTGGTTTACATTACCCTTACACAAAGGCATTGGTAAGAACACCATTAACCCGATTCCCGCTGACAAAGATATTCGTCTTGGCGCACACCTACTACTTGTCGAAGATAATGTCATCAACCAAGAAGTTGCCAAAGATTTATTAGAAAGCTTGGGCTTACACGTCGAGGTTGCGGCTAATGGCTTAACTGCCGTGGAAAAAATAACCGCAAAAAGTTACGATTTAATTCTGATGGATATGCAAATGCCCGTCATGGATGGTCTGGAGGCCACTCGCATCATTAGAACGCTAGAACTCGGCAAGTCCATTCCCATTATCGCCATGACAGCAAATGCCTTCACAGAAGATAGACAGCGATGCCTCGATGCGGGCATGAATGATTATTTAACGAAACCTGTCGAACCTCAGGTTTTACACGCTATTTTAACGCAATGGCTGACGACACCAATGGATAAGGTAACGTCTCCTGCCTCGCTCTTCCCTTCATCGATTGGCGACGAGTCCACTTCCGCACAATCATCGTTACTCGATTTGCAAATTGGACTCCATTATTTTAATGGCAATCGTTCACTGTATTTCAAAATGCTGAATCAGTTTGTCAAGAATCATCAGCAAGATGCTGAAACATTAACCATTTTATTGGCTAATAAAAATTTTCACGAAGCACAATTACATGTCCATACATTAAAAAGCCTCGCGGCAACCTTAGGAACTGAAAAAATAAAAAAAATTGCCCGTAATTTAGAAACGCAATTTCGTCATGAAACAGAAACCGCTGAAATTGAAAGCAATATTTCACTGCTAGGTACAGAACTCAGCCGGACTTGTGAACTCATCACCCACCTAGGCGAACAAGATAAGCCTTTGCCTGTCATTATAAATAGCCCTGAGCAAATTTTTGATGACTTGCAAAAACTAGAACAACTTTTATCTGAAGACGATGCCCAAAGTTACGAGCTTTGGCAGACACTAAAACCTGCGTTAACAAAATATTCTGACAATAATCAGATCTTCCTGTTAGACAAACAAATCGAACACTATGATTTCGCCGCTGCGCTCAATTCTCTCGAAGGCATTAAGTCAAGCTATCCACTGAGTCGACAAATAACAAACGATGTCGAAGCCTTTGATGCAAATAGCCCCCAAATAGTAAACCTCGATTATTCTCAACCAACGAGACATCATTGATGTCAGTACCCTATTTTTTTTAATTTAACAAGAACCAACCATGATCATTAACAAACCTTACCAACTCAGCACTACCCTCCTTTTAATCGCTCCGTTATCCTGCCTTGCAGCTGAAAATGGCAGCAGCAGTTACACCCCTGGCTTCTACGGTGATTTCGGTATGGCGGTCGCACCTGCGCCGGGTAATTATGTCAGCAGCTTTATGGGCTATAACACCTCCGGCGATGATGGCAACGGTAGCAATATGCTGTTTGAATTGCCCGGCGTGATTCGGGTAACAGAAACAAAAATTGCTGGCGGCAATTACTGGGTGGGATTTTTCCCTAACGTGTTGTATACCGATTCGGTCAGCTCTAGTGGCGGCGCAAAAAACCGCGCCAGTCGTGGTGGTGCTGGCGATATGTATGCGCTGCCCATCGCCTTATCTTGGCAATGGCATGAGCTATCCATTTTGGCTTTTGAAGGGGTCGTCTTACCAACCGGCTCATTTGAAAAAACGCGAGGATTAAACTCAGGGCGTAATTATTGGACATCCGATACGAATTTGGGACTGACTTGGCTTCCCAAAGGCACTAATTTCGATTTATCGGTCATGCTGGGTTACATGGTGAACAGTGAAAACTCGGCGACCCATTACCGCACCGGTGACGAATTACATTTTGATTTTATGGGCGGCTATTATCTGACCCCCCAATTTGGCTTGGGTATCGCAGGCTCGTATTATCGACA
This sequence comes from uncultured Methylococcaceae bacterium, assembly GCA_903945375.1. Taxonomy (GTDB): domain Bacteria; phylum Pseudomonadota; class Gammaproteobacteria; order Methylococcales; family Methylomonadaceae; genus Methylovulum. Next base: position 32,297 of record CAJAVP010000036.1, on the reverse strand, counting down.
AGTCACCCCCGATACGGGCAGTGGTGTTCCCGCTAATCTCGCCTTGGCCGAATATAACAGCATAGGCCCTGCGCTCATGTACACCGTTAAAATGGGACAGAAAGATGTCATGTTTGCGGTGAAATGGTTGCATGAATACAATGTCAACAATCATATTCCAGGAGACTATGCTATTTTTCGTACCGTATTCGAGTTTTGATCGGAAAAATAATGGATAGTATCGCCCTAAAAACGCAAATTCCAACCTCGCCCGCCTTTGTATTTGATGAGGTTGAACTCCAAACAACCCTCAACGCCTGCCAAGTCTTGCGGGCGAAAAATGCTTGCAAGTTATTGTATTCCATTAAATCGCTGCCATTTTATCCGATTCTTGATGTGATAAAACCGCTGGTGGATGGTTTTTCCGTTAGCTCTTTATTTGAAGCGCGTTTAGCCGCTGAAGTCTTAGCCGGTGGTCAAGGCAGTTTGCATTTGTGTACGCCCGGCATTAGAGCGGATGAAGTTAAAGAACTGACCCACTTATGTAGTCATATCAGTTTCAACTCACTCTCACAACATCAACGTTTTGCTGAGCAAGTGGCGCCTCACTGTGCGGTGGGTTTACGCGTGAATCCTAAACTGTCGTTTATTAAAGACGATCGCTACAATCCCTGTCGAAAATTTTCTAAACTAGGTGTGGATATCGATGCGCTCTGGCAAGATTCAGCTATTGATCGTGTACGCGGTCTGCATATTCACACTTTATTTGCTGCAAATAGCTATCAGCCCTTGCTACAAACTCTCGATAAATTAACCCTATTTTTGGGTGATAAACTCGGTAAATTAGACTGGATCAATCTAGGTGGCGGTTATTTATTGAAAGAAATGACCGATCACAGCCCTTTATTAGCGGCCGTTGCTCAGTTAAAAAATCGCTACGATGTAGACGTTTATATTGAACCGGGCAACGGTTTAGTCGGACACTGCGGCTATTTAGTCACCACCGTCATTGACAGCTTCGTCAGTGAAGGCAAAAGCATTGCGGTACTCGACAGCTCAGTCAATCATCATCCCGAGGTATTTGAGTATCAAATCCAAGCTTCTGCCATAGGTCATCATGTCAAAGGTCGTTTTCCGGTTATCTTAGCTGGCAGTAGTTGTCTCGCAGGGGATATTTTTGGTGAATATCGCTTTGATGCGCCGTTACAATTGGGCGATCGCGTCATTTTTGAACGGGTTGGTGCTTATACGCTGGTCAAAGCCAACCGATTTAATGGCTATAATCTGCCAGATATTTACTGCCATAGAGCCACTGGCATAACACGAGTTAAACACTATACCTTTGAAGACTATCGACAATATTGGTTAGGTGACACGGCATCTTGATCGCTAAGTAGTCTGTGGGGGCGGCTTTGACCCCTCCCACTTTTGTTAAAAAACTTTTGCACGACTACTTAATGCCAACATTGCCAATTAGGCATTAGCCCTAGCTTCTTGGCAATGTTGCGTAACACCTAATCGATTAGATCACTTCCATTACTAAAAATGGTCCACCATAAGTGGCAAGAAAATAGCCAATGGCCAAACTGATACTACTAGCCATTCTGAATTGGAATACTTGACGAAAAATATAACTAATAATGGCCATATACCAAACAATTAACACCACACCAAGAAAAGTCGGCACATCTTCATAAGGTGTACCTCTAGCAAAGGCATCATAAATTTCAACAAAAATACCTAAAGTCACCATCACATTTTCACACATGAAGACCGCGATCAATAATTGGTTGAACAAGGGCTTAACTTTGTTAAAAAATACTAAGACGGTGAGTAGTGAGAGCGCCACCAATGTCCGCATCCCCACCTCAAGCGTTGCATCCGCAGGGTCGCTGATATTGGCTTCGACAATAATTCCAGAACCTAAGTAAAACAGCACAGATCGCCAAAGGAATGATTGAGAGGGGTATAACTTAATTGGATTATTAGTAAACCAGCAGAGCTGAAGATATTGAATGAATAATGTCATAATCGTGTTACTTTGTTTAATCTAAGGGAAACTTTGGGGTTATTTACGGTTCATCCTTCACTGAACACGTGTTAATTATTATCTGTATCGCATTACGATAAAGTATTTGAGGAATCTGCATAAAAACTGGCTTTTTATGTTAGCTAAGTAAAGCGACTTAACGGTATATTAGTAGTCGCTAGATTTATATTCGCACAGATCATGAGCGCTCACCACTGTTTTACTTTTAATTTATCTGGATTTTTAATATGAACTCACAAGAATTATGCAAAGTTTGGGATTTACCTTTAAGAATTTTTCATTGGTTACTGGTTATCGGTTTTTTGATTTGCTATGTGACCGAAGATGAGTTGTTAGCTGTTCATGTTTGGTCGGGTTATGGCGTATTCGGCTTACTGTGCTTTCGGTTACTGTGGGGTTTTTTAGGGAGTAAGTATGCTCGTTTTTCAAGCTTCCTATGTAAACCTACAACAGCCATAAGGTATTTACAAGACCTTAGACACAAAACAGCCACGCGCTACCTAGGTCACAATCCCGCTGGTGCGATGATGATTGTCTTCTTATTAATCAGTCTACTGATAACTACCTTGACCGGCGTTGCTGTTTATGGTGCCGACCAAAACGCAGGGCCCTTAGCAGGCATTGGCTCAGCTAATGAAGCGCTCTGGGAGGATCTGCATGAGCTTTTTGCAAACTTCACCGTTGCACTGGTTATATTTCATATTATAGGCGTCATTGTGGAAAGTTATTTACACGGCGAAAATTTAGTCAAGTCCATGTGGTCTGGCTATAAAAAGCCATCTGACCAATAACTAATCAGTTATTTTTGCAATGTGTTGACTAACACGTGTCAGGATGCCAGCGCATTCATCACATCAATCATAAATGCCATATTCTCATCATCAACACTAACCCATGATGAAAAACCCAAGCTTTTTAAAGCGCTTCTGCCCTTTTCATTTTGTGCCATTCCCAGCAGTATTTTTTGCAGTTCTGCACGCTGATGGGTTAAGTTAGAGCCGACGATTAGGCAGTGATGTATAAGGCTGATTTGACTCCTAACTAAAACCTTTAGCTTGCTTTTAATAGTATCCGAAAAAGCATCGTAGGCTTCAGCAAGAAAGAAGCCTACATCGGCTTGCGCCCGCAGTAACTGTTTTGCTACGGTCACATAAGTATCACAATTAACAAATTGGATGTTATTAGCACTTAAATCCGCTGACTCTAACATAATCATACCCATCATATAAACATCTGGGTTTGCTGTTATAGCGACTTTAGTTCCCGCGCTCAAACCGATTATTTCATTAATTGGATTTTCTGCACTAGCGACTATAACGGCTTCATCTGAAAAGCCTTCCGCTTTAACTACGGGTAAAAAGCCATTTTCACGCACTAACATAGCCGCATCAAACGCACTCGCATACATGAGATCTATTTCCTGTCGAGACAGCGCTTCTTGCTGCGCTTGAAAACTTTGATAAATTTCTAAATGAAAATTTTGCTTAGTTTGTTTTTGTAACCAGGTATTGAAAACATACCATCCGGGTAAAAAATTTGGCGAAAAATCTGGACTGACTGCAAATTGGTATAACACGGTATCCTTGCCTTTTATAGTTATTTTTGAAAGCGCTTAGTGTCGTTGACAGCTCGTGCAACAGAGATCAGCGTGCGTGGCTGAACGATTACGTTAATTTATTGCGATTGTTTTTTATATTCCCCTGGTTTCGATAAAATAAGATTCAAACAAATCGACAACAGAAAAATTAAAGTGGGTTACCGCTCGTTATAATCGATTAGATATGGAAAAAATAGTCATGTGTTTTATAAAAAACCTTAGCTAGATAAGGCGTATCCACAATATCAATACATTATGCAGCAGACAACCTCCGATAAATCTCAATGCACTCCTCTACTTTGGCGCGAGAAGGCTTCCGACGTATCGAGGTGTAGCTAACAATTTTGCCATCTCTGATGTTAGGTATTACTGTCGCTTTAACCCAGTAGTAACCTCCATCCTTACGAAGATTTTTTACATAACCTTGCCAGCGCCCACCCACACTGACGGTATCCCATAATTCTTTGAATGCAAAGGCTGGCATATCGGGATGTCTTAAAATGGAATGAGGAGAGCCTAATAATTCTTCATCGGTATAACCTGACATTTCCACGAAAGCTTTATTGACATGAGTAATAATTCCTTCTCTGTCAGTAATTGATACAATTAATTTACCATCAGGAAAGGGAGTTTCAATATCGCTATAAAACACACGTCTCGATATACCACAAAATAAATGTAGGGTGGTTGCCTGATAAATGCCTGCTATATCATCAGGCTTCATATCATAAATCATAGCGATATCTGCAAACAAAATAGCTAAAACTATAAAAATTCAGCAATACTCGATGCGGCACGTTTCACATCAAGGAAAATAAGCCCTAATTTAGCATTCGGTTTTGCTAATACGGTCAAAACAGATTCTGGTCCAGCATAGGTCATTAAAACATAGCCGTTAGCGCCTTTAATCAACACTTGTTCCAACGTTCCTCTTGCCAGCTCTTGTGCGGTGCGATCACCTAACGATAGCATGGCTGCACTCATCGCCCCGACTCGATCTTCATCCATAGAGGCTGGTAATACCGATGCAATCATTAAACCGTCGGTCGAAATAATTCCCGATGCTTCAATATCAGCAGATGTACCATTAAGTTCTGTTAATACAGAAGTCAACATATTTGCACGCATACTAATGTCCTCTTATCCTATGTAAAAAATGTATGCCAACGCTCAAGTTAATTCTCCCTTGTCGCATAGCGAATACTCAATGCCCAAACCAAAGATACAAACTCGGGTTGGTTAAAATGTGGAATCCCGTAAATTGCAATAACGAAACGATTATTGGCAATAAATAATGGCCAAAAACCTACCTCACTATTACCAAACACATCGACAATCGCCCAAGCATGACTGGTTAAACCCATATTATTAACTAATAAACCAGAACGCCTTTCATGAACCGTAGCTATCTCGGCACTCAATGCGGATAATTCTTCAGCGACTTCATGTGGAAAACCATGCGTAGCCAAATAAAAACCTTGATTTTCAGCGAGTAAGACTTTGCCATTTTCAGAAATTCTACCTAACATGACGGGTAGAATATCTTCCAAAGCCCCTGAAGGAAACGCTAATGGCATTTCTAAACCTTGAATCCAACTCAAATTTTGGCAGTGATGCAATAATTCAAAACACTTTGCTTCATCGTCGTTTTGCATCAATTGTTTAAGATTTTCAATTGTTAATGCAGGGGTTTTTGCCTGCTGTAACAGTCTTCTTAAGAACAGACGGGGTTTATCGGTATCTTTCGTCGACACCGCATAATAAGCACCAGCCGGCGTCGGATACAAAAAAAGCGCTTCAGACAATGTATAGTCACTCGCCATAACTACCCCTCTAATCCCGGATCTAGGGAATAAAGTAAGGCCTGAATGAGCAAAGAAACGTCACTTTTTGCCCTCGCATCAACTGCAAAAATAGCTGGTTTTATACCCATACCACGCAATTGGATATGATAGTCATCAATACTGGGTTTAGCACTTAGATCCATCTGAGTGACACCAATAGCGACTGTCGTGTCTGCGATAAACCGTTCAAAGGTCTCTAAAAAAAAACGCATATCTTGGAATGGATCAGCGCGTGTATTATCCAGCAAGAGTACTAAACCGATTCCGCCAGTCACCAAAATATCCCACATAAAATCAAATCGCTCTTGACCGGGCGTTCCATAGAGATGCAATTTTTCCCCACCGGGTAAATTCATCACACCATAATCGAGTGCCACAGTGGTCGATGCTTTTCGGTATTTGGCCATATCACTCGCAGAAGCATCAGTTTTTATAGGCGGTAAATCACTGATGGAATTGATCGCTGTGGTTTTACCAGCCCCAACCGGACCAGTGAAAATAATCTTATATTGACTCATAGTATTTAAATTCCACTAAGCTTTCTTACCACGTAAAACACTGAGGATACGACTCAGCAAACTTTGGTTTTTATTTGTTTTAATTTCATCTGGTTCGACTAAAAGATCTGCTCCGCGACGGGTTTGACCTACCAAACCTAAAGCACTTGCTGAACTAATAAAGACAAAAACGTACTGAGGCTTTACATTAAGTACTTGTGACACATTAAGTAACGTTCGCGGCCCTTGAATCAACAAAGCAGCAATTCGCATGGCATGAGGTGTCAACAGTAATCGAGTGAAGTTCGGCCATTGTTTCAAAAAAACAGGTTGATTAATATCTATACTCCCTGGATAACGCCCTTTCGATGCCCAACAAGACACTTTCCACAAAAAAGCATCCATGCTTTGGTAGCGTTCTAATGATCTCTCCATCGCAACACTCTCCACACTAAGTGGCGTGATGGACATTTTTGCCCCCAGCGTATTGGAAATAGTCAACCCTGAAAACGCCCGTAACTGGCTTTCATCTACATCAAGCCAAATCTCGTCGCTCTGTGGAAAAATAATCAGCGGATTCCAGCCAGAATTTAACTGCCTAATGTGCCCTTTAGCTCGACTAACTTTAAATGCTGAATCAACATAACCCTGAAAATATTCTTTAGGATTGTAATGTGCCTTACTAAACTGTCGAGGGTCGTTAACATCCAACCCAGGTACATTGCCAATAAAACCAACAAAACCTTTCTCATCCAACTGCATAGCCGCCTGATGTTTGGAGGTTTTCTTTTGTTCATCCGTTTTGACATGAAGCTTTATTGTAAGCTTGTCCTCTACTACTTGTTTACTGGAGTCTTGTACGTCAGAGATTACTGCATTCGTCGTATTGTCCGATGAGTTGACAGGGGCATGTGCGACTACAGCAGCTAATGATTTTTTAGCTTTTTGTAACGCTGCTATCATTTCCTCTGTCTTGACAGGTTTTTTTACGTGAAAGGCAGAGGCTACTTGTGGTGTATTTAAAGACAAAATGACAATCGGTTTTTGAATTTCCTTTTGCAAATAATTACTGAGTAATTCTTTTCCACTGATCGAATCCGCATCAAATATTTCACATTCGGCACTGCTTTCGTTGACGACAACGGCGACACCGCGACAAGGCCCCTGCAAAAACATCGACATCATTTTGCAACTGCGCTCGTCTAAGCCATGCAAGGCAACTTTCAATGGATTGCTATTGTTATCCATTACTAACCCTGTCTGTAAAGTAGGTATTTGTTTCAACCCATTCTTCGTTCATAACAACCCCCAACCTCGCTACTTGCTTAAACATATCATAAAAACCCTCGTGATCACGCATAGAACGATAAAGAGATAATAGCTCATGATGAATTTCCAAACGCGCAGGATCTTCTAACAAGGCTCGTTCGAGCAGTTTTTTTGCCTCCTCAAGCTGACTGTATTCGATATAATCTCGCGCCAAAGCAAGTGGATCATAGGTTGATTGATCTGTTGGTTTATGCTGAATCACCAGCTTATTTCCACCGATGAAACCTTTGGTTAAAATTGAATAATGATTGCCAACTAACAAATTAGGCTCGGCTTGCTCATTTTTTAAGTAATTTTTTAGTTGCAAAAAACGCTCTGGATTAAGCCGAGACTTAACACCCATTAACATACGCCAACTGATAGCTTCGCCACGCTTGTTTAAAATAAAAAGAAAATCGACCAGTGCCGCGAACAATTGTTCTTCTTTATCTGCATGAAAACAATAATAAATACGTTGGATATGAGATATCAGCAAGCTGGGCTTTCTTGCGATCTTAAAGACTAATTTATCCAGAAAGTATTCATAAGTATGAAACTCGGGGCTCCATAACAGCACATTTGAATTGGGTAAATAAAAAAAACAACAGCTCAAAATCGGTGCTGCTTCGTTTAGAGTTCGATTTTTTTGAATCATCAAATTGGCATCATTAAACATAGCGGTGTAATGGCTTTAAAGGGTAGCTGTAAATTATCATTTTACAAGCGAGTTGACTAATAAAATTCACCTCAAAACTACGACAACCCTAGCGCCTTAAAATTTTCCAGTTCTAATCTGCAATAAACTATAAAATATGACACGTTTTTTTCAAAAACCAACGAAGACAGGCAATTGCTGATATCCAACCTTAAATTCATTGAGAAACATTATGAACCAAGAGAGCATTAATTTAATACAACAATACTACAATTCTTTTAACCAAGGCGACATGGACACCTTTCTCAGCCTACTTACCGATGATGCCATCCATGACATCAATCAAGGCAAACGCGAAATAGGCAAAGAAACCTTTGCACGCTTTATGGGCGGTATGAATACTAACTACAAAGAAGAATTAGTTGATATGGTCATTATGGCAACTGTAGACGGCAGTCGTGGGGCGGCTGAATTTGTCGTCTTAGGCGAATACCTCAAAACCGATGAAGGCCTACCTGAAGCGAAGGGGCAAACGTATCGGTTACCCGCTGGTGCATTTTTTGAAATCCGTGATAATAAAATTGCTCGCATTACCAATTACTATAACTTACAAGATTGGATTGCCCAAGTCAGCCAGTAATTATTGTTTAATATCATAGGGGCATCTTACGATTACCCCTATGAAAGCATCCTTATGAATTGACTGACGGATGATCAAACGACGACTTAAGCAACTTTAAGCCCGGTGGTAACGCTTCACCGAATAATTGTTTTTCTTCCCTTTCATCTAGTTCTTTAACCTGCTCGACTAATTCAATCCATGACACCGGTGATTTATTGGCTTTTAATTTGTTAATCACCTGCTCGCGCATGGCGTCATCAATGTCCCGGGCTCGATCACCGCTTTTACGAGCCAGTAAGGTGGCTGCAAAACCAATATGAGCTGATTTTTTCCAATCCTCGGCAAGCAATCGTTTAAGCCATTCACAAACAATCTCAGCAGTAATCACATTATGACTACTGCCATGAAACGGAACACGAGAGCCAATACGCCCCACTGCCCACCACGTCTGATCAGGTTCACTAGCCTTTTGTAAGCGTTTTAGTAGCCATTCGCCTAATTGAATTTTTTTTGCAGCGGGTAAGCGCTCTAATACCGCCGCTAGGCGGACAATTTCATCATAACCCCGTGTTTTTAACTGCTTGGCAATGCCTGCATTTCTACTGGAAGAGGGCTCAAGGTATTTGGCAATATCCGTATAAATTCGCTCTTGCGCCTGAGCATCTAAACCACCAGCAATCCGTCGCCATAATGTCCACCACTCCGTCCAATTTTGATTTTCATTAGTAAATTGAATAGCCTGTGGATAAATCTTCCAAAGTTGCTCGACTCGCCAATCGTCTAAAGGGTAGCCAAACCCCGGGCGTAAACAAAAACCCATTAAACTCAGCCAAACACGTTCATGAAACACTGAGCGACGCTGGTATTTGCTCCCTTCAAGTAACAAGGTAAACATATTTCTCAGCAACGCCGTTTCCCAATCAGTGCGCTGACTACCCATAATTTTTTCAAGATCAGCTCGCAGACTTTTAACGCTATTTGGATCAACTAAGCGTGATTTAGCACCAAACACCGAGTTTATTTTGTTTTCAATTAGTTGCCATTTTTGAGCCGATACGCTGCTTGCTTCACTGCTTAGAGAATGACTGCTTTTCTTTCTGATTTGAAATTCAACATCCCAGCGTTGTGAATGATCGGCCACTGCCACACACTGAATTTTTAACGTACCCACTTCTGTTTGAGTGACAGCTAATTGCACAATCACTTCAGTCAACGGGGTATCTTGAGCGTATTGATGTCCCAAAGCGACAGCAAGCGGCGGCAGCGCATGAAATTGCTCATCAATCGTCGCCATATCACCGGATTTAAACTCTTTATCGCCGGTCATAGAGGCTAGATTAAAACGCACCGGTACACCTAAGCGTAGAGCAAATTGACGGTCTGCTAAAATAATCTCCTCACCTTCCTCGCTACCCCTAGGTAAAATACAAACACCTTGCTGAATCGCCTTATCCGTATCAGTATCCACCAGCAAAAAATAACTGCGAGCTGAGCCACCACCAATCTTAAGTTTTTGGGATCGACGTGCGATCGCATAACTTACCGCACCAAACGCCACCGCAAGTTCAGGATGGTGATTTTCCAGCAATTGCGGCGGCTGATCTCGCCACGATGCGATTAAAGCCAATAAGCGTTGAGTAATCGGCTGGCTGCGAAAAACGCCACCATTCAATAGCAACGCATCAGGCACGTAACCCGCCCCTTGCAATGCTTCCTGTGCGACGGATTGATGATGTTTTAAAAAACCAGCGATATGTTTACTCACAGCAGGCTCGGCGGCATAAGGCAAACCAAACTCAACAACCCCGCTGCGTTTGCGCTCTGGCAACTCATCAAGACCCGACAAGGGAAAGAAACCATCTAGCGCAATATGCCGCACTTCTTCTGCACTTAATTCAGCCGTACGCACCCCACCCAATAATTGACTCCCCCCACCCAGTAACGTAACACTGACTCGCTCGGGCGCATCATCCGCCAACAAGCGTTCTTTGGCGATACGACATTGTTCCAGTAATTGCGATAAATCGGCAGCAGATAAACGCTTACCCCCATCAATCAAGCGTTTTTCAAGTAAATGCGCTAAGGCTAAATCCAGATTATCGCCTCCCAACATTAAATGATCGCCAACACCGATGCGCGTTAATTTGGGTTCAAATGCACCCTGCTCAACTTTAATCAAGGTCAAATCGGTAGTCCCACCGCCGACATCACACACCAACAATAAATGCACACGAGCGAGTGTTTGTTGGAGCTGGTGGGCATTGCGCTTTAACCAATAGTAACAAACCGCCTGCGGCTCTTCGAGTAAACGCACCTGAGTAAGCCCTGCCAGTTTGGCGGCTTCTAAGGTTAAAGCTCTCGCCGCCTCATCAAATGAAGCGGGCACGGTTATCACAATCTCTTGCTGCTCTAACGGTGAATCAGGAAATTTATGCGACCAAACGGTACGAATATGGCTTAGATAACTGGCACTGGCATCAATAGGTGACACTTTAGCCACCTCATCACTCGCCCCCCAAGGCAAAATATCCGCACCGTGATCAACCGAAGGATGGGATAACCAACTTTTGGCACTGGTGACTAAACGTCCTTTGGACTTTGCCCCCAAAAGCCGCGCGGCGTCTCCTAAAATAGCAGGGTCACTGGATGAAGAAAAACAAATATCTGCGTCAGATAATTCGCCCTCAGCCGGATGATAGCGCACCGATGGCAACAATGGTTTAGCGCCGACTTGTCCGGGGGCAAGTAATTGTTCGATATCAAAAATATGAATATCCGTTTCGGCATTCATAACAGCATAAGCAACGACAGTATGGGTTGTGCCCAAATCGATGCCGACTAAATAGTTTGAAAATTGATTTTGCACGGTTTTATTAAGCGTCTAAGCAATGAGTTGTATTGAAGAGTGGTTTATTATGGTAACAGAATCTTAAGGTTGTGCGCTGATAAGCCCAGCGCTTTCTACTGCAATTGGATTTACCGCTACAAATACGGTAAATGTTCAAGGAATTGTTTTGATGGTCGCTACACTTGGGCATTTATAAATTTGTCGCTAATTTTGAAAAAGAAGGAAACTCGTTTATGAAAAAATTACCCCTGTTTACCCTCATTCCCCTATTGATCAGTTTCTTCATAGCAGGCTGTGCGACACAAACCAAAGTCGATACCGTCGTACAAGTTGAGCCACCACCACCTCCTAAAACATTAACTTCAAGAGGCTATGGAACGGTTAGTCGAGAACAACAATATAGCCTCACTCCAGCGCAACGCAAGCTGATGGCCATTCGTGCTTCCAAAATGGACGCTGTTAGGGAATTAGCCGAGCAAGTCTATGGTATTCGTATACATGGTCATACCACTGTAGAAGATATGACCACTAAAAGTGACAGCTTCCGCACCTATGTCGATGCCTTTTTAAGAGGCGCACGGGTTAGAACAACGATGGCATCAGGCGTTGATCGTGATACCTATGAAACCGTTATGGAATTGGATTTAACCCCTACCTTTTACCAATGTTTATTGGGTTCAGGGCAATGTGCCTATCAGCAGAACCTAACAGAAGCACAACCTATTCGTGCACCAGCCCCGCCTTCGTTTTATGCAACCCCGGTCAAATCTGAATGTAATTCAGAAGATTGCTATGGCTTCCCCGATACTCATGGGTTCAGCCCGCATTAAATAGACAGCTTGATACCTCTACCGTAGGATAAAACTGATGCAAAAATATTATTTAACCCTGGTTGTTGCCCTGAGCATTAATTTAACGGCTTGCCTGAGCAATCAGCAAGCAAGTCGCGAAGCTGACGTTGAAAAGCTAGTGCAACACGTTGATTTAGTTTATCCTCCAGTCCATTCGCCCCCCTCTTCTTGTACAGCCTATTACCCCACTTACTTTGGCAGACCCTATAGTGCAGTATGGAATTATCCCTACTAAATCAATACCCAACCCGATGACACCGACAATTTTGCCGGTGTCATTTTGTCTGTACTTACCCATCAACCATCATGACATTATTTTATAAACTCCTGATGTTGAGCAGTTTTTTAGCACTGCCAGCCTGTACACATCCCAACCTACCGCGCCCTATTGCCCCAGCCTTCGTTACCATCAACGCCGAAGGACAGGCCGCTATTACCAAAAACAGCAAACTTCTCGCTCGCAGACTAGCGTTGCAAGACGCTATCCGCCATGCCGCCATGCAATCCGGTGCTATGGTCAAAAGCCAAACTCGCTTAAATCAAGGGAGCGTGATGTTTGATACGTTTTCCATGCGTGTCTCAGCGGCCGTCAATCAATCTCAAATTCTTGAAGAATGGCAAGAAAACAATATCTATCATGTCCGTGCTAAAGTAACCTTATCTAACGCTGAAACTTGCCAACCTCAGTACCGTAAACGCATCATCGCCACCGGCTTTCCACTGGTGCACCCTGAACAATTAAGCGGTTCAGAAACCCAAGACCTGTATGGCGGAATCCCACGAGAAATTATGCACCAGCTGATGGAATCGCAGGATTTTATTGGCTTTAACCACACGCACACGTCACTGTATGAACAACCTGATTCAGCCCCCAATCTGGGAGAAGACTGGCCTTACACGTTTTCCAAAGTCATGCAAGTCGCTAACGACGAAGGCGGACAATTGGTTTTATCCGGCGTAATTCGCGACTTAAAGCTCGATTTACCCAACGATGTACTCGGCAATAATTGGATGGCTCTCGCCAAAAGCTTGGCTCGTAGCTTATCTGCTAGACGGAGTGTTGGTGTGGACATTTATGTTCACGATGGCTTTACCGGCGCATTACTCACACAGTATCGTTATACCGATGCGTTAAGCGGAGATGTTTGGATTCCTTCCGATTATACTGTCGGCAGTATTGGCTTTAAAGAAACGCTCTTAGGCGCAAAAATCAGTCAAATTATAGCCATAACCAGCGCTGATTTACGCAAAGCCCTGAGTTGCTACCCCTTCACAACACGGATTATCAAAGTAGACGGTAATAAAATTTTTATTGATGCCGGCGCTCAGGAAAATTTAAATATAGGCGATCAATTGGTCGTTTACGCCCAAACCAGTGAAGAACTTCATTTAGAAGGCAATCACCAATTTGTGGGTCGTGATAATCAAGCGATGGGGGTCTTAACGCTGCGTGAAATTAGACCACGTTACGCCATTGGTGAACTCGAAGTGCCCGCTACTGATTTAGGTGTCCAGGAAGGCGACTGGGTGAAGTCATGGTGATTCCATTCTGCACCCATCCAAGTATGATGAATTATGCTCGTGCTAAACAACGAGTATAAAAATAAACTTTTCTTTTTGTTTTTCAATGATACGTTAATCACTCACCAACACACATCAGGTAAATATCATGAAATTACAACACACATTGGTTCGTCCACTCTTATTCGTCTGTCTTAGTGCCGTTAGCGTCCTGTTAATTGCTCCCTCAGCAATGGCTAATGAACATGAACAACAATGTTTTGAAGATATCCAAGGGAAACTACCTTGGAATGATGACAATAATAATTTAAATTGGGATCCCGAGAATATAAAACAACTTTGTAAGGGCACAACTCAGCCTGCCGAGCCTCGTAAATGTTTTTCAAGTATTCGCTCAGGACATGTAAATTGGGGGGGCGGTACTGATTGGGAATGGAAAAATATTATTAATCTTTGCTCAGGAACCAATAATGCCGATAAGACGGCAGAATGCTTTAAAAACGGTATTAGTGCTAAAAAAGACTGGAGAGACGCTATTTTATTGTGTCAACGCTCAGAAGCTAACAAATAACCGCTTTAATCCGCATCGTGGGTTCAGGAATGCTGGGGGTTATTTCCGGCATTCCGTACACGCTGTTTGGACAATGCGGATAGTAGCGAATCCATTTATCCCTTAATACCTATCAATCTGCACCGACTTATAAACCCTAAGCACATCAGCAATCGCCTTAATCCTTAATTGCCGCAATGCCTCACCAATTTGAGCGCCTTGCAATTCACCATTCAAAACCTCGGAGGTGTCTATGGCAATAGCCGCCTGAGCAGCCAATCTAAATATATCCGCTTGAGGATAAGCGCTATATTCAAATCCCCTTCGACCTTTTGCATCCGCTTCGCAGGCTAGTAAAAAAGCCTCTAAGGTATGACGGGGCTTGAATGCACCCAATGCCGCTAAGGTGTCTGTCAGCGTACTAGCTCGTAATTGTAACGCCTGATGACAATGTGTGTGATAACGCATGACGTGCTGTGCCAGAATTTTAAAGGCATTCGGCACACGTAAACGTTGACACATTTCTTCTAATATGGGCAAGCCATTAATTTCATGATCATAATGATGTGGTAAATTTTCCTTAGGCGAAACGGCTTTACCCAAATCATGAACGAGCGCGGCAAAACGCACGTCAGGGCGATCTGACAGTAAAGCCGCCTGCTCTAAACTCATTAAAGTATGCACGCCGGTATCAATTTCAGGGTGATATTGCGGCGGTTGTGGTATCCCAAATAAGGCATCCAGTTCTGGAAAAATTCTTGCCAGTGCGCCGCACGCTTTTAAAGTATCAAAAAATGCCGCTGGCGCAGTCTCATTCAGTGCCTTAAACAACTCAGCCCAGACGCGCTCCGGTACTAAATAATCCGTTTCACCACTACTAACCATTTCCTGCATTAATGCCAAAGTTTCCGCTGCCAGCGTAAAACCCAAATGAGCATAACGCGCCGCAAATCGAGCCACCCGCAAAATTCGCACAGGATCTTCACAGAATGCAGGCGATACATGACGAAAAATACGCTGAGCCAGATCTTTTTGTCCACCATAAGGATCAATAAGGTGTCCATCTGTCGACAATGCCATCGCATTAATCGTTAAATCACGGCGGATTAAATCTTCTTCCAAACTAACATCCGGAGATGTGTGTATTGTAAAGCCGGTATAACCATGTGATATTTTGCGCTCGGTACGGGCTAAGGCGTATTCTTCCTGGCTTTTAGGATGCAAAAACACGGGAAAATCTTTACCAACTGCCCGAAATCCTTGCCGTATCATACTATCTGGCGTTTCACCGATCACTACCCAGTCATTCTCAGTAACAGGACGATTAAGTAATTTGTCGCGCACTGCGCCGCCGACGAGATAAATTTCCATGCTCAGCTCTATATAAGTCAAATTCAGGGAAACATTAACCTGATTAGCAAGAACATTCAACATGCATCACACCGAACAAGGCAAGCATTATTTAACAAATACTTCAGACAGTTTGTTGAAAAAATAGAGCAAATCTTAAATACAGAGGAGAATGTAGTTTCAAACACGCCATGACCTATGAAATAAGATTTCCATGAAACGACTAGAATCAATTTTAGAAAAAATGCCTGCGCTTTCATCGGCCTCCAAAATTTTCTGTATTTCATTAATGACCTTGGTGGGTTTTAGAGCTCGTGAAAACCACATAAACATGTTACTTTACAGTTGTTTATATGAAAAAATAAAGATCAACCTAAAGCACAAGATTTCGTTTTGGCATCATCTTAAGGATAGGTTGCTGGACGGAAACACCATTCCGTCGTTGCCTGATTTGATTCTGGCGACTACCTGTGGGTAATGAGACGTTACCTTGATGTTGTTCAAGGTCTTCTTATGCTAAAGCTATGTTTAACACCTACGGATGCTTGAGTCCTGGTTTAAATGGGAAAATTAAGACAAAGTAAAGCACGTAAAAAAAACCGCTCTCAGTTTCCCGATGGCGGTTTTTATTTTACATAATGGCGAATTATTAACGCGAATCCGCGCTATGAGTCAAATAGGGTAAACAAAATCACCTGTCCTCTTACGCAATTTAAAGCACTTTATTTTTGATCCATTAATGCCACAAATTCATCAAATAAGGCTTCGACATCATGTGGCCCTGGACTGGCTTCGGGATGGCCTTGAAAGCCGAAGGCGGGACAATCGGTGCGTTTAATGCCTTGTAAGCTGCCATCGAATAGCGAGCGATGCGTTGCAATCAGCGTCGTTGGCAAAGACGCTTCGTTGACCGCAAAGCCATGATTCTGACTGCTGATCATGACACGGCCCGTGGCAATTTCTTGAACCGGATGATTCGCACCATGATGCCCAAATTTCATTTTCTCGGTTCTTGCTCCACTTGCCAGCGCAAGCAATTGATGACCTAAGCAGATACCAAAAATTGGCATTTTTTCCGCCAGCAAAGTGCTGATTGCGGCAATTGCGTAGGTACAAGGCTCTGGATCACCAGGGCCGTTAGATAGAAATACACCATCCGGTTGCAGTGCTAATACGGTTTCTGCGGAGGTGGTGGCGGGTACGACGGTAACACGGCAGCCACGATTAGCGAGTAACCTTAGGATATTGCGCTTGATACCAAAATCATAAGCGACAACATGTTTGCTTAAATTTTCCGCCGGACGATGACCGTGTTGTAAGCTCCAGATGTCTTCTATCCATTGGTAAGGCTCAGTCACAGTGACTTCTTTTGCTAAGTCCATACCTTTTAAACCTGCAAAATTGGCAATAGCCGCATTGGCTTGCGCCACATCAGCATTTTCTCCGGTTATGATACAACCACGCTGTGCGCCTTTATCGCGCAACAAACGGGTCAGTTTACGGGTATCAATATCAGCAATCGCCACCACTTTATTGGCATGTAGATAATCTGATAAGGTGCATTCACTACGCCAATTACTCGCGACTAAGGGCAAATCTCTAATCACTAAACCACTGGCAAATACACTGCTTGACTCATCATCTTCCTTATTGATGCCAACATTACCAATATGCGGATAGGTTAAGGTGATAATTTGCCGAGCATAAGAAGGATCGCTGAGAATTTCTTGGTAGCCCGTCATGGCGGTGTTAAAGACGACCTCACCAACGGAACAGCCCTCGGCACCTATTGATACACCCTTAAATACTGTACCTTCTTCTAACACTAATAAAGCAAACTTAGTCAATCGCGTTACCTCTAATGTGCAAAACGGGCGGAGTCCTTAAGGCTCAGCCCGTTAATAATAAACAATCTCTAAATGGATTTTACGAAATTATGCTGGTTTGGTCATTAACAATTTTGTAATTATTCAGTCCCTATCTCTAAATAAATAAGATAACGACTTTATCGCAATAATTTTAGAGAGGGTCTGAATAATTACAAACACGCCGTATCTGTTGATTTCACTGAGCAATCAAGCAGTTAAATATTGCACCATGCATTGTTTTCATGACCAACAGATATTGGAAATGCTATTGACATATCTGCTCGAACAACTCATGGAGCAGACCGCCTTTAAAACAGACAAAACTAAATACTTCATGGCACTACAGGTCATTTCTGTAGGTGCCGAAGAATACCGCTATAACTTTTTGCTCGAGTGCTCTAACTATTTAATCAGCATGGAGATTGCCAACGAATTACTGAATCAGTTGCTGGGATTTACGCCTCGACTCGGTAATTGACTGTTCACCTAAGGCTAATTTCACATTCCTGACATACTTGTTCGCTATCATGCGGCGGTTGGTAACTTGACTCGAAGCTCAGAATAAAACGCTCTGGCTCTCTATTTAGTCAACTTACTAAGAATCACAAGCCTGTAAGCGCTGATGACATGATGGCTGTCTAATAAATCCAACAATATTTAAGGAGAGTGAATGTCCGTCCAAGCATTTCTTTTTCAAAACCTCACGGGTGTTGTCATTGCAATGATGCTGTCTGCCTGTGCTAATCAAGCAACCCAAGATCCTTTGGCGGCTTCGGAAACCAAAACCGTTTTAGCGCAAGCGGCTACCGATCTCAGTTTTAAAGAATTTTACGCATTCCCCATTGGCTCGCGTGGGCTAGAGCCAACTCAAAAACTTTTAAGCCTTAATAATAAGCGTATCCATATCACTGGATTTATGGTTAAGGAAGAAGAACCTATCGCTGGTTTGTTTTTGCTTACATCCTTGCCTGTCAGTTTGGCAGAAAAAGAAGACGGTCCGGCCGATGATTTGCCTGCCACCACCTTGTTTGTCCATATGCCGGCGCGTGATGCCTCCAGCATAAATCCTTATCGCTCTGGATTATGGGATTTAACCGGAACTTTACAAATTGGCAACCAACAAGAATCAGATGGTCGCGTTTCTTATACACGACTGCTTTTAGATTAGATGACTTTACTGCGAGAGACCCCCGCAGATTTTGGAGCATACCCCAAATGGATTTAAACCGCCTTGTGTCTTTGTACTTCAATCAGGAGAGAAAATAATGAAAAATCGTATGACCTTGGTAGCCGCTTCGGTTGCCGCTATTTTAACCGCTGGTGTTAACACCGCCAGTGCCGCACCGGTTATCAGCCGTTTAACACCACCAAGCCAATTTTTTGCAACGAATGGTGCTCAATCGAACCCAATGATTGCCCGCTTTATCCCCGACCAACGTTTTGATTTGCAAGCGACTGTTCGTCCAGATGCTGGTCAAACGATTACCAAAGTTGAGTGGTCGATTGACGCTCAGCCGTTGCGTGTTGCCACTAACAAAACGAACTTAGTCCCTGCAACAGTTCTCACCACATCAACAACAGCTCCTGTTCCAGGTGCGGTTGCAGCTTCTGTACGTGGTTTTAGCATGACTAAAATTGGCAAGCATACCTTTACGGCTAAAGCGACACAAAGTGATGGTTCGGTAGTTTCTGCGAGCGGTGAATTTGAAATTGCTAAAACGCCTTTGGCTAATATCAATTCTGTTAAAAATGTCATTATTCTCTTAGGCGATGGCATGGGCGCAAGTCAACGTACTGCCGCTCGTATAATGTCGAATGGTTATTCTCAAGGCAAAGTTAACACTAAGCTGGCGATGGATACCTTCCCTAATACCGCTATGATTATGACGGCTTCATTGAACTCTGTCGTAACCGATTCTGCTCCTGGCATGCAAAACTACGTTACCGGAAATAAAGCCAATAACAACCAAGAAGGGGTTTGGCCGGATGATACCTTAGACAAGTTTGATAACCCACGTTTTGAATATTTATCGGAATACTTAGCCCGTCAACAAGGCAAAAAAACCGGTATCGTAACCACCGCTGACGTTTTCGATGCAACACCTGCATCTATGGCGATTCATACCCAAGACCGTGGCGCAGGCACCGGTATCGTCGATCAATTTTTAGATGATTCAAGCAAAACCAATTTGACGGTTCTGATGGGCGGTGGTCGTAAATGGTTCTTGCCAGCAGGCACAACAGGCTCAGCTCGTGCAGATAGCAGTGACTATGTATTACCTAGCGATATTATCGCTGGTTGGAGCTCAGCGCCTGGCAAATTAGATAGTACTCGTGATTTGATTGCTGATTTCCAAACTGCGGGCTGGAGTTATGCAGCCGACAAAACGGCGTTAGATGCAGCCGGTACACCTAGCAAATTACTGGGTTTGTTTGCGTTTTCTAACATGAACGTTGCTTTAGATAAGATTGATGGTCGTCGCGGTGCGCCAGCAGTGGTCAATGATTATGGCTTCCCTGATCAGCCTATGCTCGATGAAATGGCAAGCAAAGCCCTCGATGTTTTGGATAACAGCCCAGCGGGTTTTGTCTTATTGATTGAAGGCGCATCTATTGATAAACAAGCGCACAACATGGACAGCGAACGCATGATACTGGACACTATTGAGTTTGATCGTGCTGTTAAGGTTGCTAAAGATTATGCGACAACTCATTCAGATACCTTAGTTTTAGTTACAGCTGATCATGAGTGTGCCGGTGCGGTTATTATTGGTGCATCAACAGTCACTGATACGGATTTGCAAGCGAAAACCCCAACCTCCGATTCTATGCGCGACAAAGTCGTCGGTCTCTATGAAGCTGCATCATTCCCTAAATACACGATTGCGGAAGATGGTTATCCGGTGACCACTGATATCGATAAACGTTTGTTAATCGGTTATGGGGCTAACGCGGATCGTTATGAAGATTGGCGCACTAATGCTCAACCCATCCACGATTCACAACAACCCTTGGACAAAACAGCACCATTGACAGCTTATCCTAGAATCAATACCTACGATACCAACTTGAGTTCAACCAATACCGTACCTGGCATCAATGATGCCCGTTCTAAACGTGATGAAGCAACCGGTTATTTTGTTACCGGTCAAGTCTCGGGAACTTCAGCGGCACATACCGGCGGTGACATTCCATTGTCTGCGTTTGGTTTGAAATCTAATCTATTTGCTGGAACCTTAGATAATACCGATATTTTCTTCGCTATTATGAATGCAGTCGGTCGTAAATAAGCACCATTAGTTGGAGTGTAGCCACCTTAGTGGCTGCACTTTTCGCTTTATGTTGGCTGAGTCGAATTTTGCTCAGCCAACCACTCGTCTCACATAAGCCAACGAATTATCGGCTTAATATCCCCGTTGTACTGAAAATGAAGCTAATAAGCTTAGTGCCGTTTTGTACTCAGAATCCGCTAAAACGCTCAGGCAATCAATCGCTTTTTGCGCTTCATTAGCTGCGCATTGCTCAGTATATTCAATCGCTTGAGTACGCTTGACGACCGCATAGACAGCACTGAATGCCTCACGATCCCCCTGTTTAATCGCCTCTACAATCACCGCCACTTCGCTTTCTGTGCCTTGTTGTATGGCGTAAATCAAGGGCAAAGTCGGTTTTCCTTCAGCTAAGTCATCGCCTAAACTTTTGCCCAGCTCTTGCTCCGTAGCTTTGTAATCTAACGCATCATCAATCAATTGAAAGGCTACACCTAAATGTTGCCCGTATAACGCCAAGCTTTCTTCAACCTCCGAATTTGCCCCTGAGATAACCGCACTTAAACGTGTTGCTGCGCTGAATAAAATGGCTGTTTTTCTAGCAATGACTTCGAGATATTTAGCTTCGGTGGTTTCTGGATTATTGCAATTAAGTAATTGCAATACCTCACCCTCAGCAATTGCGGTAGTGGTTTTGGATAAAATTTCCATCACGCGCATATTGCCCGTTCGCACCATCATTTCAAATGCCCGCGAATAGAGATAATCGCCAACCAACACACTGGCGGCATTACCCCAAACCGCATTCGCCGATTTTTTACCGCGTCTTAATTCTGACTCATCGACAACATCATCATGTAGCAAGGTTGCGGTGTGAATAAACTCAATTACCGCCGCCATCAGTAAATGTTTATCATCAACCTGCCCTAAGGCTTTTGCGGCTAATAGCAACAACATCGGGCGCAAACGCTTGCCGCCATTACCGACAATGTAATGTCCCATTTGGTTAATCAGTACCACATCGGAACTTAATTCATTGACGATGAGTGCATCAACGGCCCGAGTTTCAAAAGTGGTTAAATTTTTAATAGCGTCAAAATCGATGGCGGTGCTTGAATTTGGGGTCATGTTGAAATGTGCAGAAAAAAGAGTAATTGAGTGGTTATTAATAGCACAATGTTTAGAGTTGGCTCAGTTGAGGAAAACGTTGCGATCCGCGTCATTATAGCTGATTAAAAATAAGCGACCTATCAAATTCGAATGCAAAAAATCGGTAGCATCGGCTTTGCTCAGCCAGTGATAAGCGATGTGAATGGGGTAAATTTGACAGCGGTGGCGTATTGAGCAGGAGGTGAAAAAATAAATGTATCTCCCGCTTGTGCCGATGTGCGCTTTCGTCCTTGAACCGGCGGTTCAAGTGGGGACACGGTTTGCCAATTAGGCTTCCTGCAATAAACAGGCATGCACACCATGACAGACATCAGCCCCCGGGGTTAATACAGGTTCAGGAAACACCCAGCACACTGTCGAACACGGCAGGAAATACAGGTAAATAGTTTAACGTGTTTAGCGATTTTCTAAAACGTTTTCTATTTTTCCAGTCATCTTCACTAGGCCTTCGTTAAGACTGGTTTTGAGTGTTTCATTTTGAATTTTTAACATCTGTAATTCATGTGCCAAATTAAGCGCCGCCATAACCGCAACGCGCTCGGCACCATTAATTTTGCCAGAATCTCGCATCTTACGCATCTGGACATCGAGTTGATGTGCAGATTGAATTAAACTTTCCTGATCATCCTCCTCACAGGCAACACGATATTCTTTGCCTAAAATCATCAGGTTTACGGCTTGTATTTTATTATTCATGCGTCTTGCTCCATGGCTTTTAGGCGGGTGATCATAGCCTCAACACGGCTTTTGGCTAATGCCGTCTTTTCTAACAACAGATTTTTTTCTTCAATTAAGTCGAGCTGTTGTTTTTTTAGCGCGTGATTTTCATTTTTCACGGCATAATATTGCTTAATAAGTAGATCAAGTTTGTCTTCGAGAGCGTGTAAATCGAAAGATTGCTCAGTAGATGAATGTGTCATGATGTTTTGTGGTTGGTGTTGCTTAATGAGTGCAGGACTAAAGTTTGGTAGATTGAGTTAACGCAATTTAAAACTCCTTGTTCAATGGTAGCATAAGCACACTTTTTCTTTTAGTGATAGTGAAATAATTATGAGGGTTTTATGGCCTATCTGAGAGTAAATGCAATTTTTACACAACTTGACCCGGATCTTTCGGCGGCAGAAGCCCATGGCTTTGCAACCGGTTTATTGTGTGTCAATGATGCCATTGATGTCGACTATTGGCTGGCGGAGCTGCCACATGATGACGAAATCAGCAACGAAACAGAATTACAGGCTTTGTCGCGGTTATTTGACGAAACACGTCGGTTATTGCAAAGTGAATCTTTTGAATTCGACTTGTTTTTACCCGATGAAGACGCGCCATTAACAGACCAAGTTGTCGCCTTTAAAGAATGGTGCCAAGGTTTTTTATATGGTCTCGGCACAATGACCGGAATACGGATAGAAAATAAAGAAGTAAGAGAAATTATTAAGGATATTACTGAATTTACTAAACTCGGTATTGAGGTAGAGGGTAATGAAGATGAGAACGCTTTTATGGAAATTAGAGAATATTTACGCTCAGCCGTGTTAATACTGCGTGATGAGTTGAATCAAGATGTTGAGCACGTTATCCATTAAGGGGCAAAATTGAAACAATCAGAATTTAAAAAACGCCGTCAACATCTCATGCGGCGTATCGGTCATGGCAACATTGCCCTTATTAATAGCGCAGCAGCACGGACACGCAATCGAGACGTGGACTATCCATTCCGACAAGACAGCGATTTTTATTATCTCACTGGCTTCAACGAACCCGATGCCCTAGCAGTGTTTATGCCGGGACGCGAGCAAGGCGAATACGTTTTATTTTGTCGTGAGTTTGATGAAAAAAAAGCTTTATGGGAAGGCGCCCATGCTGGTTTAGAAGGGGCAACTCAACATTTTGATGCGGATGATGCCTTTCCTATAACCGACTTGGATGATATTTTGCCCGGTATGCTGGAAGGCAAAGGTAAAGTCTTTTATCCTATGGGACGCGATTCGGAGTTCGATCACAGTATTCTGGAATGGATCAATCATATTCGTAGCCAATCCAGAAGCGGCTTAGTCGCCCCGACAGAACTCAGTGCCATCGAGCCTATTTTGCATGACATGCGCTTAATCAAAAGTGCTGCCGAGTTAACACTCATGCGTCGTGCTGCCGAGGTTTCAGCCCAAGCCCACATCAAAGCCATGCAAACCTGTAAAGCAGGTTTGTACGAATATCAAATTGAGGCGGAGCTGATTTATCATTTTGCTCAAAACGGCTTACGTGCCGTAGCTTACCCCTCCATCGTTGCCAGTGGTAAAAATGCCTGTACGCTGCATTACACCGAAAACACCGGTAAACTTAAAAATGGCGATTTACTGCTGATTGATGCCGGAGCCGAATGCGATCATTACGCGGCGGATATTACCCGCACCTTTCCTGTCTCTGGACGTTTTAGTGAAGCGCAAAAACAGCTTTATCAATTGGTTTTAGATGCTCAAGCGGCAGCTATTGCAGAAATAAAACCCGGCGCGGCATGGAATCTTGCTCATGATGCAGCCGTTGAAGTATTAACTAAAGGCTTACTAAACTTAGGTCTACTCAAAGGACGGCTAAAGAAGTTAATCAAGGACGAAAAATACAAAACATTTTACATGCACCGTACCGGTCATTGGCTGGGTATGGATGTTCATGATGTCGGGGATTACAAAATCAATCAGGAATGGCGGCCTTTAGCGGTTGGCATGGTTCTCACCGTTGAACCTGGATTGTATATTCCACCGACATGTAAAACCGTTGATGAAAAATGGCGAGGTATCGGCATTCGCATCGAAGATGATGTGCTCGTTACCGCCCAAGGTCATGAAATTTTAACCGCCACCGTCCCCAAGTCCATTGACGAGATTGAAGCACTCATGCAGGCCAACTGATGCAAACAGAACATGATTTGATTATTGCCGGTGCTGGGCTTGCGGGTTTATGCCTAGCCTTCGCCTTAAAAGACACGCCACTCAAGATAGCACTGGTTGAGGCCACCCCGCGTCTCGAATTGCAGCAATCACCCGCTGGTGATCGTGCCTTGGCTTTAGCCGCCGGCACGGTTGCCGAGCTAACAACCCTCGGCATTTGGCAAGGCATTAGCCATAAGGCCACGCCCATTCGACATATTCATATTTCTGATCGCGGACATTTTGGCAAAACCCGGTTGTCTGCCGAGCAAGAACAGGTCGCCGCACTCGGTTATGTGATTACCGCACGCGACCTAGAAACCCATGTCAGTGACTTAGTGACTCAAGCCGGCATTCCCTGCTATTGCCCTACCCGTTTGGTGGGCATCATGGCAGACCCCAATGACATTCATCTGAGTTTAAAAAGTGACAAGGCATCATTCACCATTGCGGCCAAATTATTAATCGGTGCCGATGGTGGCAATTCTTCTGTACGACAACTTTTAGACATCCCTCAACAAATCACCGACTATCAACAAACCGCCTTGGTAACGACCGTTAGCACACGCCTGCCCCATCAGAATACGGCCTACGAACGCTTTACAGCATCGGGACCATTGGCCTTATTGCCAATAGATAAAAAACAATGTGCGGTGGTTTGGACACGTACCCGTGAAGAAGCCGATGCTTTAATGCTCGGTAGTGAGGCAGATTTTCTAGCAGAATTACAACTTAATTTTGGCTATCGACTAGGCGAATTAAGTTTAATCTCCCCAAGACGCGCCTTTCCTTTGGCCTTAATTCGCGCACAACGGATGATTGCTACGCGTACCGTCATTATTGGCAACGCGGCTCATCAATTACATCCGGTCGCTGGACAAGGTTTTAATTTAGGTCTACGCGATGTTATACAACTGGCGCAGCGCTTATCTGATGCTCGGCATCAAGGTATTGATATCGGAGATGCTCACTTTTTAACGAGCTATGCCAAAGCTAGACAAGCTGATCATCAGCGTATTATTGGCTTCACTGATTCCGTGGTTAAAATTTTTTCCAATGACTGGCTGCCCGTTGCAGCGACACGCAATATAGGCTTAACCCTGTTAGATCACCTGCCTTGGGCCAAATCTAAACTGGCTCAGCAAGCAATGGGATTTATCCGATAATGCATCGCTAGGCGTGTTATTCCTAATGCCATTATTTCAAGGACAACCCGCAGCAATAGCGCACACCAGCGGCATACCCAAATTCAATCACTCCCTGCTATATTAAATTTATTCGAGGCTTTCACATGACCTTACCCATTCAAAATTATGCTTTACTCGATGATGAAGCCTGCGATGCCATTATTGTTGCCGCCAAAGCTAAACTTGGCAGCCGTTGTGTCGTGCTAGGTCATCATTATCAACGTGATGAAGTCTTCAAACATGCCGATTTTTCCGGTGATTCTCTAAAACTATCCCGAGATGCCGCACAATCAGCCGCCGAGTACATCGTCTTTTGCGGCGTACATTTTATGGCGGAAGTTGCAGACATTTTGTCCCGCCCTGAACAAATCGCCATTTTGCCGGATTTAGCGGCTGGTTGCTCAATGGCGGATATGGCAAACTTAGCCAAAGTGCGTCAATGCTGGCAAGAATTAGCCCAAGTTATTGATGTTGATAATGACGTCACCCCCGTTACCTATATTAACTCCAGTGCCGATCTCAAAGCTTTTTGCGGTGAACATCAGGGCATTGTTTGCACCTCATCGAATGCTCGCAAAATATTAGATTGGAGCTTCGCCAACCGCCCTAAAGTTCTATTTTTCCCCGATCAGCATTTAGGTCGTAATACCGGCTATCGTATGGGTATTTCATTGGATGAAATGGTAACGTGGGATTTCAACAAACCTCAAGGCGGATTAACCCACGAGCAGATTCAAAATGCCAAAATGATTCTTTGGAATGGCTATTGTTCGGTTCATCAAGTGTTTAAGCCCGAGCAAATCGACCAATTTTTAGCCCGTTTCCCAGAAACCAAAGTGATTGCTCATCCTGAGGCGTGCTTTGAAGTTTGTGAGAAAGCTGATTATGTCGGCTCCACAGAATATATCCTCAGCACGATTCGTGCAGCCGAAGCCAATACCCGCTGGCTCGTTGCCACTGAACTCAATCTCGTCAATCGTCTGCATGAGGAGTGTCAGTCGCAAGGCAAAAACGTGCATTTTATGTCCCCTACTTTGTGCATGTGTTCAACGATGTTTAGAACCGACCCCCAGCATTTGGCGTGGATTTTGGACAATCTGGCCGCCGGTCACGTGATCAATCAAATCACCGTACCTGTACAAGAAGCACAACTGGCAAAAAAGGCTTTGGATAATATGTTAATGGTGAGTTAATATTTTTCGCTTTGATGGTTTCGATTAAAATGCAACGTTTCTTAAATTGGCTCAAATCTTATGTCAACGACTAACACACAGAAAAAAGACCTCCTAACGCGCAATAGACACTTACCGCTTGCTTTCCAAACCACGACCAGCCAAAGTCAATGAGGTGAACCATGACCATGACCGCCAATGAGCTGGATATCTTGCATTCAAATATAAACACCTCAAGTCGATTTTTGGAATTTGGAGCGGGGGCCAGTACCTTATACGCCGCGAGCGTTCCTACCATCAAACAAATTGATTCAGTTGAATCTTCTGAAACCTTTATTAATGAGCAGCTAAAACACCATGCCGTGATTTCTGAGGCGCTTTCTGCGGGTAAACTGTTATTTCACGTTATTGACATTGGCAAAACCTCCTTTTGGGGCTATCCCACCGGATGGCGTAAAAAGCACCAATGGCCCAACTACTCATTAAGTATCTTTGCCCAAAAAAGTGAACATGACTTAGTGTTAATTGACGGTCGATTTCGGGTTGCCTGCACACTGAATTGCATACTGAATACGCCACCTAACTGCCGAATTATCATTCACGATTTTTGGAATCGACCCAACTATCACATCGTTTTACCGTTTTTGGAAACCAAAGCAAAAGCCGACACTTTAGGTCTATTTACTAAAAAGGAACGTATTGATTTAAATGAAGTAAAATCCTTAGCCACCCAATATCAATACCAACCGAGATGAATTTAAAAAGCCTAACCCCTCATACGCTTAGTTACCCCACTCTGCATCAAAATAGCCGTTACGGCGTGTTGTTATCGATAGTTATGTTAACCGTGGTATTGCTCGGTTGTGACAACACCACCAAACCTAAGCTCATTCATCAAACCCGCAGTAAGACATACTTACAAACCACCCACTTGTACGGCACTATTGTGCAGGATAAAGGCATCATCACCAGCAGCGGTCGTGTGCTTGCAGCGGATAACCAAGCTCAAGCGATTAGCGAAACGCGCTTAGTTGACACAAACCACTATCGCTTAGAAATTCCTGCCAATACCGCCCTACCTTTAGTATTAACCTATCTTCCAAATGATGAAGATACCACGTCGCAAAAACTCCTAACGGTTGCCGTAGAGCCTGATATAACGCAGTACGATTTGAACCCACTAAGCACCGCAATCGCTAAAAAAGCAGCGCAATTAGGCGGATATAGCCGAGCTAACATGATCAGCGCCGCTGAAAGCACGATTGCAGCACCCGATGCAAACAAAACTTCCACCGGTTTTCGTGGTGATCCAACGACTCAATATGGCGGTTGGCACTAGCCATATTTTCACCCCTTAAAAATAAAATGAACAGGTAAACAAATGAAAGTAACAATTTTTGGCTCAGGTTATGTCGGTCTAGTAACTGGAGTCTGCTTGGCAGAAGTCGGCAATGATGTCGTTTGCATTGATGTTGATCAAAATAAAATCGACAAACTAAAGAGTGGCATTATTCCTATCTACGAGCCAGGACTAGAAGTACTCGTTAAAGAAAACCAACAGGCCGGACGATTAAAGTTTACAACCAACATTGAAGATGCCGTCAATCACGGTGTTTTCCAATTTATTGCCGTTGGCACACCGCCTGATGAAGATGGTGGTGCTGATTTGCAATACGTCTTAGCCGTTGCCAAATCGATTGCAGAAAACATGGATGGCTACCGCATTGTCGTCGATAAATCTACCGTTCCGGTTGGCACAGCCGATAAAGTCAAAGATGTCATGCACCAAGTGCAAAAAGAACGGGGGGTTGAGATTGACTTTGATGTCGTGTCCAACCCTGAGTTCTTAAAGGAAGGTGCCGCGATTACCGACTTCATGAAACCCGACCGCATTATTGTCGGCACCGACAACCCTCGCACCGCTGAATTATTAAAAGTTTTATACGCGCCTTTCAATCGTAGTCACGACCGCATCATCACAATGGATGTCCGCTCCGCTGAATTGACCAAATATGCCGCTAATGCCATGTTAGCTACCAAAATCAGCTTTATGAATGAATTAGCGAATTTGGCAGAACTCTTAGGTGCAGACATTGAGCAAGTCAGAAACGGCATCGGCTCTGATTCACGTATCGGTTACTCCTTCATTTATCCAGGCTGTGGCTATGGCGGATCTTGTTTTCCTAAAGATGTCAAAGCCTTAGGACGAACTGCCTCAGACCTTGGCTTTCAAGCTGAATTGTTAAATGCCGTCGAAAATGTCAATAATCGGCAAAAACGAGTGCTGTTTAATAAAGTCATGCAGCATTATAACGGTGATATTCAGGGCAAAACCTTTGCGCTGTGGGGACTGGCATTTAAACCTAAAACCGACGATATGCGTGAAGCTTCTAGCCGCGTCATTCTGGAAGCCTTAATTGATGCCGGTGCCTCAGTTCAAGCCTTTGACCCTGAAGCCATGAAAGAAGCCCATCGCATTTATGGCGATAAACCCGGACTGATTTTAGCCGATTCCGCTGACGAGGCGTTAAAGGGTGCAGATGCGCTGCTGGTCGTCACTGAATGGAAAAACTTCTGGAGTCCAGACTTTGAATTAATCAAAAACATGCTGAATGATGCCGTCATTTTTGATGGTCGAAATTTATATCAACCTAGTTTATTGAAAAAACTGGGTATAACTTACTACGGTATCGGTAGAAGCTAATCATCCATGCCCTTTGTCATTGAATGGATCACTCAGGTCAACGGAACGACTAAGCCGCTGGGTTTGCCCACTTCCGTTGGCAAACTCGCGATAACATTATCCCAAGAGGTTATTGTTCGTACCGATTGGGTTAGTGATTTCGCGCCTGACACAGTTTTTGAACATCCCATCCTTGATGTGTTAAACCACTATTGGCATCAACCCAGCAGAAACATCCCCATCCAAGTGTTAAACCAAGGTAGTGTTTATCGTCATCGGGTTTGGACGGCATTAAACCAGATTCCTTTCGCTGCAACCCTCCGTTATGGACAATTAGCCAGCCAACTGTGCTCAGGAGCGCGAGCCGTTGGTAATGCCTGTCGTGATAATCCCTACCCGTTCATTATCCCTTGTCACCGCGTTATCGCCGCCCAAAGCTTGGGCGGTTATTGCGGACAACTCAGCGGAGAGAGGCTCACAATTAAACAAAATCTGCTAGCCTTTGAAGCGGATTACCGCCCATGAAAGCCGATGAGTTGATCGATCAATTCTTAGATGCGGTCTGGGCAGAACAAGGACTCAGCGAAAACACCCTCTCAGCGTATCGCAGTGATTTACGAATTTTTGCCAAATGGTTAGCCGACAAGCCACTCTTGACCGTTGAGAATGCCCAGATTTCTGCATTTCTAGCTTATCTCTATCAAAAAGGCATGAGCAACCGTAGCACAGCGCGTCACTTATCCTGTTTGCGTCGATTTTTTGGTTATTTACTGAGAGAAAATCAAATCTCACGCGATCCTACGGCCTTGATTGACGCGCCTTATATCGGGCGACCCTTACCTAAGTCACTGTCAGAAGCGGATGTCGAAAAACTACTTAACGCCCCTGAAGTCTCTAATGCTCTAGGCTTTCGAGATAAAACCATGTTGGAACTACTTTATGCAACCGGTTTGCGCGTCTCTGAATTAGTGAGTTTAAAATTTGAAAACATCAGTTTTAGACAAGGTGTTTTGCGTGTAACCGGTAAAGGGGGAAAAGATCGCCTAGTTCCCATTGGCGAAGAAGCCATGAGTTGGATGGAAAAATACATGGAACAGACACGCAAAGGGATTTTAGGGGAACGCCAATGCCCGTATCTATTCGTCACCCATCGCGCGGGTGGCATGACTCGTCAAGCGTTCTGGCACATCATCAAACGCCACGCCCGCACCGCTGGTATCGATAAAGAACTGTCTCCGCACACCTTACGCCATGCGTTTGCGACCCATTTGTTAAATCACGGTGCGGATTTGCGTGTTGTCCAATTGCTCTTAGGTCATTCTGACCTATCCACAACGCAGATTTACACCCATGTCGCCAGTGCCCGATTAAAAGCCCTTCATCAACAATATCATCCAAGAGGATAAACCCATGACGACCTTGATTCACCCTACCGCCTATATTGCTGATGGTGCTACCTTAGGCAATAACATCCGCATTGGCCCATTTGCGGTCATCGAAGCGCAAGTGACCATTGGTGATAACTGCCAGATTGGCGCACATGCAGTAATTCAATCTTATGTAAGCCTAGGGAATGGCAATATTTTACATCCCCATGCCGTACTCGGCGGATTGCCACAAGATACCAGCTTTAAAGCCGACACCATTTCCTGGCTGCGTATTGCAGATAATAATGTGTTTAGAGAAGGCTTTACCGCGCACCGTGCCGGCAAAGAACAAGGCGAAACAACAATTGGTTCAGGTTGCTATTTTATGAGTAACAGCCACGTCGCGCATGATTGCAGCATTGGTGATAACACCATTTTTGCCAATAACGTTGCCATTGGTGGGCATGTGGAAATTGGCAATAATGTCTTTATGGGCGGAGCTGCTGTCGTTCATCAATTTTGCCGCGTCGGTTCGTTTGCAATGGTACGCGGTAACACCGGACTTTCTATGGATGCCATGCCATTTATGCTCATCGGTGGCTCACCCGGACGACACTATAAATTGAACACCGTTGGATTACGCCGCGCTGGTATTACCGGTGATCGTTATAAAGTCTTATCCAACGCCTTCCGCTTAATAAGAAACAAACAAGAGTTATCCGCCCTAGAAAATACCGAAGAACTGCAACAATTAAAAGACTGGTTAGCGATTAAATCCAAACGGGGCGTACATGGATTTATTGATAGCTCGGTCTAATTGATTGAGTGGAAAATGACCTTATACGAACAACTAAAACACGCCCACAGTGAGGAAGATGTCAAAGACATTTACATCAAAGCATTGGGTTTAAAAAGCTACACCAAAGGTCTGGTTGACATCCGCACCGATGAAATCTGGTTTGAAGCCAAAGACACCGGCAAGCATTCC
>CAJAVP010000035.1 GCA_903945375.1 uncultured Methylococcaceae bacterium | reverse complement strand
TAATGATGTCCCATTTTTTATCGTTCAGGTCGGTCGGGTAACGTTTAACTTTTGATTTACGCGTCTTTCTGCTCATGGGCTAAATATTCACTATTCTAACTCATAGCTATTTTTGATACTTTTGAAACACGCACTGAGAAAACTTCGGATGTAGGCTGCATAATCATTGACAATCCGCGAATGGGTTTGGAAGACATTCATTAGTTTTTAGAGCCTGCTATTTTAAATCCATGTGTATAGCATAGTGGTAGTAGATTAACAATTTGTCAATCAGTACGCAAAATTTGCAGTAAACAGTAGGCTGTCGAAATAAGCTTCCCTATTTAAGCTATGTTTTTCCCGATTTTTGGCTTTTAATATTGTCAAAAAAGCCTGGTGTTTCTTGCGCACAGCATAAGGGATGTTTTCTTTCTCCCAGATTACCACGTCATTATGGTGTGCGTGGCTTAATGCCTGAGTAACGATTGCCTTATCCCTGTTTCCACAGAGTGTCGGGATTCACAAGGTTGTTCGGTTCATGTCGGTCTGAGAACTGCGCTCAATAATGTGCTTATTGTACCAAACAGGGATTCGATAACGTCACTACTGACCAGTAACGGGAGTTCTGTTAGTTGTTGCTGGATCATGCTGTAGTCATTGTTGTAGATGCGTCTTGACTTTAGAATTTTGGGGCAGCGTTTCTGATAGGCGGTAACAGTGTTCATAACTGCTTTGATCAAGCCCTTTTTTAAAGGGGGAGGTGAATAGTTACCCAAAAAGTATGTGCGTGATGCACGAGGCGGTCATCTTGTATTAAACGTTTTTAGACTTATATTGTCTATCTGGCTCAATCGGTAAGTGGGCTAGCCTACTTGCCACCTTCATGACTTGCTTTGGATATTTTGTACTATGAAAAATCGATCTATTTGGCTTCTTTCTGTTTTACCTTGTTATTTGGCTTTATCCAGTATTTGCCAGGCGGAATTACCACCTTATGTGAATGGTCAACCCTTACCGTCTCTTGCCCCGATGCTGGAACATAGTATGCCCGCCGTGGTAAACATTTCTACCGCGACGCAAATTCAAGTCAACGACAACCCCTTGCTTCAAGATCCTTTTTTTCGCCATTTTTATAATTTACCCAACCAACCGCGCCAGCAACAAAAAAGCAGTTTAGGCTCGGGGGTAATTATTGATAGTCAGCAAGGCTTAGTGCTGACTAATAATCATGTTATTGATAAAGCGGACAAAATCACTGTAACACTGAATGATGGTAGACAGCTCAATGCCGAGCTGGTTGGTACGGATCCCGATGCGGATGTTGCCATTATCCGGATTCCAGCCGACCATTTGACTGAGCTATCTATTGCCGATTCCAGTCAACTGAAAGTCGGTGATTTTGTAGTGGCGATTGGTAATCCGTTTGGCTTGGGACAAACGGTAACCTCTGGCATTGTCAGTGCGTTAGGTCGCTCTGGGCTGGGCATTGAGGGCTATGAAGATTTTATTCAAACCGATGCTTCGATCAATCCAGGCAATTCGGGCGGGGCGTTGGTCAATTTGCGTGGTGAATTTGTTGGCATGAACACCGCTATTTTGGCACCCAATGGCGGCAATGTTGGGATAGGCTTTGCGATTCCATCGAATATGGTGATGTCGATTAAAGAATCCTTGGTTAAGCATGGGGAAGTGCGTCGTGGTTTACTGGGCATTACCTCGCAAGATTTAACGCCTGAGTTGGTTAATGCGTTCAATCTGGAAAATAAACATGGCGCGGTTATTAGTAGTATTGAGAGTAATTCGCCTGCCGCTAAAGCGGGGCTTGAACCAGGTGATATTATTATTTCTGCCAATGGTCATGCCGTTAAAGATAGCCATGATATCCGCAATATCGTGGGACTGATGCAAATCGGCGATAATGTCGAAATCGAGTATTACCACGGCAACGAGAAAAAGCGGGTTATCGCAACCATTGGCAAACCCGAGCGCCCTCAATTAGTGGGTGAAAAACTGCACCGAAAACTACGCGGCACGCTGTTGAGCGATGCACCCAAAAATCAGGTTGAAGGGATTTTAATCGAAAAAGTAGATACCAGTGCCGAGGTGTGGCGTATTGGTTTGCGTCCAGGGGATGTCATTGTTTCTGCAAACCGTTATCGCACCCACAATTTGGAAGAACTTAAACAAGTGGTTAATCCGAATAGCGGCTTATTGATTAACATCCAACGCGGACAAGAAGGCTTCTTTGTTGTGTTAAAGTAATCCGCCTTAGGGCATCTTGGCTGATTTGGCTCAAGATGCCCGATTATCCTCATTCAGCATTTTTCAATTAGGTCATTAAATGCACACCGAAAAAACGTTTATCCCCTTACGCCTTGCGCTCCTGACAGTCTCTGACACGCGCACAGCCGCTGATGATATTTCAGGTCAAACACTCTATGAGCGCGTTATCGAAACCGGTCATCATATCGCTGACCAAGTGATTGTGAAGGACAATGTGTACCACATCAGAGCACAAGTCTCTCAATGGCTGATTCAAGCGGATATTGATGTCATTATCAGCACGGGCGGGACTGGTGTCACGGGTCGCGATGGTACGCCAGAGGCTATCTTGCCACTATTGGACAAAGTGCTGGATGGATTTGGCGAGACTTTCAGGATGCTATCGTACGCCGACATTAAAACCTCAACTATACAATCACGAGCTCTTGCTGGCGTGGCAAATGGCAAATATCTATTTTGTTTGCCCGGCTCGTCAAATGCTTGCCGAACGGCTTGGGATTTATTAATCAAAGCCCAGCTGGACTTTCGGACAACACCTTGTAATCTGGTACAACTGATGCCTAGACTTTTGGAATACTAATGCCCCTTTTATTACTCGGCGCGTTAAGCGCAATGACCGGTATCGGTCTAGGTGCATTTGGCGCTCATGGTTTAAAAGCCGTATTAAGCCCTGAAGCCTTAGCCATTTATCAAACCGGTGTGACCTATCAAGTTTGGCACGCTTTGGGCTTGATACTGATCGCTCTATTACAATCGCACACCCACTCCTCTCACTTGTTGATTTGGGCAGGTCGCTTGATGTTGGGTGGTATCGTGCTATTTTCTGGCAGCTTATATCTGCTGGCGTTGCTCAATCAAAAATGGCTGGGCATGATTACGCCGCTTGGCGGTCTCAGCTTTCTAGCGGCTTGGCTTTTAATTGCAATTTTTGCCGTTAAACACCGCGCCACTCTCTAATAACTCAAACAGGAATTCTCATGCGTGATGCAAATCCAATTGCCGTGTATCTCAAAGATTACACCGTCCCTCATTATCTGATTCGAAGCATCGATTTAAACATCACGCTTGATGAAAACGATACCCAGGTTTTATCCCACTTAACCCTTATTCGTAACCCAGCTGGCACACACGAAAACGCACCGCTGATACTTGACGGTGAAAAACTCAACTTGCACCGCATTATGCTGAATGGTCAGGCGTTAACCCCTACTGACTATCAACAAACCGCTGAGCAGTTGATTATTCACCCCGTTCCCCAGCAAGAAAGCTTTACTCTGACAATTGAAAATAGTATTAATCCTAAAGCCAATACTGCGTTAGAGGGGTTGTATTTGTCCAACGGCATGTTATGTACGCAATGCGAGGCAGAAGGCTTTAGAAAAATCACTTATTTCTTAGATCGCCCCGATGTCATGGCTCGCTTTACGACCACACTAACGGGCTGCAAAGACCGTTATCCGGTGCTATTGTCCAATGGGAATAACGTTGCAGCGGGTGATTTGCCCAATAATCAACACTGGGTCACTTGGGAAGATCCATTTGATAAACCCTGTTATTTATTCGCTTTGGTCGCAGGTCAACTAGACGTTATCAGTGATGATTTTGTTACTCAATCTGGGCGGACGATCAGCTTACAAATTTTCGTTGAAGCCCATGATAATGATAAATGCGCCCATGCCATGCAGTCACTCAAAAATGCCATGTGCTGGGATGAACAGGTTTATGGCTTGGAATATGATTTAGATTTATACATGATTGTTGCGGTAAGTCATTTCAATATGGGCGCAATGGAAAACAAAGGCTTAAATGTGTTTAACACTAAATTTGTGTTAGCTCGCCCCGATACCGCAACCGATTCAGACTATGAACATATCGAAGGCGTGATTGCACATGAGTATTTTCACAACTGGACGGGCAACCGCATTACCTGCCGCGATTGGTTTCAGCTCAGTTTAAAAGAAGGGTTTACGGTTTTTCGTGACCAAGAATTTACCGGCGATCGTACCTCAAAAGCAGTCAAACGTATTGAAGATGTGATTAATTTGCGTACCCGACAATTTGCCGAAGATGCAGGTCCACTTGCCCACGCGGTTCGTCCTGATGCGTATATAGAAATCAACAATTTTTATACGCTAACGGTTTATGAAAAAGGCGCGGAAGTCGTACGTATGTTACACACCTTGTTGGGTGTCGAAGGATTTAGAAAAGGCTGTGATTTATATTTTACGCGTCATGATGGGCAAGCTGTGACCTGTGATGATTTTGTCAACGCCTTAGAGGCCGCCAATACCACGGATTTGACTCAATTTCGTCGCTGGTATTCGCAAGCCGGAACGCCAGTTTTAAACATCGACACGCACTATGACAACACACGCCAAACCTTAACGCTAACAATTAACCAGCACTGCGCTCCCACCCCGGGACAAGCCAATAAGCTACCGCTGCATATTCCCGTTAGATTGGGCTTAATCAAACCTGATGGTTCGGTGCAAACCTGTCAACATCAAAACAGTGAGGCGATTAGCAACGAAGTGGTTTTACAACTAACAGACGCGCAGCATCGTTTTGTCTTTGAGGGCATCAGTGAGAAACCGGTGCTATCTATCTTGCGAGGCTTTTCAGCCCCCGTCAAAATTATCATGAATCGCAGTTTAGATGAGCTGGCGTTTCTGTTAAGCCATGATTCAGACACCTTTAATCGCTGGGAAGCGGGACAGCAATTAGCCGGACAAATTATTTATGGCTTAATTAGTGACATACAATCGGGTCGCCAATTGCAACTCAACCCCATAATTGTGGAGGCCTATCAACAAATCTTATCTCAAGAGTGGGATGATTTATCTTATTTCGCTTTGTTGTTGAGTTTGCCGTCGGAAACCTATCTGGCTGAACAAATGGCAATTATTGATGTAGTTGCTATTCATCAAGCGCGTGAGTTTGTTAAAGCGACCCTCGCCGCCGAGTTACAGCAATTATTCCAGGCGCTTTATTTAACTTATCACCGTGATGAATCGGGCTGTTTTGATGCCGCCGCGATTGGTCGAAGGCGCATTAAAAATACCTGCTTGAATTATTTATGCGCGTTAGATGACTTAGCCATTAAAAATTGGGCACATCAACAATTTAAGACCGCTAAAAATATGACAGACCAAATAGCCGCGTTGTCGGCAATGGTAAACAACCCGCATTACGCCAGAACGCAAAGTCTGATAGATTTTTATCAACAATGGCAGCATGAAGCTTTAGTTATTGACAAATGGTTCGCTCTGCAAGCCAGCAGTCCAGCCGCCGACACCTTTGCCACCACACAAAAACTCATGTCGCATCCGGCATTTAATCTCACCACACCGAATCGTGTGAGAGCTTTAATCGGTGCATTTAGCCAAAACAATCCGTTACATTTTCATCATGCGAATGGGTCAGGCTATCAATTTCTTGCCGATCAAATTATCGCGCTCAACGCACTTAACCCGCAGCTTGCTTCGCGTATGATTGGCGCATTAACGTCATGGCGACGCTATGATGACAGCCGTCAAGCGTTAATGATTGCTCAATTGGAACGCATTATGGCGACGGAAAACATCTCCAAAGATGTTTACGAAGTGGCGAGTAAAAGCTTAGCTTAAAAATCGCATTGTCGAAACATAGGCTGGTTTAATAGCGAGTCTATGTTTCACGAAAAATGTTTTTAAGCAATAAGTTAGCCAACATGATACACTGCACCCAGAAAGAGTTGGCTGAGCAGTCGCTGTTTTATCATCACGATAAAATGGAGGAAAGTCCGGGCTCCATTGGGCAGGGTGCCAGGTAACGCCTGGGAGGCGCGAGCCTACGGAAAGTGCCGCAGAAAATAAACCGCCTGTCGAATAGACGGGTAAGGGTGAAAAGGTGCGGTAAGAGCGCACCGCGCAGCTGGTAACAGATGTGGCAGGGTAAACCCCACCCGGAGCAAGATCAAATAGAGGAGCAGACGTGTGGCCCGCATGGCTCCTGGGTAGATTGCTTGAGTTGCAAGGCGACTTGCAGCCTAGATGAATGGCTGTTCACGACAGAACCCGGCTTACAGGCCGACTCTTTCTTCCTTCTAGTGCTTTTCCTAATTTTCGTTATATTTAATCTCGCAACAATGCGTGCATTGCCACGCACCTAGCACTGTTAACGTCACAGCTATTCATTGCCGTTACCTCACACTTTTGTTCAACATTCACATCTGCAAGGTCTAATGCTTGCGATGTGCACCAATTTTCACAGATCGCTTCAATATATTTTCACATTCTGTTGATTAACCATGTATTTTGTTTTTTCCTTAATTGATCACTTCAAAAAAACTTCTATACAACGTCTAAGTCATTGTGAAAAAAGAAAGATTCATAACCAAAACCTTCTTGACTAAGCACGAATTGAAATCTATAGTGAGACTCAGTGGGGGAAAGTGGTGTAAAATTGTAAGAAAATGGTTTTCTTAGGGTGATATTTTGTTTCGTGGTATCAGCGCAATCAACTTAGACGACAAAGGTCGGCTTGCCATTCCTACCCGCTATCGGGATGAGTTGCAATCATCTTGTAATCGTCAAATGATCGTTACCGTCGCGGTAAACGAATGCTGCGTTGGAGAGCCAGGTTGTTTATGGCTCTATCCACTACCTGAATGGGAAAAGCTTGAGCAAACCATTAGTAAATTACCCACCTTAAACAAAATGGCCGGTCAATTAAGACGCTTCCTTATAGGGAATGCGTCAGAGTGCGAGGTGGATGGGCAAGGTCGCTTATTGTTACCAGAAAAATTACGCAAATTTGCCTGTATGGAAAAAAAGCTGATTCTCGTCGGGCAACTTAATAAATTTGAAATATGGAATGAGTCCGCATGGAATGCCAAAGAACAGGAATGGATGACAGGAAGTGATACTGAGGGACTGGAAGAATTGGGTTCTTTGTCGTTTTAACAATTAATTGATTTTAGCGGGGGAGTGTCCGTGAACCATTTGCCCGTCATGTATACGGAAGCGTTACAGCATTTAGCAATCAAAAAAGAAGGGGTTTATGTTGATTGCACGTTTGGTCGAGGTGGGCATAGCTCTGGCATATTAAGCCAACTCGGCGATTTCGGGCGATTATTGGCAATGGATCGTGATGCTGACGCTTGCACCTCAGAAGTTGCACTAACCCTGCTTACAGATCCACGCTTTCGATTAACGCAAAACTGTTTTTCAAATTTAAGTGCAGTTATTGAACAACACGCTTGCTCGGGGCTTATCGATGGCATTTTGATTGATTTAGGTGTCTCATCACCCCAGCTCGACGATCCTGAACGAGGCTTTAGTTTTATGCGTGCCGGTCCATTGGATATGCGAATGGATACTAGCCAAGGGCTTTCGGCGGCAGAATGGTTGGCGCGTATAGATGAGGCGACACTGGTTAATGTCTTATTTGAGTATGGTGAAGAACGTTTTGCCAGGCGTATAGCGCGTGCCATTTTAACTCAAAGGGAATTGCAAGCGATCAACACAACAAATCAATTAGTTAAATTGATCGAAGATGCGATTCCTGTGAAAGAAAAGCACAAACATCCCGCAACGCGCTCTTTTCAAGCCATACGTATTGCCATCAACAACGAATTAGACGAACTAAAACACGTGCTAACACAAGCGATCTCAGTGCTCAAACCCGGCGGTCGTCTGGTAGTGATCTCGTTTCACTCATTAGAAGATCGTATCGTGAAGCGTTATTTTAGAGCCGAGTCGGGGGCTAAGTATGATCCGGGCAAATTACCGATTAAAGAAGCGGATATTGCCAAAGGCGTATTAAAAACCATCAGCAAGGCCATTAAAGCGAGTGACGACGAAGTAGTGCTAAATCCCCGGGCGAGAAGTGCTGTCATGCGCGTCGCCGAGAGAGTGTAAATGAGAAAATTGCAAGCTTGGAGCGCCGCTCTGCTGTTTGCCGTGTTATTGGTGTCAGCGTTGGCTGTCATTTACAGCAAATATTATTCACGCCTGCTTTTTATTGACTTACAACAACAGGAAAAAGCTCTCGATCAATATGAAGTTGAATGGGGGCAAATGCAGTTGGAATTGACCATGCTGGCGGAACAAAACCGGATTGAGCACGTGGCATTAGAACATCTAAAACTGGTTATGCCCCAGCGTGAAAAAATTATTTATTTAAAACCTTAGATGCACGATTTTAGATTAAAGACCAAACCCTCAAAACCGGTTCGCGATTTTTCTAACCGGAAAAGCGTTCTACTCGCTTTCATGATGGCGTGTATGGTTTTGCTGACGGGTCGCGCAACGTATTTGCAGATCTTTGAAAAAGATTTTTTACAAGACCAAGGTGACGATAGACAAGTCGATGAGGTTGTTATACCCGCTTACCGTGGCATGATTAAAGATAGAAATGGCGCGCCGTTAGCGGTCAGTACCCCAGTAGAATCCATTGCGATTAACCCTAGAGAGCTGATCTCGGATGATAAAAATCGGCTAAAAAAAATGGAAAAGGAATTCAAACTTAAACAAAATTTAGAAAAGCTTAGTGAGACCGACAAAGCACAAGTTTTAAATGAGTACCGACGAGAAAAGGCGCAAAAAATAAGACGTGTGGAAAAAATTTTGCAATTACCGGATGAGAAAATTTCATCCTTGCTTAATGAAGACCCCCTTAGAGCGTTTGTCTATGTTGCAAGACGCATAGACCCGGGTCTAACCGAGCAGATCAAAGAACTCAAGCTCGCTGGTGTCTATTTTGAACGTGAATTTAAACGCTATTATCCAATCGGCAGTGTATCAGCGCATTTAGTCGGCTTTACGGATGTGGATGAGGTGGGGCAAGGCGGGCTTGAGCTCAGTTACGAGAAGGTTTTACGAGGATTGCCAGGCAGCAAACGGGTTATCAGAGACGGGCAACGACAAATTATTGCCGATGTCGAAAATATCAATAATCCCATCAATGGCAAAAACCTCGAGCTAAGTATCGATCAACGCATCCAATACTTAGCCTACAAAGAACTGCAATTGGCCGTAGAAGCCAACGGGGCAAAATCAGGAACTTTGGTGATTTTGGACGCTAAAAACGGTGAAGTGCTGGCACTTGCCAATCAACCTTCGTTCAACCCCAATACTCGCAAAAACTTAAAAGAATATTTTTATCGGAATCGTGCCTTAACTGAAGTATTTGAACCCGGCTCAACCGTCAAGCCCTTTGTTGTTGCTGCTGCTTTAGACGGTGGGTATATCAAACTTAACGATCTATTTGAAACTAACGGTAGCTATCAGATTGGGCATCACACCGTCAAAGATGTGCATAACTACGGAACTTTAGATTTAACGCATGTGCTACAAAAATCAAGCAACATCGCTGTCAGTCAAATGGCCTTGAAGATGCCACCTAAATATTTTTGGACGATTTATCACCAACTAGGATTTGGTGTCAGTGCCGGCACCGGCTTTCCTGGAGAAGCCACCGGCAGTTTGCTGGATTATCAGCGCTGGCATGAGTTTGAACGCGCCACCATGTCGTTTGGTTATGGTTTAAATGCCTCCGCCTTACAACTGGCTAAGTCCTATACCGCTTTGGCGGATGATGGGATTTTACATTCCGTAAGTCTGTTAAAACGAGACGAAGATATAGATGAAAAACGTGTCTTTTCAGCAAAAACTGCACGGCGAATCAGAGAAATGATGGAACATGTTGTCGCCAAAGATGGCACCGCTTATGAAGCGCGAGTGGATGGCTTTAGTGTTGCGGGCAAAACCGGTACAGTGAAAAAATCAGGCGGCAAAGAAGGCTATGTGGATAAAAAATATTTTTCTGTTTTCGCGGGCATTGCGCCAGCAAAAAAACCGCGTCTTATTATGGTGGTTATGATAGATGAGCCATCGGCAGGGCAATATTATGGCGGATTAGTTTCTGCACCGGTGTTCTCTAAAGTTATGACCGGTGCATTAAGAATACTCGATGTACCGCCCGATCAGGAAGAAACCATGCCTGTTTTATTGACGCAAACACACTAGGTCTTGGCAATGAAACTGAACGACTTAATCACTGGATTAATCGCTATTGAGCAGCTACCAGACGCGGCAAAGGATTTACAGATTTCTGGTTTAGCCTTAGACAGCCGGCACATTAAACCCGGCTATATATTTTTCGCCTTAGCGGGCGCGAATCAACATGGCTTGACACATTTGCCACAGGCATTAGGCAATGGCGCAAACGTTGTGTTTTACGATCCTAAAGGGGAATCGGGGCTTGCAACACCTGAAGTGCAAGTGCCCTTAATCGCCGTTACACAGTTAGAACAATTAGTTGGCGAAATTGCCGCCCGTTTTTATGGTCAGCCCTCTCGCAATTTAAGTGTCATCGGTATCACGGGAACCAATGGCAAAACATCGTGTAGCCAGTTCCTTGCTCAACTGCTTGAAAACTGCGGCATTATTGGAACCCTAGGTTGGGGAGACTGGGGGCGATTACAGAGCACGGTCAATACGACTCCTGATGCCTTAAGCATTCAGCATATCATGGCAGATTTTTTGGCCACGAATAAGCAAGCGGTCGCCATGGAAGTCTCATCGCATGGACTCGCGCAAGGTCGAGTAAATGGCGTGTATTTTAAAGGTGCAGTATTTACTAATATTAGCCGTGATCATTTAGACTATCATGGCACCATGACCGCGTACTTAAACGCCAAATTAACCCTACTAGACAAGCCGGGCTTAGCTTTCGTAGTGGTTAATTTAGATGATGCCGCCAGCGTGGACATTCTTGCGGCGATACCTAAGTCGATTCAAGTTTGGGGCTTTAGCGTATTCGGTAAGTCATTGCAAAACATAGAGAATATAGTCGCCGAGCATGTCGCGCATAAAATAGATGGCATTGAGTTTAACGCTTGCTGGCAAGACCAGTGTCAGCGCGTGACGGTGCCACTCTACGGTGATTTTAATATCGAAAACGTATTATCCGTCATGGCAGTAATGCTAGCTATGGGAATCGCCTTTACCGAAGTGCTTAAACGAATAGCACAACTCCAACCGGTATCGGGACGCATGGAACGGTTTGGCGGTGGTGAACAACCCTTAGTTTTTGTGGATTATGCACACACCCCCGACGCGCTTAACAAAGTGCTCGCCAGTCTACGGCAACATTGCCAGCAGACTTTGTGGGTTGTGTTTGGTTGCGGGGGTAATCGCGATGCGGGAAAACGTCCATTAATGGGTGCAGTCGCCGCGCAATGGGCGGATCACGTGCTAATTACTGATGATAATCCACGCTTTGAAGAGAGCCAGGTCATCATTGACGCTATCTTAACGGGTTGCCAATCAAGCAAAGTGCGAGTGATTGCCGATCGAACGCAAGCCATAAAAACCGCAATCCATCAGGCTAAAAAAGGTGATTGTGTCGTGATTGCAGGAAAGGGTCACGAAGCTTATCAAGACGTTGCAGGAATCCGAACACCTTATAGCGATTGTGAAGTCGTGTTAACTGCGTTAACCCATTTAGTTATTCAAACGTGATAAAACAGGCCATACAGACATGAAAATGATGTTGAGTGCATGTGCAGACTCTGTTCAGGGGAAATTAATCGGTATCGATACGATTTTTTCCGCTGTTAGCATCGACACGCGCACACTACAACCAGGGGCGCTTTATATCGCCATACAAGGCAAGCAGTTTGATGGTCACGATTTTATAGCCGCCGCCGAGCAAGCTGGTGCGATTGCTGTACTGGTACATAAAACCGTAGAAACAACGCTTCCACAAATCAAGGTAGCCGATACCCATCTAGCCTTAGCTGAGTTAGCGGGTACGTGGCGGCATAAGTTATCGTTACAGGTCGTTGGGATTACGGGTAGCAACGGCAAAACCACCGTTAAAGAAATGACCGCCGCTATTTTGGGAGCGAGCACGTCACCGGATCAAGTGCTATATACGCAAGGCAATTTGAATAATGATATTGGTGTTCCCCTCACGTTATTGCGGTTGACCGATGCTCATCGCTACGCGGTTATCGAAATGGGCGCCAACCACCCGGGCGAAATACGCTATACCAGCCATTACGCGGCGGCGGATGTTGTGATACTCAATAATGCGGGAGCTGCCCATTTAGAGGGCTTTCACGATTTAGAGGGTGTTGCTCAAGCTAAAGCAGAAATTATAGAGACTCTCCACGCAGATGGCGTTGCCATTC
This sequence comes from uncultured Methylococcaceae bacterium, assembly GCA_903945375.1. Classification (GTDB taxonomy): domain Bacteria; phylum Pseudomonadota; class Gammaproteobacteria; order Methylococcales; family Methylomonadaceae; genus Methylovulum. Next base: position 55,916 of record CAJAVP010000035.1, on the reverse strand, counting down.
TTAATCGAGATGACGTTTATTTTGACTACTGGAAATCTGTTGCGGCTGATCGAAAAATACTGACGTTCGGCTTTAGCGAAACCGCTGAAATAAGCGCTCGCGACATCCAAACACAAATAGGAGCAAAGGGTTTTGTCACTCGCTTTCGCTTACTAACCCCACAAGCAGACACGACTTGTGACATATCGTTAGCCGGCAAACATAATGTCCTCAATGCCTTAGCAGCAACCGCAGCGGCCTTGGCACTCAATATCGACTTAGCGCAAATTATTCAGGGACTCGCACTCGTCAAGCCAGTGACTGGGCGATTGCAACTGTTGCGGGGAGTAATGGGTAACTGCATCATCGATGATACTTACAATGCTAATGCAGCCTCCTTGCAAGCGGCATTAGCGGTATTAAGTGAATATGGTGGTCAAACGTGGCTAGCTCTGGGGGCGTTTGGAGAAACAGGCAAAGACAGTGCTAAAATCCATCATGACGTAGGACTTCTGATTAAAAATAGTGGTGTCACTCGCTTATATGCCACCGGCGCAGAGGCTCAACATACGGTAAGCGCGTTTGGTGAGGGAGGCTATTTTTTTACAGAACAAAATGCATTAATAACCGCTCTTAAAGCAGAGCTTAAGGGCAATGAAACACTATTGGTAAAAGGATCAAGATCGCAACGCATGGAAAATGTAGTCGCCGCTTTGGTTGAGAACTTCAGGAATTAAACAAATGTTACTTTACTTGGCAGATTATTTAATGAGCTTTGATAGTGGCTTTCGGGTATTTCACTACCTGACTTTTCGAGCCATTTTGGGGGTATTAACCTCGCTCATTTTTTCTTTCATTATCGGACCGGTAATGATTAGAAAATTAAGAGGCAATAAGATTGGTCAAAGCATTCGCGAATTAGGCCCCCAATCGCATTATGAAAAAGCCGGCACACCGACAATGGGTGGTGCCATGATTTTGGTTGCCATAGCCGCCAGTACTTTACTTTGGGCGGATTTAAGTAATCGTTACATCTGGGTTATTTTGTTAGTCACATTGGGTTATGGTGTTATTGGCTTTATCGATGATTACCGCAAAGTGGTTAAACGCAACAGCGACGGCTTATCCGCAAAAGCCAAATACTTATGGCAATCCATCATCGGCTTAGCGGCGGCTTTATTTTTGTATAACACCGCCACCGTGCCCGCTGAAACCCAATTTATCTTGCCTTTTTTCAAAGGCGTTATGTTGGATATGGGGTGGATGTATATCGTCCTGACTTATTTTGTCATTGTCGGCACGAGTAACGCGGTTAATTTGACGGATGGTTTGGATGGACTCGCGATTATGCCTACGGTCATGGTGGCTTCGGGACTCGGAGTTTTTGCCTATTTGTCGGGACATATTGAATTCTCGCAATATTTAGCTATCCCCTACCTACCTAACTCTGGTGAATTGCTGGTGTTTTGTGCGGCCTTAATCGGTGCGGGTCTAGGGTTTTTATGGTTTAACACCTACCCCGCTATGGTGTTCATGGGCGATGTCGGCGCGTTGGCCTTAGGTGGCGCACTTGGGGTTTTAGCGGTTTTAGTTAGGCAAGAAATTGTTTTGATGATTATGGGCGGCGTTTTTGTCATGGAAACTTTATCGGTGATTATCCAAGTGGCTTCCTTCAAGCTCACTGGCAAACGTGTCTTTAGGATGGCACCGATACATCATCATTTTGAATTGAAAGGTTGGCCTGAGCCGCGCGTGATTGTGCGCTTCTGGATTATTACCGTTATTTTGGTACTGATTGGATTGGCTACATTAAAGTTGAGATAACAATGGAAAAGGCAGCGATTTTAGACGCATTAAAAAAACATTTTGATTTAGAACCCCTACATTCAAAAGTATTGGTGGTTGGGCTTGGTAGTACGGGGATTTCTGTCGCCCATTATCTGCAACAAATGGGATTTAAATTTGCCATCATTGACAGCCGAAACAAACCGCCGTTGATTGACGAGTTTTTTGAACAAATGCCTGATACGCCCGTATTCACCGGTGGTTTTGATGATGCGGCGTTTAAAGTCGCTACGCATTTAGTTGTTAGTCCGGGGCTGTCGCTGAATGAAAAGCCCATTATGAAAGCGATTACCAATGGCTCAAAAATAGTCAGCGACATTGATTTGTTTGCGTGCTCGGTGAATGCCCCGATTATTGCCATTACGGGCTCAAATGGCAAAAGTACCGTCACCACTATGGTCGGCGAAATGGCTAAAAATGCAGGAAGGCGCGTTGCCATTGGCGGTAACCTAGGCATCCCCGCCTTAGACCTGCTGGATCAACACGCGGACTTGTATGTCATTGAGCTATCGAGTTTTCAACTAGAGCGCACCACAGCACTCCATGCCACTGCAGCCACAGTGCTCAATGTGTCCGCCGATCACCTAGATAGACACGCTAGCATTAATGAATATGCCCAAGAAAAACAACGGGTTTTTAATGGCAACGGCATCATGGTCATTAACGCCGATGATCCGATGGTTTGTGCCATGCAGGATAATCAACGCAGTACCTATACATTTTCAATTAAGACAAAGGCGGATTTTTATTTGTCTGAGTATGACGGTCACGACTATTTAATGCACGGCGACGAGCGATTAATGCCGCTTGCCGAGCTACCCTTAGAAGGTCGACACAATGGGGCTAACGCGCTTGCCGCATTAGCTTTAGGTGTATCGGTTGGATTGGATGAACAACAAATGTGTGCGACCTTGCGTCGCTTTAAAGGCTTAGAGCATCGTATGCAAAAAGTCGCTGAAATACGTGGTGTCACATGGGTCAACGATTCCAAGGCAACCAATATCGGTGCGTGTGTTGCGGCCTTAGAGGGCTATTCTCGAAAAGTCATTTTAATCGCAGGTGGTGATGCTAAAGGTGCCGACATGAATGAACTCGCGCCAGTCATTAAAGCAAAAACCAAAGCCGTCATTCTTATGGGTAAAGATGCGCAGCTAATTGAACAAGCGATTAAAGGCTTTTCTATTCCGATTCATAGGGCAGAAAATATGCTGCAAGCGGTACAACTTGCCGCCAGTAAAGCACTCAGTGGCGATAGCGTGTTGTTGTCCCCTGCGTGTGCTAGTTTAGACCAGTATAAAAACTATCAGGATCGGGGTAATAAATTTAGCAAAGCTGTTATGAGCCTGATTGATTAATACGATGGATATTATCAAACGAACTAAAAACACGCGCCCCGGGCGATTTTATTTTGACTCACCGTTATCCATCGCCTGCGCTTGTTTATTGTTCATTGGTTATGTCATGGTTGCGTCTTCATCCATTCATATTGGTAGCAAGTTGCTCGACAATATTTGGAACTACCCGCTCAAGCAAATGATCCATATCGCCTTAGGCTTGGTACTCGGGAGCTATATCGCCACGATTCCCATGCAGCGTTGGGAAAAGTTAGGTCCCGTGCTGTTTCTAGCCGGATTACTGCTGCTGATTATCGTATTGGTGCCAGGTCTCGGTGTAAAAGTCAACGGCAGTACGCGTTGGCTATCGTTGGGCGGCTTAAGAATACAGGTGTCAGAACTGGTCAAATTCTTCGCGGTGATTTATATGGCGGGCTATATCACTCGACACCAACAAGCGTTACGAGACTCCGCGTTTGGTCTAGCAAAACCGCTGATGCTGTTTTCAGTAGCCAGTGTGTTATTGCTCATGGAGCCAGATTTTGGCTCGGCGGTAGTGATTTTGATTATTGCAATGGGGGTGATGTTTTTGGCGGGTGCTCGGCTATCCCAATTCGCCATCCTGTTCGCTATTGTTGCATCGCTGGCCATTCTGATGGTGGTAATTGAACCTTACCGCATGTTGCGGGTTACCAGTTTTTTAAACCCGTGGGCAGATCCTTTAAATACCGGCTTTCAGCTCGTGCAAGCCTTGATTTCCTTTGGTCGAGGCGGTGTGTTAGGCGTGGGCTTAGGTAATGGCATACAAAAATTATCTTATTTACCTGAAGCCCATACGGATTTTCTATTTTCTGTTATCGCTGAAGAATTAGGTCTACTTGGTGTTATAACAGTAGTGGGTCTATTTGCCATGTTGATCTGGCGAGCTTTTATAATAGGGGCTAAAGCTGAACAAGAAGAACAAATTTTCTCAGCCTATATTGCTTATGGACTGGGTATTTGGTTTGGCTTTCAAGCCTTCGTCAATATGGGCGTCAATATGGGGATGTTACCTACCAAAGGATTAACCTTACCGCTGATGAGCTATGGCGGCGGCAGTATGATGATTATGTGCTGTGCAATGGGTTTATTATTTAGAGTAAACAGCGAAATAACCGAATTAAAAGCCAGCCAATTACCTGCACCACGAGTGAGAGCAAAAGCAAAAAATGACTAAACGAATTGTAATTATGGCAGGCGGTACTGGCGGGCATGTGTTTCCTGCTCTAGCGGTTGCCGAGACACTTATTGAAAATGGCTGGCAAGTCAGCTGGCTTGGCACGCATAAAGGTTTAGAAAGTCGAGTCATTCCTGAGCGGGGGATTGAGATTGATTGGCTGGCGGTTGCCGGTGTTCGAGGCAAAGGCTTACTCTCAAAAGTGAGCGCAGTGGGCAAATTGATGCAGGCCTGTGTTCAAGCCGCACGTATATTGCGTCAGCGCAAACCGGATGTCGTGTTAGGCATGGGCGGATTCGTTGCAGGTCCCGGTGGCGCAATGGCAAAATTGATGGGAATCCCGTTGGTGATCCACGAGCAAAATCGTATTCCCGGCACCACTAATCGCTTGCTAGCAAGCCACGCCACGCGGGTATTAGAAGCCTTTCCTGACAGTTTTAAACCTTCAGTAAAAGCCACTTGTACCGGCAATCCTTTAAGAAAAGCGTTTTTAACCACGAAGGCAAAAAAACAGCGGGAAGATGCTCACATTAAATTACTCATCATCGGTGGCAGCCAAGGTGCCCAGATTTTAAACGAAATCGTGCCGTTAGCTGTGGCGAATTTGGCGGATTTACAAATTAAGCACCAGACGGGGGCTGCTATGCAGGAGCAAGTCGCAGAACATTATCGCCAACTGGGTATTGATGCTGACGTTAACGCATTTTTTGCGGATATGGTCAGCATTTACCAATGGGCAGACGTTATTATTGCCCGTGCCGGTGCAATGACGGTCAGTGAAGTTTCCGCATTGGGATTAGCGGCTGTTTTTATTCCACTACCCAGCGCAATAGACGATCACCAAACCGCCAATGCGCGATATTTGAGCGATCACCACGCCAGCATTTTATTGCCACAAAAAGACTTAACCGCGCAAAGCTTAGCAACAGCCATTCAGCAAGCCGTGCAACAACAATCAGAATTAAGTCAGGCCGCAAGACAACTCGCGCGTCTAAACGCCACCGAAGTCGTTGCAAGTATTTGTAGTGAGGTAGCCGGACAATGACCCTTTCACAAAACAAAATGCCTACCCACGTATTTGGCAATATCAAACGCATTCATTTTGTCGGTATCGGCGGTACTGGCATGAGTGGTATTGCGGAAGTTCTCTCCAATTTGGGCTATCAAATTTCGGGCTCCGACATCAAAGAAAGTCCCGTTACGCAACGCTTAGCGGCAATGGGGGTCAGCATCACGATTGGTCATCAACGCGCCAATATTGCATTAGTGGATGTGGTGGTCGCTTCCAGTGCCATCGATCGCAGTAATGAAGAAATCGATGAAGCCTATTTACAACGTATTCCCGTTATTCCGCGAGCTGAAATGTTGGCTGAACTCATGCGCTTTCGGTTTGGCATTGCCGTAGCCGGTACGCACGGCAAAACGACCACAACCAGCCTGACGGCTAGCCTGCTTGCCGAAGGGGGACTTGATCCAACTTTTGTGATTGGCGGTCGCTTAAACAGTGCGGGCAGTAATGCCAAATTGGGTTTAGGCGACTATTTAGTTGCCGAAGCTGATGAAAGTGACGCGTCATTCTTATACTTGCAACCCATGATTGCAGTGGTCACTAACATCGATCAAGATCATATGGCGACATATGGCAACAGCTATCAACGCTTGAAAGATACGTTTATCGAGTTTTTACATCATTTGCCCTTTTATGGGTTAGCGGTGTTATGTTTAGATGATGAGGGCATTAAAGCCATTTTGCCGGAAATATCCAAACCGGTAACCACTTATGGCGTTGATGAAAATGCCGATGTTCGTGCCATAGACATTCATCAAGACGGCCTACAAACCTCATTCACGGTATTACGGCGCGGAGATTATCTGCCATTGCGTGTGACTTTGAACATGCCGGGTTGGCATAACATGTTGAATGCACTCGCTGCTATCGCGGTTGCCAGCACCTTAGGCGTTGATGAAGCGGCGATCATAAAAAGCCTTGCGACCTTTAAAGGCGTGGGCAGACGATTTCAACAAGCCAGCCTTAATCTTCCCACTATCGGTACGCTGCCAATGGTTGATGATTATGGTCATCATCCACGTGAAATTGCCGCAACCCTTGAAGCATTGAAACAAGCGTGGCCTAGCCGACGCTCTGTCGTCATCTTTCAACCTCATCGCTACACACGAACCCGTGATTTGTTTGAAGATTTTGTTCATGTCTTATCATCTGTTGATGTCCTGATTTTAATGGATGTTTATTCCGCCGGTGAACCACTATTACCCGGTGCAGATGGTCGGGCATTAAGTCGCGCTATCCGAGTTCGCGGTCAAGTTGATCCGGTATTTGTTGAAAGTTGGGAGGCATTACCCGCCATATTGGCAGGCATTATTCATGAAAACGATGTTGTATTAACGATGGGGGCAGGTAATGTCGGTCAATTTGCCACGCAACTGCCTCAACTGTTAACTGAAGCGCTGGCAGGTTAAACCGACATGAAAGGGCGTTTATTAAGCAATGAGCGTTTGGCAAAATACACCAGCTGGCGTGTAGGTGGTCCGGCTGAGCGCTTATATCTCCCTGATGATCGTGACGATTTAATTGCTTTTTTACGGACGTTACCGGCTAATGAGTCCTTATTTTGGATGGGACTAGGTAGTAATTTATTAGTCCGAGATGGCGGTATACGTGGTACGGTCATTAATACCAAGAACCGTTTGAAAAACATGCAGTTGAATGATGAGGGTTTAGTTTACGTTGAAGCGGGTGTCCCCTGCGCCTTGGTTGCTCGTTTTTGCGGTGAACAGGGTTTAATCGGCGCAGAATTTTTAGCCGGCATTCCTGGCACAATGGGGGGGGCGCTAAAAATGAACGCCGGTGCATTTGGCGGTGAAACTTGGCAAATTGTGCAACAAGTCGAGACGGTTGATGCTCAAGGTGTCGTTAGACAGCACGGTCTAGCCGATTATCAGGTGAGTTATCGCTCAGTTAAAGGCTGCGAAGCTGAGTGGTTTTTGTCTTGCCGTTTACAATTAACCAGCGGCGATACACTAACTAGCCAGCAGAAAATTAAAGAGCTACTGGAAAAACGTGCCAATACGCAGCCAACCAATCAGCCCAGTTGCGGTTCTGTCTTTAAAAACCCAGAAGGGGATTACGCGGCACGGCTTATTGAAGCCGCTGGTTTAAAAGCATTTGCCATTGGAGGGGCGTGCGTCTCCCCTAAACATGCCAATTTTATCGTCAACACGGGCAATGCGACAGCCGCTGAAATTGAACAACTGATTTACTATGTCCAAATGCAAGTAAAAGAACAACACGGTGTGGAATTGCAAACAGAGGTCTGTATGGTAGGTGAACATGGCTAAGCAGCCTAAAGATTTTGGACGCGTCGCTGTCCTCATGGGCGGCAATGCAGCGGAGCGGTCAGTTTCGCTAAAAAGTGGTGCAGCCGTTTATCAAGCCCTGCTCAATTTGGGCATTGATGCCATTGCTGTTGATGTCGCCGAGTCGCCTATTCGTGCGCTGCAAGAACTGAAGCCCGACCGTGTGTTTAATATCATTCATGGTCGTGGCGGTGAAGATGGTGTTTTACAAGGCATTTTAGACTCAATGGGCATTCCTTACACCGGTAGTGGCGTCATGGCATCGGCATTGACGATGGACAAGCTAAGAACCAAACTCTGTTGGCAAGGATCTGGCTTGGTTACACCGGTATGGCAAGTGTTAAAAACAGAAGCTGATTTAGACGCGTGTATCTCAGCTTTAGGATTTCCGATGATTGTTAAACCGTCTCAAGAAGGCTCCAGCATTGGCATGAGCAAAGCGCATAATAAAGACGAATTAATCACCGCCCTGCATACCGCTTTGGCTTGTCACTGTGATGTGTATGCCGAACGTTGGGTGAATGGCAAAGAATATACGGTGGGCATTCTAAAGGCGCAAGCCTTGCCCGTCATTCGCTTAGAAACACCGCGCTCTTTTTATGACTATGAGGCTAAGTATTTAGCCAATACCACACAGTACCACTGCCCTTGTGGCTTATCAGACGCACAGGAACGCGCTATTCAAGCCGTTGCCGTCAATGCCGCTGAAGCCGTTGGTGTTACTGGTTGGGCGCGGGTTGACATATTTATTGATGAACAGGAGCAGTACCAATTGATTGAAGTCAACACAGTACCCGGCATGACCGATCATAGCCTTGTACCCATGGCGGCCCAACAAGCCGGCATGAGCTTTGATGAATTAGTCTGGCAGATTTTGGAAACCAGTCTGGACTGATGGACAAGCTGGGAGCAAAAATCCTATTAATTGGTTTGTTGGTGCTCGCAGGCCCGGTAGGTTTATTTTTATATAAAAACGATAAATTAACTTTCCGACTCAAACTCACCTCGTTACCAGTTAAGTTTGTCAGAGCGGAAGGGGTATTCCAATATCTTGGCAAAGATGAGCTGAAGTCGGTGTTAGAACCTATTGTAACGACCAGTTTTTTTGAAGCGGATATGCAGACCATTCATGATACCGTTGCCACTTTACCGTGGGTTGAAACCGTATCGGTCAAGCGCATTTGGCCCGATGCCATTGATGTTAAGATTCGTGAAAAAAAAGCCTATGTACGCTGGGGTCAAGATAGTTTGATGACTGAGCAAGGCGTCATTTTTATGCCCAAGTCTATCGGCGAACATCAACACTTAACCATTTTAACGGGACCTGTACTGCAACAGGTCAAAGTGCTGGAAATTATGAAAGGGATTAAAACAGCATTAGCGGATCAATCCCTAGAGCTGGCGGAATTTGATGTCAATGATCGTTGGGCATGGCGAATTAAACTCACTTCAGGACTAGAAATTCTATTGGGTCGAGAAGAGCAGCTGGATAAATTACAGCGTTTTTTAAAAACACTGAGTATTCTCAAGCCTGAATACGTTGATGCGATGGCCGTAGTTGATTTGCGCTACCCTAATGGTTATGCAGTTTCGTGGCTAGCAGAGGCAGGGGAAATAGACTGGAAAAATGGCACGATGTCGACAAGCCGATGTGAAGATTGTGCTGATAACAATGAACAACATTAAAACAATAGCAGCGTTGGTTGGTTTATTGATAAACACAACCTTCAAACTTTAGAGTAAGTGAAAATGGCTAAAAACAAAACAGAACGTAATTTGATCGTTGGCTTGGATATAGGCACCTCCAAAGTCGCCGCGATTGTTGGTGAAATCACCACGGAAGGAAATTTGGAAGTTATCGGTATCGGCACATCCCCTTCCAGAGGTTTAAAAAAAGGCGTAGTGGTCAATCTGGAATCTACCGTACAGTCCATTCAAAAAGCCATTGAAGAAGCAGAATTAATGGCCGGTTGCCAGATTAAGTCGGTGTTTGCGGGTATTGCGGGCAGTCATATCAGAAGCCTTAACTCTCACGGCGTGGTTGCCATTAAAGACAAAGAAGTCACACAATATGATATTGATCGCGTTATTGATTCAGCGCGGGCGGTGGCTATTTCTGCCGACCAAAAAATCTTACACATTCTACCTCAAGAATTTTTGATCGATTTGCAAGACGGCATTAAAGAACCCATTGGCATGTCCGGCATACGCTTAGAAGCGAAAGTCCATATGGTTACTTGCAGCACCAGCGCTTCGCAAAACATCATTAAATGTATTCGCCTTTGCGAATTAGAAGTGGAAGATATTGTTTTAGAGCAATTAGCTTCCTGCAATTCCGTACTGACGGAAGACGAAAAAGAACTTGGCGTTTGCCTAATTGATATAGGTGGCGGTACAACAGATATTGCAATTTTTGTCGAAGGCGCGATCAAACATACCGCTGTTATTCCTATTGCGGGCGATCAAGTCACCAATGATATTGCGGTTGCTTTGCGTACACCAACCATCAATGCGGAAGAGATCAAACGCAAATATGCCTGCGCTTTAACCCAACTCGCCAGTGTTGATGGTGTAATCGAAGTCCCGAGTATCGGCGATCGTGCGCCGCGTAAAATCTCTTTACAAAACTTAGCAGAAATCATCGAACCGCGTTACGAAGAGTTAATGTTACTGGTTCAGGCGGAAATTCGACGCAGTGGCAATGAAGAATCTATCGCCGCCGGTATCGTATTAACCGGTGGCAGCTCCAAAGTGATGGGGTTGATTGAATTAGCCGAGGCAATCTTTGGTATGCCGGTGCGTATGGGGGGGCCTGAAAATGTCACTGGCTTAGCTGAAGTGATTAAAAATCCAGTCCATTCAACGGGAGTCGGGCTATTAATGTATGGCAGAGATCATCAAGGCATCGCCCGTAGTGCAGAAGCAGATGGTGATGGCTTATTTGAAAAAATAAAAAGTTGGTTTCAGGGTAATTTTTAAAGGGTAGCGAGCTTACCAAAAGTATGACGTAGGTTTTAATTTTTAATCAAGCATAATAATCAAGAGGTGGTGTTGTGAAATATGAACTGGTAGATATGTATAGCGAGACTGCCGTTATCAAGGTGATCGGCGTCGGTGGCGGCGGCGGTAATGCGGTAAACCACATGGTGGGTAATCACATTGAAGGTGTCGAATTTATTTGTGCGAATACAGATGCACAAGCATTGAGAAAACTGAATGTCGGTACAATCATCCAATTAGGTGTTGAACTCACCAAAGGATTGGGTGCGGGTACTAATCCTGAGATTGGCAAACATGCCGCACAAGAAAACAAAGAACGCATCAAAGAAGTATTAGCTGGTGCGGATATGGTGTTTTTAACGGCCGGAATGGGCGGTGGAACGGGTACTGGCGCTATTCCTGTTATTGCAGAAATTGCGAGAGAAATGGGGATTTTGACAGTAGCCGTTGTCACTAAACCTTTTTTGTTTGAAGGTAAGAAAAAACAAGCGGTGGCTGAGCAAGGCATTATTGAATTAGAAAAATATGTGGATTCTTTAATCACCATTCCAAACCAAAAATTATTACCGGTCTTAGGTAATAATGTCTCATTAATGGACGCATTTAAAGCCGCTAATGATGTCTTATTAGACGCGGTTCAAGGCATTACCGAGCTTATCGTGCATCCCGGCATGATTAACGTCGATTTTGCGGATGTCAGAACCGTGATGTCCGGCATGGGTGCGGCAATTATGGGTACAGGCTCCGCGTCGGGCGAACATCGCGCTCGTGAGGCCGCTGAAAAAGCGATTGCCTGCCCCTTATTAGAAGACATTAACTTACAAGGCGCGCGAGGCATTTTGGTCAATATTTCAGCGTCGGACATGGGTATTGCTGAATTCAACGAAGTCGGTAACATCGTTCATGAATTTGCCTCAGAAGATGCCATCATTAAAATTGGCACAGCAATCGACCCCAGTTTAGAAGATGAAATCAAAGTGACCGTTGTCGCAACGGGTATGGGTACACCACCCGTTGCCGCAAAAGCACCGATCAAGATCATGCAAAAACCCAATCCATCGGCGATAACCAATTACGATGATTTAGATAAACCCACGGTCATGCGCCAACAGGGCGGTAAGCACGAAACCCGTGAAGTGCGTTTTGGCGCGCAACCTAAAAAAGAAGCAGATTTGGATTACTTAGATATTCCAGCATTTTTAAGACGACAAGCCGACTAACTCTGATTAGATTAAGCAAGCTTGGGTAGCGCTATTGATACCTAAACTTGCTTATTTCGGTTCGTCAAGCGCATATTAGCTAAAATGAAACTCAAGCAAAGGTAACTAGCGGTCAAGTTATTATTGACTCACAGTATGTCTTTTCTAATTGCGAAAATTAAGATAATCTTATCCCCGTGTTACGATCAAAAGTTAATATCCATAGCTTTCAAATCTTACATCAAAAATTTCTGTACCTAGCCCCACGAAACGACTTGTCAACATAATAGATGCCGTTAGTTAAGGGTATTATTGACCAAAATTATTGGATTTTTACAATACGATGACATAATGCATGCTGGGTAGCATGTATTGCAAACCAGAAAAATTATCAGCCGTTCAAGAATAATCCAGAAGGAGATTTTTAAATGTTGTATCCCATGTATGTACGCACTAGCAGTGGTGCTTATAGCGTGATAATACCAGACTTCCCTGTTTGTTTTTCCGCCTCAGAAAATTGGCAAGATTTGCCGCGTTTAGCCCAAGAATCCATTGAACTCTGGTGTGATGGCCTAGCCATTGACCTACCCAATCCCACGCCCTTGGATAATTTATTAGAGAACCCCAATTTTACCGGTGGCGCATGGATGTTGATCAATATCGGAATCGCCACAAAATCCCCTGAACCCGTCAGAATAAAAATTACCGTACCCCAAAGCTTATTGCTTGAAATCGACAACTATGCAGAAGCAAAAGGCACCTCACGATCCGCTTTTTTTTCTGATGCTGCACTGCAAATGTTGCCCAAAACCTAATACTCCGATTACAGACTACACGAGACTTTCTGATACTTGCAGTTATCTTCATGTTTCAATCCTCATCCGACCTCATCTACCGAATGACAAAGCCATCGATCAATTGAGGTCGGTAGATGGTCGCCCTGTAAAGCAAGGAAATTTGACAATTACAGCATTTTCAACTCATGACAGTCACATTTGTTCCCGTTCGTGATGAGTCCTTCGACAGGCTCTGGACGAATGGTCAGTTTTAATCATTATTGAAAACGCGGAAAGTCAACAAACTGGGGACTAAACCCCGACATGACACAAGGGTTTTACGAAAATAAAATCAATAAATAGCCAACCCCAACCAACATGACCACTATTTTAATTTTGTCGGTTAGTTTTTGCCCTTGCCAATAGAGTTTCAGTTGAGTTTTATGCCAAGCTAACGCCGCTTGAAGTGCTGCGAGCCAACGCTTGAATAATTTGGGAAGAAAGCGATAGAGTCGATAGCAGATGAACAGGCATATCGACATAATAATATAGAAAACAATAATTTGCGTATCATGTAAATCGGTTTCAAAAAGATGCTCGATGACATGATCTAGCGTCGATTCCACCCATTCAAACAATAAATCAAGCAATTCAACAAACAATTCCCAAAGGATATGGAGCAATTCGATCATTAAGCCAAAGATTTCTCCCGGCATAATAATGACAATAAAAATACCGATAGCTGTCAGTCCTTTGATAATTCTTTGGTAATTCATTGAATTCACGCTTAGTCCGATAGTTAAAGTATTCAGCTCACGGTTTGCACGATCTGAGTATAGAGAATAGGGTGGTTCGTGTACATTTCATGCGCTCTTAAACTTGAGCTTAATTAACCCAAAGCCGCGCATTTTTAAACATTCGCATCCATGCGCTGTATTCACCCAACGTCGCGGGATACCAAGAGTTTTGTACCACTCTAAAACAGCGCTCAGGATGAGGCATCATAATCGTGAACCGTCCATCCGTAGTCGTTAAGCCTGTGATTCCAAACGCTGAACCATTAGGATTGGCAGGGAATTCAGTGGTTTTTTGCCCATAATTATCAACATAACACAGAACTATCGTTTGAGCCTCTATTGCGGTTTGCGGATCGCCATCAAATACGGCACGACCTTCGCCATGAGCAACAACAACAGGCATTTTTGAACCCACCATACCATTGAAGAAAATAGACGGCGAGGCTTGTATTTCGACCATCGCAATCCGCGCTTCAAATTGCTCCGAGCTGTTACGCAGGAAACGTGGCCAATGTTCTGCGCCCGGGATAATGTCTTTTAATCCTGCTAACATTTGGCATCCATTACAAACGCCTAAGCCGAAGGTGTCGGTGCGATTGAAAAATGCGGCAAATTCTTCTCTAGCGCGTGGATTAAATAGAATGGATTTTGCCCATCCACCGCCTGCGCCTAACACATCACCGTAGGAAAAACCACCACAGGCAACTAAGCCAACAAAATCTGCTAGGCTGATGCGTCCATGAATAATATCACTGACATGTACATCAATGCAGGTAAAACCTGCACGATCAAACGCGGCGGCCATTTCCACATGTCCATTCACACCTTGCTCACGCAAAATAGCCACTTTGGGGTGGTGTGCGGCTAAATGCTCAATGAGTTGTTCGTCGTCCGCCACAAAACTTAATGCTAGTCGTAAGCCAGGGTCGTTGTCATCGGCTATACGCTCAAATTGTTGCCGTGCACAATCTGGATTATCTCGCAAGGCCTGCATCCGATAGCTTACTTCCGACCAATACGCTTGCATTTGCGCCCGTGTATCGGCATAAATCTCGATGCCGTGGTGCATAATAAAAAGCTGTTGACCCTGATGGACAGTACCAATCGTATGCACACAATCCACTAAGCCGGCTTGTATCAGTTGACGTTTAATCGCCGCGCTATCTTCAGCCCGAATTTGCAACACCGCGCCCAGCTCTTCGTTAAACAATATCGCAATGGGATCAGCACCTAAGCTATCGAGTGTTAATCTTACACTTTGGCGACCGGCAAACTGCATTTCTGCAATGGTCGCAAACAAGCCGCCATCGGAGCGGTCATGATAAGCTAAAATCTGCCCGTGGTGATTGAGGGTTTGAATGCTTTCAAAAAAAGCGCGTAATAGTACAGGTTCATCCAGATCGGGACAGACATGACCCAATTGTCCATAGCAGTATGCCAACACCGAGCCACCCAAGCGATTTTTACCCGCACCTAAATCAATCAGTAGTAATTCGCTGTTCTCTATGGCTTGCAATTGCGGGGTCAGGGTTTTGGTAATGTCTAAAACCGGTGCAAATGCCGTAACAATCAGTGACAGTGGTGCTGTCATGGTTTTTTGTTGGGCATTATCTTGCCAAACGGTTTTCATCGATAAGGAATCTTTACCAACCGGAATGGCAATACCGAGTGCGGGACATAATTCCATGCCGACGGCCTTAACCGTATCAAATAAAGCGGCATCTTCGCCGGCATAACCCGCCGCGGCCATCCAGTTAGCGGATAATTTGATTTGTGACAAACTATCAATTCTTGCAGCCGCTAAGTTGGTAATGGCTTCCGCAACCGCCATCCGTCCGGATGCAGGCGCATTGATTAGTGCAATGGGTGAGCGTTCACCGAGTGCCATTGCTTCGCCTGTTTGCGCCCAAAATCCAGATGCCGTCACGCCAACATCAGCAACAGGAACTTGCCAAGGGCCCACCATTTGATCGCGTGCCACCAATCCAGTGACCGATCGATCACCGATGTGTATTAAAAAACTTTTGTCAGCCACTGTAGGACAGGATAACACCCGCTTTGCCGCTTCTGCCAGTTCAATAGAGGTTAAGTTTAAAGGGAGATGCTCAACCGTATGACGTTGAATGTGCCGATGCATTTTGGGCGGTTTGCCAAATAATACCGTCATAGGAATATCAACCGGGCTATCGCTGTTCAAGCTATCGGTGAGTAATAAATGTTCCGCATCGGTTGCCTCACCGATGACGGCGTATAAGCAATGTTCACGCTCACAAAATGCGCTGAATAGCGGCAGTGATTCGGGCTTAATAGCGAGAACATAGCGCTCTTGGGCTTCATTGCACCAGATTTGCATCGGCGACATGCTTAGATCGGCATTTTGTACGTTACGCAGCTCAAAGCGTCCACCACGCTTACAATCGTGAATAATCTCCGGCACCGCATTGGATAAGCCCCCTGCGCCAATATCGTGGATGGAGATAATCGGGGTCTCTGCACCTAAGGCGTTGCAATGGTTAATTACCTCTTGGCAACGTCGCTGCATCTCAGGGTTTTCACGCTGTACCGAGGCAAAATCCAAAGTTTCTGAGCCCATACCGGATGCTTGTGAAGACGCCGCGCCACCACCTAAGCCGATTAACATGGCCGGTCCACCTAAGATAATAATCAGCGCACCGGCTGGAATAGGTTGTTTGTCAATCAACATAGGACGAATATTACCCATACCGCCAGCAATCATAATCGGTTTGTGATAGCCTCGGAGTTCTTCTGGCTTATTGGGTTGTGCATATTCAAAACTACGAAAGAAACCGGCGATATTCGGTCTGCCAAATTCATTATTAAAAGCGGCTCCGCCTAAAGGCCCTTCCAGCATAATGTCCAAGGCGGAGGCAATGCGCTCGGGCTTACCATTATCGACTTCCCAGGCTTGTTCAAATCCGGGGATTTTTAAATGTGAGACAGAAAAACCTGTCAAGCCCGCTTTTGTTGCTGAACCACGTCCTGTTGCGCCTTCATCACGAATTTCTCCGCCCGAACCGGTCGCCGCTCCCGGATAAGGTGAAATGGCGGTCGGGTGATTGTGCGTTTCGACTTTCATCAGCAGGTGAGCGGCTTCTTCGGTATACGCATATTCACCGGTGTGCGGATTACGGATAAAAACTTGTGCGGTACTGCCGTTAATGACCGCTGAATTATCACTATACGCCGATAAAATCCCGTTTGGACTTTGCTCGCTGGTATAACGAATCATACTGAACAAGGTATGCGCTTGCTCGATGCCATCAATTGTCCATTTGGCATTGAAAATCTTATGCCGACAATGCTCTGAATTAGCCTGAGCAAACATCATGAGCTCTACATCAGTTGGGTTGCGGCTTAGGAATTGGAAACCAATGGCTAAATAGTCAATTTCATCATCGGATAAGGCCAATCCTAATGTGCTATTGGCTTGCACCAGTGCATCACGCCCTTGTTCCATGACCGCAATAGTTTGCAATAAATTGGGCGCGTGTTGCTGAAATAAGTCCAAACAGGTTTCACCCCAACAAACTCTTTGCGTCATTCGATCATGTACTAGACCACCTATGGCAGTGGGTAAAGCGGTATGGCTACTCAGACAGTAGTCAATACCTCGTTCAATACGTCGAATGCTGGATAAGCCACAGCGTTGAGCTATTTCAGTCGCTTTACTTGACCACGGGGATTGTGTGCCAGAACGTGGCACAACCAGTAAGTGCTCACCCTGATTAGGATGATGATAATCTGGGCCGTAAGCCAGTAGTCGTTGCAAAAGCTCAGTTTGTGTATCATCCAATGCCCCATCAAGCTCAACAAAATGGACAAACTGTGCAGAGACAGCGCTGACATCCGGCGCCATGTGTTGTAGGCGAGTGAGTAACTGGGTGAGGCGAAAACTGGATAGGGCAGCCGTTCCGGAAAGTTTTAACATAGTAAGGTCTTTTTCTCTATGAGGTACGCGGCGCGTACCTTTTTATTGGTTTTTAGTATTCTGGTGGACAAAAGGGGCGCACCATTTTGCTATTTGGCAAAATCTGTTTTGATCGTTTCTAGTAAGACCTTAAGCAGTGTTAAGGCTACTGGATCGGTTGTAGGCTGTTGATCCTTATCAAGCACCTCAACTTGAGTTTGTTGATCGATACTAGATAATTTGACGACAAAGGCTTTTTCATCATTTTGAAAACCACTAAAGATAAACAGGGCTTCATCCCACAAAGAGCCATCCTCTAGTTTTTTCTCGTTAGGATCGTAGCGTAAACTGAAAAGTTTTGCTGGTTTGTCGCGATTGGTAACTTCGATAGATTTACGACTTAAGGCCTTATCGACCACACGCCACGCCGTATCAAACGGCTCTTCGATTATTAAGTGAGCATGACCGTCGGTTTGAGTGATTAACTGTGCAATAATCGCTTCATGTTTGGCTGGGGCGGATGGCGTATCCGTTAATGCGGCATCGGTTGATGGATTTGCGACAGGCTCAAGTAGCGGCTCGGTTACGAGCGGGGCGATGTTTTCTGTTACCTGCTCGGGCATTACTAACGTCGGTTTTTTCGCCTGATTGATTGCGGCAGCCAAACTATCTTGCTTATCTAAATCAGGCGGGTACTTCAATGTAGGAATTTCGGTCGTGTATTGATAGTCCTTTTCTTTGTCTGGAAACCAGCTTTTGAGATAACTACACGCCGGTAGTAACAAGGCAATAACTAAGGTAATAAAGAGTTTTATGTTTCTCATAAAGGCAGTATATCGGCTTGGCGCATAGCATCGCGCACGGTGTCAAAACAATCTTCAGTTAACCACGTCAAAGGTAAACGAATACCCCTACCCATTAAGCCCATTTGTGCGACAGCCCATTTGACCGGTATCGGGTTTGACTGAATAAATAAAGCCTTATGCAAGGCCATTAATTTTTGATCGAGTGCCAAGGCAGTTTCGCTATCGCCCGCCATTGCTGCGCTAATCATGTCATGAAGTAATCGGGGCGCAACATTGCCGGTTACAGTAATCGAGCCATTGCCTCCGAGTAAGCAAAATTCTCGGCTGCTCGCGTCGTCACCCGTGTAAATGGCAAATTCGGGACGCGTTAACGCGCGAATTTGCGCGACTCGCGTTAAATCGCCGGTTGCTTCTTTAATGCCAACAATATGTTCCAGTTGCGAAAGTCGCCCCACGGTTTCTGGCAACATATCGCAAGCGGTGCGTCCGGGAACGTTGTATAAAATTTGAGGAATAGCAACCGCATCGTTGATCGCTTTATGATGGAGAAACAAGCCTTGCTGAGTGGGCTTGTTATAGTAAGGGGTTACAATCAAACACGCCGCCGCGCCAGCGGCTTGAGCACGGCGCGTTAAATTAATGGCTTCCGTTGTTGAATTAGCACCTGTACCGGCAATCACCGGAATTTTGCCAGCGGCATAATCGACAACCGCTTTGATAACATCGCAGTGTTCATTTTCATCCAGCGTTGCAGATTCGCCGGTTGTTCCCACCGCAACCAAGGCATCTGTTCCTTGCTCAATATGGAACTCAACCAATTTTCTTAGGCTTTCCTTATCCACTGCACCGTTCTCTTCCATCGGTGTTACTAACGCTACGATACTACCTTGAATCATGAAATCTCTCGAACAGAATTAATACGATTATTAAACGGCTGCATTATAGCAAGCAAATATCCAAATACTTAGTTTGACGCAAATTAGTCTCTGTTAATTTCAGCGCAGACGACGGTTTATCAATGACCCTAATTACTCTTCTCCCGCCGAGGGTGAATTTTCTTCACGCAAACGGTAAAACGCTTTAACAAATTCGGCTAGTTGTGAATGGGTAATGGCATCACGTATCCCTTGCATTAAACTTAGATAATAATAGAGATTGTGAATGGTATTTAACCTTGCACCTAGCATTTCTTGGCATTTATCCAAATGTCGCAAATAGGCACGGGAATAATTTTGACAGGTATAACAACGACAATCGGCATCTAATGGACGAGTATCAAATTCGTATTGACTATTGCGGATTTTTATAACGCCAAAGCGGGTAAACAGATGTCCGTTACGGGCATTACGGGTAGGCATGACACAATCAAACATATCAATGCCTCGTAATACCGCTTCTACTAAATCTTCAGGGGTACCGACTCCCATTAAATAGCGAGGTTTGTCACGGGGCATTTTTGTGTGAATGGCATCTAAGGTTGCCATCATCTCGGCTTTAGGCTCGCCAACCGAAAGTCCGCCAATGGCATAGCCGTCAAAACCAATATCCACCAGTCCATCAATTGATTCTTGCCGTAAATGTTCATACATGCCGCCTTGGACAATACCAAACAACGCGGATGGATTATCGCCATGCGCGTGTTTGCTACGTGCCGCCCAACGCAGTGATAAACGCATGGAATCTGCGGCCTCCTCTACGGTAGCAGGATACGGCGTACATTCGTCGAAAATCATGACGATATCAGAGCCTAGCTCGCGCTGGACTTGCATGGATTCTTCAGGGCCCATAAAAATTTTTGCGCCATTAATCGGCGATTGGAACGTGACCCCTTGCTCGGTAATTTTTCGTAACGCGCCTAAGCTGAAGACTTGAAAGCCACCTGAATCCGTCAAGATGGGCTTTTGCCAGTGCATAAAATCATGCAAATCTCCGTGCGCTTTAATCACGCCAGTCGTTGGACGTAGCATAAGGTGAAATGTGTTACCTAAAATGATTTGTGCACCGATTTGACTGAGATCTTCGGGAGTCAGAGCTTTCACGGCACCATAAGTGCCAACCGGCATAAAAATCGGGGTTTCTACTATGCCGCGTGCAAAAGTTAGCCGACCACGACGGGCGTAGCCCTCCGTGTTAAGTAAATCAAATTTCATGAGTTTAATTCTAAAGGGTGGGGTGGTTGTGATGAAAAAACGAAGGAAATTAAGTTAGGTCGGACAAAATAACATTGCCCGACCCACACAATAATATTAGCGTCTAACGAATAACTCGATGACCCCGCCCGCTCATGCAGCTGTTATACGCGCTTTTGTATTTATCTTCCGCGCCAAATCCTTGTTTAGCCGCACCGCCTAAACCACCCGCTGCAGCGCCGATTGCAGCACCCGTGCCAGGACTGCCAGTAAACGCCCCAAAAACAGCCCCCCCGGCTGCGCCTAACAAGCCACCTACACCTGCGCCCACAGCCGCTTCTTTGGCCGTGCCGCCAGAAGCATTTTCAGCCAGCTGTCTGCATTCCTCCATATCTTGATTGATTCTGGCTGCATTGGGATCATTGTAAGTGTCGACAGTCGGTGTCCAACCGGTTTGGCTGGCACAAGCACTCAGCAAGAGTGATCCGATTATAACGGCATGGATTTTAAAATTTTTCATAAAAGCTCCTCTAGTTAATAAATTCGCACAAATAGCGTTTCTGATTATGAATTAATGCTCAATGTTGTCAATACAACAATCAAACCTCAGCGTGAGTTTTCACGGCGTAGACAGGGCAAGTGCATAAAAACGTCAGGTTGAAAAAATCACGGTTCATATGGCGAATTGTGTAATACCACATAAAATCTTAAGAAATTCCAAAAGTTATACCTGCCTCACTAACATCGGAGTCACAGGTTCTGACTGATCAACATAGCAATCCACTGACGTCGGTAAAATCGGCACGGTTTTGCTATCACCCGACCACGGTTCGAAACCAAAATCAGGATTAAAGTAAAATAAGGCATCACTGTCGGGGTCTTTTACGGTTAAGTGTACCCAAGCGCCTGCAATTAATTCCCGCAAGCTAGCTTGTCGTGCGTAGATATCTTCTAATATCTCTGGTTTTGCTTCAACAATGAGTTGTAAACGCATGGCTTCATGGATTTCGATCATTTGCTTAGGCAAGCCAGTACGCAAATCACTCTGCGTCCCTTCCATGACAGCAAATAAACCAGTGATGTTATGGGGAACTTTAGTGCCGCAGCCATACTGTTCATTATTTACGGTAGAAAAATAATATTCTAAGTTGATACCTGCACCAACCGGCCCTACGGCCAGTAAAATCCCTTCCAGAACATGTCCATCTTCATCTTGCGTAGGATCGTATGAAATCAAAAATACCCTACGATCCATAAAAATTCCTTGGCTTATCGCACGGCGACCAATAATGGCTGCCGCGTTTGTCGCATGACCTAACTCGGGGCGAGCCTGTGAAAAATCAGCCGCTCTCTCTTCAATGTGTTTAAGGGCTTGTTTGGGCGTGGGTCTACGTGGCGCTGAAGCTAAGCGTCGGCAACGCTCATGGGCCGACATATGCTGTGCATGATCTAAAGATTTTTGCAATTGGATTAAGGCGGCTTCATGGTGTTGCGGTACTTCATTTAAGTCAAACCAGCTAATAGCTTCGGAACAGGTATTGTGTTCAGCACCGATAAACCAGGTGTTATCAGGAATATTCATGCCTCGCTGATCAAGTAATTGGCGTATTTCAGGGCGATTGGCCATCGCGGCAAACACGCGGGCATTCGGTCCGCCATGCCTGCCACTACATGCTCCGCAATCATAAGCCGCAAGATGAGGATTGTTTTGGCTGCCTGAACCATGCCCCATAAGCACAACCAACTCCGCAAACCCGTAGGTCAAACCGGTATTGCGTAGAAAGCCTGCGACTCGATCGGCTTGTTCGACATCGCTAAAACCTGGCTTGACTTGCTTAATCGGTGTGTGTGCTTGCGAAAACTGTAACTGCGTTTTTACTGGTGGCGCAATCCATTGATTTAGTCGCTTGAGAAAACCGTGCAGTGGCTTTGGAAATAAGGATTTACCGATCAAGCCTAACAAGGCAATCGGTGCGATGGCGTTAAGCACGGGATAGGCTAATACGAGGTGTTGTCGTAGGTCTTGATATAACAGACGCGTCATGCGTTGATTAAAGCGTCGTCCTTGTCGGTATCGAAAGAGGGTTGTGCGTGTTTGCTCGTCGCTGATGTGCTCATGAACCTCATGCGCGGGCGTTACGACAATCGGGCACAGCGGAGTGGGTTTATCATCTTCTAAGCCTTGATAATCCATCGCAATGCCAAAAAAACCGGCGGCACCTAAGGTCTCAATCGCTGGATTAAATTCTTCTAAATGACGGCGAAAACCCTCTTCACGATCATCCATGCAAAAAATTAGTTGAGCTTGCGGTGTTGTTTCGCGCGTTGCCCAGCGTCCCCGTTGGTGATTGGCGCGTAGCGCTTGAAATAAGGTCTCACGGTAATGGTGTTCATACGCATAAAGCCAAATTTTTTGGCGTTCCGTTAAGGTAAATTCATCCAAAACGCCGATTATGGCTTGCAGCTGTGTTTTACTCAGCACTTGAACCTGATCGGCTTGCAGTCCTAAATATTGGCATAATCGAAACAAGCGCCAGCCACAACTTTCGGCGCTTTGTTGGCTGCTTATACGCAATGGGCTCTGTTGCCAGGTCACAATTAAGTCCGCTAATTGCTGCCAATCGGCACGATTTTGTCGCTCAGAACCCGCCTGTAAAATCAACGCTTCAGCCAACTGACTGAGGTATTCGGGAAGTATGGCTTGGTATAAGTCGTGGCGCACCAAAAATTCAGAGAGATTCTTCGCAAAATAAGTGTGCAACGCACCTAATTTGGCTTCAACTTTCCAAAGATCATGGCAGATTTGATTGAGCCATAGACGATCCAAGCTTAATCGGATTGCCAGATAATCCCCTAGGCTTGGCGTAATCGGGTTATGGGGCGCGTGGTAATGAGGATGTTGTTGCCGCCAGTTGATCATTCCTGACCAACCAGGTAGCTCCAGTGCAATACGACGTAAGTAGCCTTCCCATTGAGTTTCAGGGATATCCAACTTGCTAAGTTGCAGAATAATGGTGTCTAACGCGTCTTCTGGCAATTCGTCAATAATAGTTTGCCAATCCGGAAGCTGGTGCAAAAAATGGTTGGCATCGTAATAAACTGCGCTACGCCAAGCCGTATACAGTCCTTGATAATGGCGTTCAGGATGATGCCAAGCGGCAATGCCCTCATCTAAACTAGAGGCGCAGATTTTTATCAGTTGTGGACGTACGCAATCCAGCACATCAATGCCACTTAAGGCGAGCACGAAACCGCGCAAACTGAGGGTGTCACCTACTTGGGTCAGCAAGTCATCTAGTTGCTGTTGCGCTTGTTGCTGCGTGTGAAGATGTACGCTGGCGCTATTTTCTGGTTGTAAACATTCGGCTAACCACACTTCGGCTTGATCTAAGGATAAATCCAGCAAAGTCTCAGGATGTAAAGTTGGTGCTTGTACGTCTAGCTGGTTTAGCAGACTTGCCCACAAGTTCGTCAGAGCTGTTTTGACATTGCCGCTCGCCTGCCATTGCAAACGAATGGCTTCTGGTAAATCGGCGGGGAGTTTTTCTAACGCGGTTTGTAACTGCCATTGTAATTGACTACACGTCAGCGCAGATAAATCAATTTGCAGGGCGGTGCGATATAGCAGTTCACGAGTGATGTTTAAATGAGCTAACTCACAAACGAGTTGTTCGGCTTGTAAACCGGGATAAAAGGCGAAGGCCGCCGACAAATCGCCGTCATCGATACGTCCTTGCTGATAAAACCGGCGATAATCTTGCTCTGGCAAATAACCGCTAATACCGCTTAAGTTTTCGGCGGTTTCAAGGGCTTCTGCAAATGGCATAAATTGATAGCCGTGCAAGGTATTATGATGAACGAAATCGAGAATAGGCCCTTGCCCGGGCAGCACATGATCCAAATGTTCTAGGATTTTCGTTAGTTGCTTGCGTTGCTGTTGATGTTTTAACGGGGATTCTTGCATGAGGAAAGCCTAGGAAACGCGCTGTTTAATCAAACTATGCAATTGCGACACTGTGCTAGTGGATAGCTCTATCCAACGAGCGGGTAATAAACCCAATAGCACGATACTGAGAACTAAAATACCAGAGGCCAATAATTCGGTGAAGCGTAAATCGTCGAGTCTACTCATTTTGGTTTTAATAGGGCCCATAAACAACAAATTTAAAGTCCGCATCGCATAAGCGGCAGAAATCAGTAATCCAATGCCAAAAATAATCGACAGCTTAGGCCATTGTTCAACACAGGCGATTAAGGTATGTAATTCTGCAATAAAACCCGCTAGACCAGGTAATCCCATTGCAGCAAATAGAGTGATACTCATCAAGAAACTAAGGCGCGGCATGACTTGTAATAACGCACTGTACTCTTGAATTTCCAGCGTATGTGTCCGCTGGTAAAGCAAGCCCAATAACAAAAATAAAGCCCCTGCAATCAAGCCATGTGCGGTCATTTGTAAGACTGCACCGCTAAGTCCGATTTCACTCAAACTCGCAATACCTAACAACACAATCCCCATGTGACTGAGCGAGGAGTAAGCGACCATCGCTTTAAGATTACTTTGTCGCCAAGCGAGCAGACCGCCGTAAATCATGCCAAACAGTGCGAGGAAAACCAGCACGGGTTGTAATAAATGTGCGGCTTCAGGCAGCATGACAACCACACGCAATAAGCCATACGCGCCCATTTTTAGCAAAATACCGGAAAGTAAAATACTCACGGGACTCGGCGCTTCGACATGCGCGAGAGGCAACCAGCCATGCAGCGGAAAAATAGGCAGCTTAACGCCAAAGCCTAATAAAAACCCAATTAAGACCAATACTTGCTCGTACAACGGCATGTCTTGAGCGGCTTGGTGCATAGAGGTCATCAGTGAGCCGCCGTGTTGTAGGTCGTATTGACTCACCGCAAGTAAGCTCAACAGCATAAACACAGAGCCGCCCATGGTGTACAAAACAAAATTGAGGCTGGCGGCATGTCGGCGCTTACCGCCCCAGCGTCCTATCAGGAAAAATAAGGGGATGAGTGTGACTTCCCAGAAAATATAAAATAATGCCCAGTCTTGTGCTAAAAATACCCCTAACATGCCAAATTCAAGCAAGAGAATACAGATATGATAGCCTTTCACATTGGGGCTAAGCGTTAATGAGGCAAGTAATGCAACGCTGGTCAATAAGGTCGCTAGCATTAGCATCGGCATAGACAGCCCGTCAACCCCGAGTGCGTAAGCGCTACCCAGATTGGGATTTAATGGAAAATATTCATTAAACTGTAAAGCGGGATTGTGCTGATCAACTCGACTCAGTAATAGACAGGCGAGCAATAACGCTAAGCCGCTCGTTAAATTTGCCAGCCAGCGGATAAGCTGAGTTTGCTGATTGGGTATAAAAACCAGCAGCAATGCGCCTATCGCTGGTGTCCAAAGCAAAAGACTGAGTATTCCCATGAATTATTATTGATTAACGGTTGTGTTTATTTGCTTTGATATAAAGCGTGTGGACTTGACCTAGCTGAGTCATGATTGCTCCGTATCCGCCAATTGGCTATGTTGCATGGAATATGCGAAATAAATAATCAAACCAATCGCCAACCAAACGACAAATCGTAACCAAGTGATGGACGGTAAAAATGCCATTAATGCGCCACAAGAGAGCATACCCAACACTGGGATTAATGGGCTTAGCGGGGAGCGGAACGGTCGTGGCATATCCGGTTTAGTGACGCGTAGCACTAATACACCAAAACACACCAAGACAAATGCGGCTAATGTGCCAATGTTAACCAGTTCGGCTAATTCTCCCAGTGGAATAAAGCCGGCAATCAGTGACATAATTAGCCCACAAATAACGATCACGCGCACCGGCGTTTGCGTTTTAGGATTAACTGTTCCCAGCATGGCAGGCAGCAGTCCATCACGAGACATGGCAAAAATAATACGTGTTAACGCATAGTACAGTACCAGTATCACTGTCGATAGACCGGCAATAACACCGGTAGAAACTAGCGCCGATGCCCAAGTAAACCCAAGTAAGCTCAGTGCATGAGCAACCGGAGAAGAAACATTGAGTTCTTTGAAGTTGACAACCCCCGTTAACAGCCCGGCCACCACAATATAAATAGTCGTACAAAATAACAATGACGCCACAATGCCAAAAGGCAAATCCCGCTGCGGGTTTTTAGCTTCTTCGGTGGCCGTAGAGACGGCATCAAAACCAACATACGCAAAAAATACCAACGATGCACCGGCTAATACGCCGGTTGTTTGACCATCGGGTAGGGTTTGAAACCAGCCAAAGGGCATGAAGGGTTGCCAGTTTTCGGGGTGAACGTTAAAGCTGGCAATCGTAATAAATACAACGATCGTGATTAATTTAACAAACACCATCGCATTATTCGCCTTAGCACTTTGTTTGGCACCCAAAATGAGCAAGCTCATTAAAACCAAAATAATCATAGATGCTGGCAAATTGATGATACCTCCCAATTGCGGAGCTTTGGTTAAAGCTTCCGGTAATGCCAGCCCGATGGCGGCCATCGCATTAGTAAAATACCCAGACCAGCCATTGGCAACCGTTGCCACCGCAATACTGTATTCCAGTAGCAAGTCCCAGCCAATAATGAAAGCGCATAATTCGCCAAACGCCACATAGCTGTACCCATAAGCACTACCGCAACCACCGATAGAAGAGGCTAACTCGGCATAAGATAAGGCAGCGAATGTACATGCAAAGCCCGCTATGACAAACGACAAAATCACCGCAGGCCCGGATTGCGTGGCTGCCGCTACGCCGGTGAGTACAAAAATACCCGTGCCGATAATAGCGCCGATGCCCAAAAAAGCTAAATCCCAAGCGGATAAGCACCGTTTAAGAGCATGACTTGACTGTTCAGTGACAGCGAAGTGCTTCGTACGAAATATTTGCATCGACATGATAAAAATCTCGTTGGATTGAATTTAGGAACGGGCTTGCATGATACCGAGGGCGAACGGATTCAGCAATTTTTCATTTTTGTGGCGTAGCGGATGGTCTTAGCCAAAAAATCTCATAAAAAAAGCCGTTGCGAGTTAACGCAACGGCTTTTTAACCGGCAATTAAGTTAATTAATTTGGGTAAACATTGACAGCAGTTAAACCTTTGGGACCCGTTTCGATATCAAAGCTGACTTTTTGACCTTCAGTCAATGTTTTAAAGCCTTCACCTTGAATCACAGAGTGATGAACAAAAACATCTTCTCCGCCTTCAGCTGGAGCAATAAAACCAAAACCCTTTGTATTGTTAAACCACTTTACAGTGCCTGTTGCCATTTGAAAACTCCTCAAATAAAAATTTACGGTTAAGACAGAACTACAACATTGATAACCGGACAACCTGACCATGCGAGACTTCCACTGGCTCAACATCTTTACTCTGTTGGTGTAAATTGTACTGATATTTTGGTTTAGATGCCATTTATCAGCAAAAAAAACTCATTTTAATCTCAAAAAAACCGCTTAAGATCGTTTATGGTTTATCTTTAATGAGGCTGAAAATGGCTTTAAAGCATTTTCTTCAGTCGATAGAGCAGGTCGAGTGCCTGTTTAGAATTTAGCTCGTCAGGGTTGATACTTTCCAACACGGTAATGGCAGGATGACATTCCGGCGAGGAAAATAGATCTAACTGATTAATGCCGGTTTGTTTTTGCTGATCAAGATAGGCAATATTTTCTAATTGCTGTAATTTAAGTTTAGCCTGTTCCAGTACTGAACGCGGGACACCGGCAAGCGCGGCAACCTGTAATCCGTAGCTTTGATTAGCCGGCCCTTCTTTGACAGCATGTAAAAAAACAACTTTATCACCGTGTTCCATGGCATCGAGATGCACATTGCGGATGGTTTTATGCTCCTCTGCCAGCGTGGTTAATTCAAAATAATGCGTTGCGAACAAAGTAAACGCTTGCGTTTGTTTAGCGAGATGTTCCGCACACGCCCATGCCAATGACAGACCGTCAAACGTACTCGTGCCCCGACCAATTTCATCCATTAACACTAAGCTGTTAGCAGTGGCGTTATGCAAAATATTTGCCGTTTCCGACATTTCGACCATAAACGTCGAGCGACCACTCGCCAAATCATCTGAGGCACCGATGCGCGTAAATACTTTGTCAATCGGCCCTAAGCGCAGTGTTTTTGCGGGAACATAACAACCGATATGCGCCATCAACACAATCAGCGCCGCTTGCCGCATATACGTGGATTTGCCGCCCATATTAGGGCCAGTGATGATCTGCATTCGCTGCCGACCCGAAAAAAACAAATCATTGGCAACAAAAGGAAGAGCTGAAACGTGCTCAACCACCAGATGTCGCCCGGCCTCAATTTCAATGCCAGGCGTTGTTAACAATGCAGGTTTGGCAAGATTTAAAGTGTCAGCGCGTTCTGCAAAACAGGTGAGAACATCCAATTCTGCCAAGGCACTCGCGCAGTGCTGTAACGGACTGAGCGATGCGGCTAAGCGGGTTAACAAGTCGTCGTACAGGGCTTTTTCAAAGGCGAGAGCCTTTTCACGCGCACTTAATACCTTATCTTCAAAGGCTTTTAACTCCTCGGTGATATAGCGTTCCGCGCCTTTTAAGGTTTGCTTACGAATATAATGCGCGGGCACTTTGTCTGCGTGCAGATTGGAAATTTCAAGATAATAGCCATGCACACGGTTGTAGTTGACTTTTAATGTGTTGATGCCGGTTGCTGCTTTTTCACGATTTTCCATGTCGATTAGGAATTGATCAGCATGTTGGCTTAAATAACGCAGCTCATCAAGCTCCTGATGATAACCGGTAGCAATCACCCCACCATCACGCAGAACAACCGGCGGATTCTCAATAATGGCGTTGTTCAGCAAATCTAGCAATGTTGGGTGCGTGCCAATTTGCTCGCGTAACCAGTGAAGTGGCTGGGTTTCTTGTGCTGTCAACTCGTGTTGTAAAGCGGGTAGTACAGCAAGAGTTGAACGCAACACGACTAAATCGCGGGGGCGTGCTGTTTTTAACGCAATACGAGAGCTGATGCGTTCAATATCGCCAACTTGCCGTAATAAGGTTTGTAGTGTTTGATACAACGCAGCGTTTAGCAAGGTCTCAACGCAGGCGTAACGCTGAGTTAAACAGTCATGATCGCGGATAGGTCGATTCAGCCAGCGTCTTAAGCAACGACTGCCCATCGCTGTTGTGGTTTTATCGAGTACGCCCAATAACGTGAATTGCGACTGCCCAGAAGGGTGTGTATCCAATTCCAGATTACGACGACTGGCGGCATCTAATACAATGCAATCCTCGCAGTGTTCAATCTGTATGCCTTGAATATGGGGTAACGCGCTTTGCTGGGTGTCTTTGACATATTGTAATAATGCTCCCGCCGCCGTCACCGCCAACGGCAGTGCTTCGCAACCAAAACCTTTTAAATCCAGGGTGTTAAATTGTGTTAAAACACGCTGTCTGGCACTGTCCGCCGCAAAATGCCAAGGCGGTCTGCGACACACACCATTACGTTGTTTCAAAGGCGCAGGTAGAGCACTCTCTTCGCTGAATAATAATTCCGCTGGGTCTAATCGACAAATTTCGCTGATTAATAAATCGTCGCTGGATACTTGCTGCAATACAAACCGACCACTGCCTAAGTCCAAACAGGCAATCCCATGCTGGCTGGCCTGTGAACACACGGACACCAATAAGTTGTCTTTGCGATCTTCCAATAAAGCCTCATCGGTGACCGTGCCGGGTGTCACAACGCGCACCACTTTACGTTCAACCGGCCCTTTGGAGGTTGCCGGATCGCCAATCTGCTCGCAAATGGCCACTGAAACACCACTGCGTAACAAGCGAGCGAGATAGCTTTCGGCGGCATGAAAAGGAATGCCGGCCATGGCAATCGGTTCGCCCGCTGATTGTCCGCGTTTGGTCAGTGTGATATCGAGTAAGTGAGCCGCTTTTTTAGCATCATCAAAAAAAAGCTCATAAAAATCACCCATGCGATAAAACAGCAAGGTGTCCGGATGCTCAGCCTTAATGCGTAAATATTGTTGCATCATGGGAGTATGGGAGGCGTGATGATTATCAGGGGAAGCGTTGTTCATGGTCTAATTTTAAAGCGGCGGTTAAATCGCTGCCATTCTTAATTATGGAAAAGATAATAAATTCAGATAGATATTTGTATATTTTGAAGATTTGCAACTGCTCATGACTCACAGAAAATATTGTTTTTCAATAACTTATCAAAAGCGATCCGGACTACTGAGGGTTTAAAATAGACATATTCTAAATACCTATTACCGCGTTTTTTAACTTTGGAAATTTAATTTATACCCGTGTCTTTAGAGAATAAGTTTATTGACAGCATTGAGTATTTTTTCCGATGTAAACGGTTTAACCATCCACGCTTTAGCACCTGCAGCACGCCCTTGTTGTTTTACTTCATCAGAATCTTCAGTTGTTAACATCATCACAGGTGTAAATTTATACTTGGGATTTTGTTTGACCCGCGTTACAAATTCAATACCGCCCATATTGGGCATGTTTACGTCGCAAATAATTAAATGTAATTTATCAATATTTAGCGTATTTAATTTATTTAGCGCATCTACCCCATCACACGCTTCAATAACCCCGTATCCGGCAGCGCTTAAAGTCATTACCTCAACACGTCGAAAACTTGCGGAATCATCAACAATCAATATAGTCTTTTCCATTTTAACTCCTGTGGCTAATAATAAAATATGGCTCTATATGGGGTTCAGGGGCTTTTTGTTACTCATAAATAGAGCAACCACAAGCCCATTCGTCATTCCGGCAATCCCCTGATGCCCTAAAAGGTATGCCGAAATGACGGGTATTTTTGAAGTCGCTATGTTCATTAACTGCTTGTTTTACATTTTTAGCGGAAAGACGCGACTCCATACCTCTCGCCCTCCCGGTCGAAGGGGGCTGCACCGGGATAGGTGATTCAACACACTCACCTTAACTTGTTCCGCCTTATGTTGGCAAACATCTAGCCGCTATCAAGGTTGCAAAATCGTACTTTTAGGGGCTTGACTGTTATCGGGTTCGGGGTAATCCAAGGTGTAATGCAAGCCCCGGCTTTCTTTACGTTGTTGAGCGCAGCGAATAATCAACTCGGCGACAATTACCAGATTGCGTAATTCTAGCAAGTCACTGGTGACCCGGAAATAACTATAATACTCAGCGATTTCACTTTTAAGCAATTCCACGCGACTTAAGGCACGATGTAAGCGTTTGTCGGTTCTGACAATACCGACATAATCCCACATAAAATGCCGTAACTCATCCCAGTTATGAGAAACCACCACTTCTTCATCTGAATCACTAACCTGCGAATCATCCCATTCAGGGACGCTAGGCGGTTGGGGTATCGTTGATATATTTTGCAAAATATCAATACTGGCACGCTCGGCAAAAACTAAGCATTCCAACAGCGAGTTACTGGCCATACGATTAGCGCCATGTAAACCGGTACTGGCCACTTCACCGATAGCGTAAAGATTGGCAATATCGGTGCGGGCATAGCTATCCGTCAGTATGCCACCACAGGTGTAATGCGCCGAAGGTACAACCGGAATGGGTTGTTTGGTAATATCAATGCCAAATTTTAAGCATTTTCTATGAATCGTCGGAAAATGCTTGAGAATAAAGGCTTCTGATTTATGGCTGATGTCCAAATATACGCAATCAATACCGCGTTTTTTTATTTCGTGATCGATGGCGCGTGCCACAATGTCTCGTGGGGCTAATTCCGCTCGAGCATCAAATGCTTGCATAAATGGCGAGCCATCGGGCAGGATTAACTTGCCACCCTCGCCGCGCACCGCCTCGCTGATTAAAAAAGATTGTGCCTGTGGATGGTATAGGCAAGTGGGATGGAATTGCATAAATTCCATATTGCTGATGCGACAGCCGGCACGCCATGCTAATGCGATGCCATCCCCTGTCGCACATTGCGGATTGGTACTATACAAATAAACTTTACTTGCGCCACCGGTTGCCAGTACGACAACTTTGGCGGTCATGGTTTTGACTTTCTGTTGCAGGGAATCGAGGACATAAACACCAACGATTTTTTTACCGGTACGACTCTCGGCAGGTGCGGTAATTAAGTCAACTACGTTATGGTGTTCATAAAGATCAATACCACTGTGTTCTTGAGCGCGTTCGATTAACGACAAAGAGACGGCTTTGCCGGTCGCGTCAGCGGTATGGACAATGCGTCGATGGGAATGTCCACCTTCACGATTTAAATGCAGGATTTTTTCACCGGTGGGTGAGATTTCTTCGGTAAAAGCAACACCTTGCTGACGCAGCCATTCAATTGAGCTTTTGCCATGCGTGACCGTTAAACGAACGATATCGGGATTACAGAGACCAGCACCGGCATCCAGCGTATCTTCGATATGGGATTCTATCGAGTCATCGGCATCAAAAACCGCCGAGATGCCACCTTGGGCATAATAGGTACTGCCAGCGGTTAAGGCGAATTTTGATAACACGGCGATACGTTTAGCATTATCCGCTAATTTAAGGGCAAGGCTTAGCCCTGCGCCACCGCTACCAATAATGAGGACATCATATTTTTGAGATTCAGGCATAGTTCGTAACAGGCAGGAAGTAAGATAGCCACAAACGATAGTGGCTTAGTTAGCATAGTTTAGTGATAATACCGCTTTTTAAAGTGATAACACAATTTCTGTCACTGAGAACTTTTCTCCATTAATCCTGTCTACCCCCAAAATTAAAGAACAGTAGTGAATACTCAATCCAGTGCTAGCGAACAACTTGATGAGGAGCTGGTGTTGCGTGTGCAGCAAGGTGATAAAAAAGCGTACGATCTTCTCGTCATCAAATACCAAAATAAGATCATCCAATTAGTTAATCGCTATCTTAAGGATCCCAGTGAAGCACAGGATGTGGCTCAAGAAGCCTTTATCAAAGCCTATCGGGCGTTGGACAGTTTTAGAGGGGATTCTGCTTTTTATACTTGGCTTTACCGCATAGCCATCAACACCGCCAAAAATTATTTAATTTCCAGAGCAAAACGCAGCAGTAACGGCGACGTGGATATTCAAGATGCTGAAGTGTTTGAAAATGCCTTGCAATTACACGGCATGGATACCCCCGAAAAACTTTTAATTAATCAAGAAATACTTGAAGCCATCAAATCAGCAATCGATGGGCTGCCCGAAGAAATGCGTACCGCCATTATGTTACGTGAATTCGACGGCATGAGTTACGACGATATTGCTGAAGTGATGGATTGCCCTGTTGGTACTGTCAGATCGCGTCTTTTTAGGGCGCGAGAAGCGATAGACCAAAAACTAAAACCCTTGCTTGAAAATGGTGAATTTCGATGAACAACTCGCTAAATCAAAAAATTTCCCAATTTATTGACCATGATCTGAATTACGATGATGCCTTAGATTTATTAGAAACGCTTCAGCGCGATCAAAGCTCGGAAAATACCTTAAAACGCTATGCAGCAATCAGTCACGCGCTTAAATCCCAAGAATTTTTGGTAGCCAAAGCCGATTTTTCAGCACGTATTACCCAAGAAATCCAGCGAGAGCCGTATTATTTGCAGCCACGCAAAAATACAGTTAAGGCTCGTTATCCTGTGCATTTTGCCTTAGCCGCGTCGATTGCGATTTTGGCAATCTTAGCCACTCCTATCTTTGACAAGGACTTTTTCTTCAACCCCTCTAATACCCACTTACCGATTGCTCAAAAATCATCTGGACAAACGCTGACAGCCAGTCTTTCCGAACACCATTTTGCACAAGCTCATGATAAATATCCGCTGAACAAACGGATTAATGATTATCTGCAAGCCCATAACGCGCGTATAGACAATGAGCTAGATCTTGCTCCCATAACCCGTGTGACGCATTACAGCCCTAAATAACTCGTAAATCGATAGCTCACACAATTTTTGAGTTAATCGTTTGGGCAAAGCACATTTGCTCGTATATTCCTAAATCAATGAAAAAACTTTATTCCTAAAGAGGACGTTATGTACAAAAACTTAAAATGGCTGATGTTACTGGCCTATTTATTCATGCAAGATGCCGTAGCGCAATTACCCGATTTCACTGAAATGGTAAAAACGAATGGTATAGCGGTAGTTAATATCAGCACAACCCAAAAAGCTAAACCCAGCACGGAAGAGCCAACGAAAGAGCAGCAGCCTCTACCAGAAGGTATTCCGCCCGAAATGGAAGAGCTGTTTAAGCATTTTTACAACAATCCTAATGGTGGCAGTGAAGATGAGTTTGGCGGTGGTGAAACACAATCGCTGGGTTCAGGCTTTATTGTCTCAGAAGATGGCTTTGTCTTGACTAATCATCACGTTGTTAAAGATGCGGATGAAATTATCGTCAAATTAAGCGACCGCAGAGAATTAGTGGCTAAATTAATTGGTTCAGATGCTCGTACCGATATTGCTGTTTTGAAAGTGGATGCCAGCCATCTGCCAACTGTCACGATTGGCTCGCCTCAGCAATTGCAAGTCGGCGAATGGGTATTAGCCATTGGTTCGCCCTTTGGGTTTGAACAATCGGTTACGGCCGGCATTGTGAGCGCTAAAGGTCGCAGCTTACCCGGTGGTAATTATGTGCCCTTTATACAAACCGACGTGGCGATTAATCCGGGTAATTCTGGCGGCCCCTTGTTCAATATGGACGGCAAAGTTGTGGGTATCAATTCACAAATTTACAGCCGCACCGGTGGCTTTATGGGACTGTCATTTGCCATTCCAATGGATGTCGCCATGAATGTGGTAGACCAAATTAAAGCACATGGTAAAGCCGCACACGGCTGGTTGGGCGTACAAATTCAGGATGTAACACGCGAGTTAGCTGAATCATTTGGCATGAAAAAACCGCAAGGCGCATTGGTTTCCAAAGTCGTCCCCGGTAGTCCGGCCGAACAATCGGCGTTGCAAATTGGCGACATTATTACTGAATTTAATGGGCAAGCCATTGATAAATCAGGCGACTTACCGCCATTAGTGGGCATAACGCCGATTAATGAACAAGCGACATTAAAGATCATCCGACAAGGTGAAAACAAAATGGTGACCTTTAAAATTGGTTTATTGCCTGATCAAGAAGAAAAACTGGCGAGTTCTAAAGCAGAAGCAAAACCAAGCAATAAACTCGGTATCAGCGTCATTGACTTAACCGCTGAACAAAGAGAGTCCTTGCAACTGCCCAAAGGTGGTGTTTTAGTGCAAGAAGTCGGGAAAGGATCTGGCAAAGAGAGCGGTTTGCAACGCGGCGACATTATTTTACGCCTTCAAAACCAAGTCATTAACGATGCCGCTGATTTTGACAAAATCACCAAAAATCTGCCCGCCGGTAAATCCATTGCGGCACTGATTCAACGCCGTGGCAGCCCAGCATTTTTAGCACTTAAAATTGATAAATAATGCTTTTTACTTGAGATAAGACTAAGCTGGAACAGCTAAGAGCCAATGGCTAACAGCCATTGGACTGCGTCTGCAAGAAGAAAAACGGACGTTGTTGTTTTCTTGTCTTGTTTTGAATTGGAAGCCATGAATAATTGGCAAGAAAAGGTAAACACCTTTATTACTTGCCGTAGTTCTCAATATGGATGACATTTGAATTCATGTAGATGCATCCAGCAGAGTAAATCCATATCATATTGATTTTTAAAGGATGACTGCCATGACCACACCGACTGAAAATGACAACACTTACCAAGCATCGTTAGGCGAAGTTTCCGTTGATGGACTCGGAGGAACGGATCGACTTGTTATTAATTATGCAAGCTCTTCGGGTCCCATTCGTTATTGGGATTATTACGATTGGGGCAATTATTCAAACGATGAATTTAATACCATTTCATTTAGAAATTTCGAGTCATACGATATTACGGGAGGCGGCGAAAACGATGACCTTCGAGGCAGTAATAATGCGGATAGATTACAAGGCAAGGCAGGCAATGATGTCTTGCGAAGTTACTTAGGTGCCGATGTCATCGATGGCGGCGTCGGCGTTGATACATGGATCGTCGATTACAGTGCATTAGGTGTTAATACCACCGTTAATTTACTGGCAGATGGGGCTGTTTACAATGTGGTCGCATCAGGTGCTAAAGTCAGTAATATTGAGGCACTCTCGATTACAACAGGGTTTGGCAACGATAGTATTAATACGTCAGTCCTTAGTGGTAACGATGTCATTAGCACGGCACTGGGAGACGACAATATTCGCCCAGGCTTAGGTTTTGATAATGTTAATGCGGGTGAAGGTAATGATTTATTGACACTTAATTACAGCTCATTGGCTAGTGATATTTATCGCAGCGATCAAGGCTATGGCTGGATGCGTTATCGAGATACTGGCGAATCAAGCACTTATGTCGATTATTACAGCATTGAACGGTTCGATATCACAGGTGGGCTGGGTAATGATAAGCTCTATGGCGGAAACGCTAATGACAATCTAGTTGGCTTAAAGGGAAATGATATCCTGTCTGGTTATGATGGTATCGATAGCATTGATGGCGGCGAGGGCACAGACACTTGGCAATTTAATTACAGCAGTAATATAACCAACATTAGCGTTAATATTAATGCTGCCAAACAAACCGCCAATACGGGCGCGAAGTTGTCAGGTATTGAGCAAATCAATGCGACGACTGGTGTCGGTGAAGATACCTTTGTTGCCAATAAAGGTATTTATAACGATAGTTTTGACACGGGAGAGGGCAACGATAGCATCACTACAGGTCGTGGCAAAGACTGGCTGAATGCGGGTAATGGGGATGATGCGCTCATCATGGATTGGAGTGACACGGCAAAACCAATTACATGGTCAGACCAAGGTTATGGATGGTATCGCTTCGTGTCAGGTAGCAGCGATCAGCTGGATTATTATGGTGTTGATCGATTCACCCTGATGGGTGGATCAGCGGATGATACGTTACGAGGATTTTCTGGTGCAGATAGCTTAACGGGCAACAAAGGTGATGACTGGCTAAATAGCAGCACTGGCAAGGCAACGATTAATGGCGGCGATGGCATCGATTTTTGGGAAGCCGATACCTCAACAGATACAACTTCACTCTCAATTGATACCAGTGCCGGACAAACCAGCATACAAGGTGGTATCGGTTATTCTATCTTAGGCATTGAAGGTTTACGCCTTAGTACAGGTGCTGGCAATGAGGTTATCGACAACAATAGTTATGCCACTAACGACGTAGTCAATACGGGTAAAGGCAATGATTCCGTCAATCTTGGCAAAGGTATCGACAATACTGATGGTGGAGAGGGTCTTGATACCCTTATCGTTGATTACAGTGCGTTCGGTTCGTCGATAGATCGCTATGACCTCGGTTATGGCTGGTTTAAATATATGGACAATTTATCAACGACATCGGTTAGTTTTATAAACTATGAAAGTTTTAACCTGAAAGGTGGTAGCGCAGCAGACAAACTGTATGGCGGTGGCAATAATGACGTGCTAACAGGCTTGGATGGTAATGATGCGCTATATGGTTCAGGTGGTATCGATGTTATCAGTGGCGGTAATGGCTTTGATCGCTGGATTGCTGATTACAGTGGCGCAACAACCGCGTTAAAACTGAAGTTGACCAGTAGCGGGGGTACGTTAACCGGCAATGGCACCAAATTAACGGGTATTGAAAGCATTTCACTCACAACCGGCTTTGGTGCAGATACGATTAACACGCAGGCAATACGTGGTAATAACACTATCGACACGAGATCAGGTAACGACAATGTACTGCTGGGACAAGGCGTACATACAGCTAATGGAGGGGATGGTAGTGATGTCTTAACCTTCGATTTCTCAAGTTCAAAGTTTTCGGTTACGGGCACTGATAATGGTTACGGATGGTACACTTGGGCGGATGGTGAGCGTTTAAATTCTGTCCAATACTATGGTTTTGAACAATACAATTTTACTACCGGCTCAGGAGCAGATCGATTTAATGGCGGCGGCAATGATGACATTCTTAATGGTCGTGAAGGCAACGATATTATTACTGGATATGGCGGCAGAGACCTCATAACAGGCGGCTCTGGGAATGACATTTTTGTCTACAATGCCTCAGGAAATGGTATAGATGTCATCCAAGATGCCGCAGTTGGCGATACCCTGCGTATTATTGGCAGCAGCTTTACGGGAAGCGTTATTCAAGGTGATGGCAGCGCCGTACTGGCAAATCAAGTGCAATTAGCTGTCGATAACACAGCTAACCTATCCACGCTCTATATTGGTACAGAAGGAACGCCTGGTGCGGATGTCACTATTCAACTCAAAGGCAGTTATGACGTAAGCGCATTTACCTTTTCCGGTCGCGACATAAAATTAACAGCAGGTTCGACAAACACAGGAACGCCGAGTAACGATACCATTCCTGGTACATCGGGTAATGATACGTTAGCTGGCGGTGTGGGTAATGATCGCCTAGATGGTAGAGCAGGGGATGATCAGTTAAGTGGCGATGAAGGCAATGATTATTTACTGGGTGGACTCGGTAAAGATGAATTAACCGGCGGGAGTGGTGTCGATCAATTTGCCTTCAGTAGCGTTTGGGATAGCTCCCCCGGTTCGTTCTATCACGATGAAATTACAGACTTTAGTACAGCACAAGGCGATAAAATCGACTTATCACTGATCGATGCTAATCAGGTTTTAACGGGGGATCAAGCGTTTCAATTTATCATCACTGATTTTACCGGCGAGGCCGGTCAGGTGCGCTACGATGTAACAGAAGGCTTAGTGCTGGCGGACATTAATGGCGACGGTCTGACCGATATTGAAGTTTACGTGCTGGGCAACCCTGCATTATCAGCGAGCAGTTTTATTTTGTAGCTCAAAAACATCAGTGACCCAAAAGGAAACTGATGGTGGTAAGAATATCGTTTAAATCTACCTAATAAGCCGTTTGTGGTCGCCATAACCATAAACGGCTTTTATCGTTAAGAGGAAACGAATCGGTGGTGCGTTATGGATTGATGTCTAATATCGTCTCGTCTGCTCTGCCAAACAAATGATCCAGCGCAATATGTGCCTCATCAATCCCGATCTTTTTTAATGCTGAAAATAATTGAATCGTTAACGGTATCTCAATATCTTTTAAGGTTTTTTGTACCTGCAATAAGGTGTTTTTTCCTGCACCATGCGTTAGTTTATCCGCCTTAGTTAACAAAATATGCATTGGCAAACCCGTGTGGCAGCACCAGCTAATCATTTGTTGGTCGAACTCGGTTAAGGGGTGGCGGACATCCATTACCAACACGATGCCGCATAATGATTTGCGGTGCATAAAATAGTTTTCCATCAATTTATGCCATTTTTGTTTGATATCCAGTGGTACTCTTGCGTAACCATAACCCGGCAAATCAACAAAGCGTTGCTCGGCGTTGATTTCAAAAAAATTGAGCATTTGTGTTCTGCCTGGTGTTTTACTGGTACGTGCCAATGAATTTTGGCGCGTTAGGGTGTTAATGGCACTGGACTTACCCGCGTTAGAACGACCAGCGAAGGCGACTTCTTGACCTTCATCGGCAGGTGTGTGTTGTAAATTGGGTGAGCTGATAATAAATTTTGCTTGGTTATAAATTGGGTTCATCGTTACCTCGCCTAAGCGGGTTAATTAAGGTAGAATTTGGGTTGACTGAAATGGTCTTCAAATTCAAGGGCTGTCAAATAAACACTATTCCAATGGGGAAACTGATGAACAAAAAATGGCTGGCATTTTCAATAATTCTGGC
The DNA here is from genome assembly GCA_903945375.1 of uncultured Methylococcaceae bacterium. Lineage (GTDB taxonomy): Bacteria > Pseudomonadota > Gammaproteobacteria > Methylococcales > Methylomonadaceae > Methylovulum. Next base: position 15,724 of record CAJAVP010000035.1, on the reverse strand, counting down.
GTTCGCCGGTACTTCAAGTTTGTTACATGCAGAAGGTAATAGCGATGAAGGAAAAGAAAAATCTGCATCCTGCGTAAGTTGCCACGGGGAACACGGCAATAGCATGGTATCAACATTCCCAAAGCTTGCCCAGCAACATGCATCCTATTTAACAAAACAATTACATGCTTTTAAAGACGGTACGCGTAAAGATCCGATGATGTCGAGTTTAGCGACGACCTTATCCGATGCCGATATGGAGGATATTGCCGCTTACTATGAGCAGCAAAAAGTGTCTATCAATACGCAACCAAAACTATCAGACGATGAGGATGACGATAGCCAGAGTCCTGCAAAATCTGAGGATGCATTAAAGGCTATGCTCAGCCAAGGCGCCGATTTGTATCGCAATGGCGATCTGACCCGCGAAGTTTCCGCGTGTATTGCCTGTCATGGGCCTTTGGGCGAGGGCAATCAACCCGCCGCTTTCCCGTCTTTAAACGCCCAACATGCAGATTACCTCATTAAAGCATTAACCGATTTCAAGTTAGGCAAGCGCAGTAACAATCCTGAAAATATGATGCACATGATTGCAAAAAAAATGACGGATGAAGAAATAAAAGCGGTTGCTTATCGTATTTCGATGATGCATAACCAATAATTCTAACAATCAACGTGTTTGCTTTTACGTAAAAAAGTGCGGCACACGACACGACCACTCTTTTTGCTATTTTTTTGGAAACCACCTTATGTTTAAACATATCGCTTTATGCGGCTTAATGATCGCGCTTTTTTCAAGCCCTGTATTAGTCAAAGCAGAGGCTCAAGGGTATGAAACCTTAACACCGGCGCAACCTACCCAACATGCCGATAAAATAGAAGTCATCGAATTTTTCTGGTACGGCTGTCCTCACTGTTATGGTTTTGAGCCTGTATTAACGTCATGGTTAAAAAAATTACCCAAAAATGTTGAATTTATCCGCCAACCAGCAGTATTTAGTGAGCTATGGGGCAAACATGCAAAAGCTTATTTTGTTGCAGAAGCGTTAGGTGTTGTTGATAAGGTTCATGCCGATCTGTTTGATGCGATTCAAGAAAAAAAGGAAAAGCTAGATACCGAAGCCGCACTGGCTAAATTCTTTGTCGCACACGGTGTCGATGAGGGCCAATTTCATGAGGCTTTTAATTCTTTTGCTGTAGATTCTAAGATGCGTCAAGCCCCCGCGATTGCTGCACGTTATGGCATCTCCGGCGTTCCTGCCATCATAGTGAATGGTAAATATTTGACCAATGGCCCCTTGGCTGGTACCCATGAAAAAATGATAGACGTCATGGATAGCCTTATCAAGAAAGAAAGCGTTACAAAATAAAAAGCACGGAGCGAGCAAAGGATGTTAATTACGCTCACATATTGAACTTCCTTCCTAAGGTATCAGAGCCATGACATTTTTAAGCAAATTTTCTAATCGCAATAAAGATGGCGAGCAATCAAACGATCCTTGGCGAGAAAAGTATTTAAACTTGCTAGACCAGCAAGAGCAGTTAGAACAAACGCACAAAGAAGATCAAAATCTTCTTTGTAGCGTGATTGTTAGACTGGCAATTGTGGCATCCGGATTTGACCCACAATTAGAACCAAACCTTCAACGTATTCGTCACAGCATTAAGGCTGGCTTAAATAGCGCTGAATTAAAGCGTGAATTAGATTCTATCTCTGAAGCACTCACCAATTATAAAGCCGTCCAGTTAACAGAGTCACCTACTATCCCCCCGCCTAAACAAAGTGTGCAACAAGGTGATCCTGCCTTACTCTTTGCTTTTTTACAGCAACGATATCCGCTAGAACGTCAGCAACTTGCGTTATTAGATCTGCAAAACACCCCTGAATCTTGGCATGATGAACAAGAATTGTTTTCTAGTATCAATAAGATGTTGGCCAATGAGCCTATTTCTGTATCAGGAAATTCCACGCTTGTCTCTGCTATTGCGACCGCGCCTAGCAGCAAAAAAATAACACAATACTTTCTCGATTTTCTTGAGAGAATGGATATTCCAGAGACATTACGCGACCATGCAGCATTGTTAAAAGTGCAATTAAAGATTGATGAAACGGATAGTATCAATGATTCCTTGCTAGAAGATATCGTCGCTTTTTTACTTGAGTTAGGTAGCGAAAATAAACCTAAGCAACAAGAAATTGATCTATTTCTTGCCCAAATCACTGATCAATTAGCCGAATTAGGCAAAGCGGTAACCGGTTCAAGTAATGCCGCAATACGACTCAGTTTGAACCGAAATAAATTAGATGATTCGGTTTCTGAACAAATGAATGAATTGCAAATTTACTCGCTAAACGCTACCCAACTAGAACCTTTAAAAGACATTATATCCTCACAGATAAAACAAATAACACAAGAAATTCAATTGCATAGAAAGCAGGAGATTATTGAGCGAGAACAGGCGCAACACGCATTAACCGAATTATGTCTGAGGCTTAATGAGATGGAGCATGAAACGACTGATTTAAAATGTCGACTACAGACTGCAAGCAGACAAGCCTCCATCGATCCATTGACGGGGCTACCCAATCGTTATGCGTATAATGAACGCGTAAAAACAGACATGGCCTCTTGGCTGCGCTACCACACGCCACTCTGTTTGTTGATTTGGGATATTGATCATTTTAAAAACATTAATGATCAATATGGACATCAGGTTGGCGATCAAGTACTGGCCTTTATCGCCAATATGTTAGTCGTCAATTGTCGTGAAACGGATTTTGTTGCCCGATTTGGCGGTGAAGAATTTACGATGTTATTACCTCATACGAATAAACAATCCGCATTTAAATTGGCGCATAAACTACGTTGTCGCATTGAACAAAGCCAGATAAATTTAGAGGATATGGCTATTTCTGTCACTATTTCCGGCGGCATTACACAATTTCTCAAAGGCGACTTACATGAGACCGCCTTTGCTCGTGCGGATGCCGCCTTATATCGTGCAAAAACATTGGGACGAAATCAATGCTGTATTAGCTGATTACCAAATCAAATCATCCGGTATTTGATAAGCCGCATACGGATCTTTTTCTGATGGATTAGCGTTTGGCGTTGGGGAATTTAGTAAAACAACGCAATGTGTATCACGCAAGGCTATTTTTTCTGCAACATCATAAGCGACAATTGCATACGCATCGCTATATCTAACGATGGCATAGTGCCCATTAATCAGCTGTAAACGCATAGATTCCGTCACATACAGGGTTTTCATTCGACTCTGATCATTAAAATGATAAGCCACATCACCTTGCGACGAGTCAACGCGGTTTTGCTCAATTAATTGTTTGATTTGTGCTGCTAATTGCTTTTGTTCTTCCTGTTGTTGGCGCAATTGGTTGAGTTCTCGATCTTTTTCGACTTTTTCAGCCTGCGCTTTTAAGGCCAATGCTTTTGCTTCATCAACAACAAACACATTGTTTTTACGCTGCATCTGGGATTGTTTGCGTTTATCCGCTTGTACGGTTTTGGCTTTAGCACTACTCACCAAGCCCGATTTTAATAATTGTTCTTGTAGCGATAATTTTTGTTTGCTCATGATTCGCCTATAACGTCAATTGGGTAATTAGCTCACGCAGGAAATCCAGTTTTTGTTCTGTGCTGGTAAATGGCGTGATAAATCTTAGTTTATCCGCACCATCGAATTTGTAAACCTGAGCTTGCATTTGAATTAAACGAATCAACTGTTCCGTATTAATTTGCGGATTTCCTTTAAACACTAAACTGCCGCCGCTACTATGCGCTTCTATTTTTTTGATGCCAAGTTGCTCGGCTAACTGTTTTAATTCTGCGACACTGAATAAGGTTTTGACCGGCTCGGGCAGTAGGCCAAAGCGATCAATCATTTCAATCTGTAACTCACGCAACTCATCTGTCGTTTCGGTGCTGGCAATACGCTTATACAACACCAAGCGAGCGTGTATATCCGGTAAATAGTCTTCAGGGATTAACGCTGCCGTTTGTAAATCCACCTCTGGCCCTTTATCCATCGGTGTATCAAGCTCCGGTTGTTTGCCTGATTTTAAGGCATTGACCGCTCGTTCCAATAATTCAGTGTATAAGGTAAAACCGATTTCTTGAATTTGTCCGCTTTGATCATCGCCCAGCAATTCACCCGCGCCGCGAATTTCTAAATCATGGGATGACAGCATAAATCCAGCCCCTAACTCCCCCGAGGTTTCAACGGCTTCCAAACGTTTAATGGCATCTTTGGTCATCAGATTTTGGGGTGGCACGATAAAATACGCATAAGCACGGTGGTGTGAACGACCTACTCGTCCACGTAGTTGGTGCAATTGCGCCAAGCCTAATTTGTCAGCACGGTTGATGATAATCGTATTCGCACTGGGAATATCGATACCACTTTCGATGATCGTGGAGCACAGTAACAGATTAAAACGCTGATGGTAAAAATCGAGCATGATACGCTCTAACTCGCGTTCTGGCATTTGCCCATGCGCCATTTCAATACGTGCTTCAGGGATTAATGCTTCTAAATCACGCGCCATTTTGCTCATTGATTTCACATCATTATGTAGAAAAAAGACTTGTCCGCCGCGTTTGATTTCACGCAGACACGCTTCTTTTATTTGTGCATCGACCCAGGTGCTGATGAAGGTTTTAATGGCATGTCGATTAGGTGGTGGACTGGCAATAATCGAAATGTCTCGCAAACCCGACATCGCCATATTTAAGGTGCGAGGAATCGGTGTTGCCGTTAAGGTCAGCATATCCAACTCATGGCGCAGCTTTTTGAAATATTCTTTTTGACGCACACCAAAACGATGCTCTTCATCAATAATAACCAGTCCTAACGCTTGGTATTTTATGGTTTTGGACAGTAAAGTATGCGTACCGATGACGATATCGACCTTCCCCTGAGCCAGTGCCTCAATAATGTCTTTTTGTTGTTTAGGGCTAACAAAGCGCGATATGACTTCGACTCGCACCGGCCAATCTGCAAAACGATCACAGAAATTTTGATAATGCTGTTGTGCCAATAAGGTTGTCGGCACGAGAACCGCCACTTGCTTACCGCTTTGCACGGCAATGAATGCCGCCCGCATAGACACTTCCGTTTTACCAAAGCCAACATCACCACAAATCACACGATCCATCGGCTGTGGACAGGCCATATCCTCACGTATCGCCTCGATTGCGGTGTGCTGATCGGGTGTTTCTTCAAAGGGAAACGCCTCGGCAAAGGCTTGGTATTCGGCATTGTCCACCGCAAACGCATGACCCTGTTGTAAGGCGCGTTTAGCATGAATTTCCAACAGCTCGACCGCCACGTCGCGAATGCGTTCAATGGCTTTTTTCTTCGCCTTACTCCATTGGTCACTGCCCAGCTTGTGTAACGGTGCGGTTTCTGGACTCATGCCAGTGTAACGACCAATAACGTGTAGCATCGAAACCGGCACATACAGCTTATCGTTATTGGCATATTCAAGCATGAGAAATTCGGCATCAATACTGCCAATTTTTAAGGTTTGTAAGCCTAAATAACGTCCTACGCCATGCTCTTGATGTACCACCGGCGAGCCAATAGTCAGCTCGGTGAGATTATTAATTATCGCTTCTAATTCACGCGCAGCCGATTTTCGACGACGACGGCGTTGTTGAACTTTTTCACCCGATAAAGCGGTTTCAGTGATGATGGCAATGGCTTGATCGACCCAGTCTGAGTGCTCTAGCCATATGCCGTTATCAATCGGCGCAACCATTAAGCAAGGCGATTGTTTTGCAGTTAAAAACGCCTGCCAATTATCCACGGGCGTGGTGCTAATTTTGTCCTGGCGCAATTTTTCCGATAAGGCTTCGCGTCGACCGGCGGATTCAGCGACAAATAACACCTTGCCTGCAAAAGTGTCGATAAACTGTTTTAAGCGTAAAGCCGGTTGGTCTTGTTTACTGTTAATGGTTAAATCGGGCAACCTTTGAAAAGGCTGACTCGGTAAGCTGTCATCAAATTGGATACGCGCAAAAGCCGTCGTTTTTTGTTGTAGCACGTCGGCGGACAAAAACAACGCATCGGGTGCAAGCAGTGGTCTTTCTACGTCATATTTCCGTTGCTCAAAACGCTCTTCCGCCTCGCTATAAAAAGCCTCGGCAAGTGTGACAAAGCTGGGCAATAGCACGAACACCGCGCTAGCAGGCAGATAATCAAATAAACTTGCCGTTTGCTCAACAAATAATGGCAGATAATATTCAATCCCGCTGGGCGCAATTCCTTTGCTGACATCGACATATAAGTTATTTTGCGCGGAAACATTGGGGAATCGTTCACGAAAAGCTTGTCGGAACAATTTGATCGCTGCATCGGTGAAGGGAAATTCTCGGGCAGGAAATAATTGGATTTGCTCGATTTTATCCAATGAACGCTGATTTTCAGGGTCAAAGGTGCGAATAGACTCAATGTATTCATCGAATAATTCGATACGAAACGGCAAACGGCTACCCATTGGAAATAAATCAACAATCGCCCCTCGCACCGCAAATTCTGCATGTTGATAAACCTGCGAGACGCATTGATAGCCAACACTTTCCAGTTTAATGCGATTTAGTTCAAGATTGAACGTATCGCCAACTTTGAGTGAAAAACAATGCGCCAATACATGTTCGCGAGGCGCAAGCCGGTGCATCAAGGTGGCAACGGAGACAATCAACGCGCCGCGTTTGACCTCGGGTAATAAGGCAAGTGTTTTCAGTCGCTCAGAGGTAATCTCGGGTAACGGTGAAAAAACATCGTAAGGTAAGGTTTCCCAATCGGGAAAATACAGGATGGGGTGTTTGCCTTGTAAAAAAAAAGCCAGCTCTTGCTCAAGACGTAATGCGGCTTGATTATCTGACATAACAATGACAAACAGCCGATTTTCATTTTGAATCGCATGAGCAAGTGCTAAGGCATCTGCACAACCTGCTAGACCTGGCCATATTGCAGGGCTTTCGACAGACAGCGGAATGATTGGACGAAAGTGAGAAATATCAGTCATGCAATGACAGTTACTGGAAATTTGAGGTTAATAAAGCGCTCGGTGATGGGCGATCAATTAGGCTATCGACGATGACAAATCGATTGCACACATCAACAAGATACAGGAAGACAACATGTTTGTTGCATAAAGTTCAGGGTAAAGGCGGCTTACGACAGCCTTCACAATGCCTATTTTTCCAAACCAATCAGATCCCAAAAACGATGGGATAAGGTGCTGTTTTTTTGTTCAGGAACGGGCGGGCCTTCCGGAAAATTTAAGTCATAAACTCGTTTGGCATCATCAGCGAGCTCATTCATGCCCAGTTGCGTATACGCTTCTTGCATCACTTGCAGTGCAAAAGGAACAGCGGGGGTTTTTTGATAGTTATCTACGACACCAGATGCGCGATTAGCCGCAGCAATATATGCCTGGCGTTTTAAATAATAGCGGGCAACATGGACTTCGTGCATCGCTAGGTTATTTTTAAGCGCAACCATGCGTAATTTAGCGTCAGCAGTGTATTGACTACCCGGAAAGCGTTTTAACAAGTCTTCAAAATTATTATACGCATTAGAGGCACTGCCCGGATCGCGTTGCGAGGTATCGGTGGGTAAAAAACGATCAATAAAACCGATGTCACGATTGTAATTGACTAGGCCTTTCAAATAGTAAGCATAATCAACATGAGGATTACGAGGATTAATCTTAATGAAACGATCAGCGGCAGCTAAGGCTGATTCGGCATCATTGTTTTTATAGTACGCATAAGCGATATCTAACTGCGTTTGAGCGGCAGTATCGCCAAACGGGAAACGCGATTCTAAGGCCTCATAAAGTTTGATGGCTTTATCATAATTACCGGAGTCCACCGCTTTTTTAGCTTCAGCACGGAATTTTTCAGAATTCCATCCACCGTACTCATCATCCGCATTATTGGCGTGTTCGGAGTCATCTGAAAATAAACCACCTAAGGTTTCACAGCCTTGGAGTGATAGACAAAAAAAACAAATAAAAAAAATTTTTATTAAAATTAATCGCATAGTGTTAACGACACGTTGTAATATTGGGGGTTTTTCTCAGCGGATTAACTGACAGGCAGGTTATGCCGAATAGATTAGCCATGAGTATAACTTAACAACAGGTTATTCAGAAGATTTGTATGACAAAAATTACAGCAGAAGTCCCCTTTGAAATGGCTGGAATGCGCTTAGATCAGATATTAGTTGAACTTTTTAGTGAGTATTCCCGCAGTAAGCTACAAACCTGGATTAAACTGGGGCGGGTGCAAGTGAATGGTGCGTTTTTAAAACCTAAGGATAAATTAGAAGGCGGCGAAATCATCGACATGGATGCCGAAGCCGAAGTGGTTATTACCGCAGAGGCAGAACCTATTCCCTTGGATATTATTTTTGAGGATGACAGCCTGCTCATTGTCAATAAACCCGCAGGTTTAGTCGTGCATCCTGCGGTGGGCAATTGGAGTGGTACGCTGTTAAATGCGCTGCTTAACCATGATCCGAATCTTGAAACTTTGCCCAGAGCCGGTATTGTGCATCGCATTGATAAAGAAACCAGTGGCTTGCTGATGATTGCAAAAACGCTACAAGCGCATAATAGTCTAACTCAGCAATTGCAAGACCGAGCAATCCATCGCGAGTATCTCGCAATTGCCAGAGGACGTATGACCGCAGGCGGTACGGTTGATGAACCGATTGGTCGTCATCCTACCGACCGTAAACGTTATGTGGTGCGCGAGTCGGGCAAATTTGCCGTTACCCATTATCGCGTCGTACAACGTTTTGAGCGTCACACCCTGATTCAAGTGAAATTAGAAACCGGTCGGACTCATCAGATTCGTGTTCACATGGCGCATATTCGCTTTCCTTTGTTGGGTGATCAAGTTTATGGTGGGCGTTTCCAATTACCCCCTTCGTGTAATGCGCGTTTGGAAAAAACGCTACGCGCGTTTAAGCGTCAAGCCCTCCATGCCGCAAAACTGGGCTTACAACATCCTGTGACGGATGACTATCTTGAATGGGAACAAGCTTTACCCGAAGACATGGTTGATTTACTAGAGGCATTGGCAAGCAATGAATAACCTCCATTGGCTGACACCCGATTGGCCTGCGCCTAGTACGATTCACAGCGCAAGCACCTTACGCACTGGAGGGGTGAGTGACGGCACTTATACGAGTTTTAATCTCGCCTTGCATGTCGGCGATGAGGCCAACAAGGTCAACCAAAATCGAGCGATACTCAGGCAGCGTCTCAACTTACCTAATGAACCCATGTGGCTGCAACAACATCATGGTAATACGGTTGTTGCAGCAGATCGCCAAACGACAATCCCATCGGCTGATGCCAGTTATACCTCGCAAGCTGGTGTGGTGTGTGCTGTTATGACGGCTGATTGTTTGCCCCTGTTGATGTGTAGCACTGATGGATGTCATGTGGCGGCAATTCATGCCGGTTGGCGAGGTTTACAGGCTGGCATTATCAAAAACACCCTTGCCGTATTGCCAAAAGACATTTTAGTTTGGTTAGGGCCGGCAATTGGCGTGGCTTGCTTTGAAGTGGGTGACGACGTTCGCACGGCATTTTTGCACAATAGTTCAGCCTTTGAATCTGCATTTCAGGCTAATACAGAGGGCAAATGGCAAGCGGATATTTATCAACTCGCGCGTATTGAGCTTGCTCTACTGGGCGTGGAGCGGGTTTATGGAGGTGATTTTTGCACAGTGACAGATACCGCACGGTTTTTTTCTTATCGCCGCGAGCACATCACGGGGCGCATGGTGACGTTGATATGGAGAGATTAAGCTATTGGATATTTTAGGGTTAATTATTGTTTTTTGCGCGGTAGGTGGCTTATTGAGTGTACTTGCTGCGGGCTTTTTTTTGTTGCTGCCCGACCAGCAACGCAACGCGGTTTTGCCGCATGGCATCAGCTTTGCCATTGGTGCTTTGTTAGCCGTCGCATTTTTAGGCTTAATTCCAGAGGCATTTGCTGATGTGCCGCCTGCTCATTTTCAATCACTTTCAGGAACGATTTTAGCGGGAATTCTTAGCTTTTTTGTCTTAGAAAAACTCTTGATTTGGCGTCATTGTCACTATGGTGGTTGTGAAGCGCATGGCGATGATCACAGTCATGAATCAGGACATAGTCACGGACATGGCGTAAAAGCAGCGGGAACCTTGATTATTATCGGAGATGGTATTCACAATTTTGTCGACGGTATTTTGATTGCCGCTGCGTTTTTGACCGATGTCCAGCTCGGTATTGTCACTAGCCTTGCCGTTGCTACACACGAGATACCACAAGAACTGGGCGATTTTGCGATTTTACTGAATAGTGGTTACGCAAAAAATAAAGCGCTTTTGTATAATGTTCTCGCCAGCCTAACAACCATTGTTGGCGGCGTGCTGGCTTATTTTAGCTTGGAAGATTTGCATGATTATTTGCCTTATTTTTTGGCCTTAGCTGCTTCCAGCTTTATCTATATCGCCGTCGCAGATTTAATTCCATCACTGCACAAAAAAACAGATACAAAAACCTCGTTACAGCAAATAGCCTTGATTGCCGCTGGCGTTATACTCATCGGTGGTTTACATAAATTCGTCCATGATCTATAAAGCACTACTCTCCTTAGTACGTTATTCGTTGGCTGAGCGATGCTAACGAATATGACTAAAAGGCAATAACTGAAAATTAATCGTGCCCAATAATTAATCAGGAAACGCTAATGACTCTATGTTCATTCATTAAACAATCTCTCCGGTATTCAGTCTTTCTCTTACTATTCAGTACGTTTAGTCACGCGGATATCTCTATTAGTAACCCTGGACCAGATTTAGCCAATTATCCAAACAGTGCGTTCACCTTACCTGAAGGGCGAGCTTATATCGAAGCCGCGCCGTTGACTTACAACGCGCCGACAGCAACATCGACTCAACAATTTAATCTTGGTTATTTATTGCGTTATGGCTTCACTGACGACATTGAGCTACGCTTGTTATCCAATGGCTTTACTCTCCAAGATAACGCAAAAATTACCGGCATGAGCCCGCAAGTCTTTGATGTCAAATGGCATGTTCGAGACTTGCACAATAATTCTTATCTACCCGCAGTAGGCATTGAAATGTCTGTTCAGTCGGATTGGGCATCCACGGCGTTTAAAAGTGGAACGCAACCAGCATTGAGCATTAACTTTGACCAAATCCTGCCTTATGACATTGCTATTGAATATAACGTCGGCTTTTTAACGACTCAAAATGCGGATGCTAATACTGTTTATCAGCTAGCCTTATCTTGGGCGGCGCAACGCAATATAAGCGATGACTTAGCCGTGTTTGTCAATGGTTATAGCAACACAGCACCGGATATAACATCCTCTGCTATCGGTGGTGGAATGCAATGGACGATCACTCATCGTATCGCCGTATTCACCAATATAACGACTGGACTCTCTTCCTCAACCCCATCGTTGTTTAGTTTACTGGGCTTCGCTGTTGCGCTTTGAAGTTAAAACACGCTTATCAGGAAAAATTCAGTTATTGATGATAAGATGCCACCATCAAAATCGCCTAAGCATCTCTATCCGCAGTATTTAGGATACACCGTGTTTCGCTTAGCTTTCTGACCGAGTACGATTAACCCCTATTTTTGTCACTTTTTGGTAAACTTTACGCATGATCAATTTCACAAAAATGCACGGTCTCGGTAATGATTTTGTCGTTATTGATACTATCGACCAGACCGTTGAGCTAAGTCCGGAGCAAATCCGTCAGTTATCCGACCGCCATTTTGGTATTGGTTTTGATCAATTATTGCTGGTCGAGCCGCCGGTTAGCGGTCACGCGGATTTCAAGTATCGAATCTTTAATGCCGATGGCAGTGAAGTCTCGCAATGTGGCAATGGTGCGCGTTGTTTTGCTCGTTTTATCAAAGAAAAAGGCTTATCGACCAAGAAGGTTATCAGCGTTGATACCAATGCCGGTCAGTTAATTCTCCATTTCAATGAAGATAATCTGATTATGGTGAATATGGGCGTACCTAAACATGCGCCTTATGAAATTCCACTCATCGCAGAACAAGAATCTAAGTTTTACACGGTGTGTATTAACGATACCGAGAAAGCCTTCGGTGCCGTTTCGGTGGGTAATCCACATGCAGTCATTCAAGTCAATGATATTAAATCAGCCGCCGTCACGGAATTAGGTAGCATCCTAGAAAGTCATGCCATGTTTCCAGAGCACGCCAATATCGGTTTTATGCAGGTGATTGATCGTCAACATATCAAACTACGTGTATTCGAACGCGGTGCAGGGGAAACTTTAGCCTGCGGCAGTGGTGCGTGTGCGGCGGTAATCATTGGCATTGAGCAAAATTTACTTGATCATGCTGTCAATGTGGAATTGCCCGGTGGGGATTTGATAATTGAGTGGCCGGGTCGCGGTGAACCGGTTTTTATGACTGGTACTGCCACAACGGTCTTTGAAGGCAAACTTCAGCTAAATGATCAGAATGAGCCACTGATTGGCTTATCGGCTCAGCAAGTTGAACACTATCTACAAAAACACCCTGAATTTTTTAGTGAACATTTAGATTTATTGGAAAAAATAGAAATCCCTCATCCCAGTGGCAACGCGGTTTCTCTGATTTCAAAACAATTAGAAATTTTCCGTAGCCGTCATCATGAAATGGAAAATCAGCTCTCCGCCTTAATAGAAATAGCTAGAGATAACGACACCTCTTCCATGCGTATGCATAAACTAACACTGGCTTTACTCGATGCCTCAAATCTACACGAAGCGTTTGGTAATTTGGAAATTGTTTTTAGCAATTATTTTATGACGGATTTTGTAGCGGTGAAGGTGATTGGTCATCCGCCTTACGAGACGGTTCATCACTTATTCATAGAGCCCGGTACGGAAGCGCTCGTACCCTTTCTAAAAGAGTTATCGACCAGCACCCCATTTTGCGGTCGCCCTACGCTTGCCCAAGCCCGTATCTTGTTTGGCGATAGCGCCGCAGACGTTAAATCCTGTGTCATTATCCCTATGATTTACACCGAATTGGAAGGTCTCGTTGCGATTGGTAGCCGTGAAGATGGACGCTTTAACGCGGATATGGGCAATCTATTTTTGACGCAAATCAGTGAATTAATTGGCACTCGTCTTATTTCATTACTGCAACAAGATTAATATGCTTGAAGAGGCCGAACAGCAAATTAGAGGCTATTTAGATCACTTATGCCATGAAAAGCGCGTATCACCGCATACGACCAACAATTATCAGCGTGATTTAAAGCGACTCAGTGACTATTGCGACAGTCGACAGATTGAGCGTTGGCAAGCCCTTAATCCCCAAGATATTCGCGCCCATATTGCCGGGCGTCATCGCGCAGGTCTTGGCAGTAAAAGTTTACAGCGTGAATTATCTGCTATCCGCAGTTTTTATAATTTTTTGCTTAAAAACCAATGGATTGATAATAATCCCGCACAGCAAATAAAAGCCCCTAAACAAGCTAAAAAATTACCTAAAATACTGGATGTCGACCAAATTAATGGGTTGCTGGATGCCGGCACGAACTCCGCATTGGAAATTCGTGATTTGGCCATGTTTGAATTGTTTTATTCGTCAGGATTGCGTCTGACAGAATTATCCTCGCTAGACTTAAGCGACCTCGATTTAGACGAGCAATCCTTGCTAGTCCGCATGGGCAAAGGAGGTAAATCAAGAATATTACCCATCGGTAGTCAAGCCATCATCGCCCTAAAAAATTGGCTGCCATTGCGTGCCAAACAAAGCCAGCCGACTGAATCCGCCGTTTTTGTTTCAAAACAAGGTACGCGCCTAGGTCAGCGTAGTATCGAGCTGCGGTTAAGCCAATGGTGCAAAAAGAAAGGATTGGCGGAGCATGTCCATCCGCATATGTTAAGGCATTGCTTTGCCAGTCATTTGCTTGAATCTAGCCACGATTTACGAGCGGTTCAAGAATTACTCGGACATAGTAATATCAATACCACGCAAATTTACACACATCTTGATTTCCAGCATCTTGCAGATATCTACGATAATACGCACCCAAGAGCTAAAAAAATATCAAAATAGCGATTTGCCCACGCAGCAAAAAATCAAAAAACCTGCTACCATGTCACGAGTTTTTCATATTAATGATTCGAACCAACAGCAATTTTTTTTTCACGCATACTCTCTTCTTTAAAGGATACCTGAAATGGCGGCAAACGAGACAGTGCAAGATATAAAATCGAGAGGAATACTTTGGGGATTTAGCGTTTTTGGCATTATTGTATTAACTGTCCTGATTATTTTAGGTGCTTGGTGGGGTAGTGAGCCAGGTCAATTCAATATTGTGGATGAAGCTGAGAAGCGTGCTAAAGAAACCCATGAAACAGAAAATTTACCTACCGGCTATGTCTACACCAATACCTTAGCGCACATCGCCGAAGTCTTACTGCATAAACCCGGTGGTTACATTACCAACGATGTAGGCCCTCCAGGCGTATTTCTTGATAACGTGCCTAATTGGGAGTTTGGTGCATTAGTAATGTTGCGGGATGCCACATCGGCATTAAGAAACCACTTTGCTCGAGACCAATCACAGTCAGCTGAAGACCCTGATTTAGCCGTTGCAGAACCGTATTTCTATTTTGAAAATGACTCGTGGGCATTGCCTTCTACGGAAGCGGAGTATCAAAAAGGGGTAGAAGCCTTGCACAAATACATGGAGCGTTTGCAACACTTTGGTGGCAACATTAAAAAAGCGCAATTTTATTCACGAGCCGACAATCTTTGGCAATATACCGAGGTTGTTATCAAACGTTTGGGTGGACTGTCTACTCGTCTAACCGCTAACAGCTCAGGCTCTAATTATGGGCCAGGCTTAACGCAGCTGGAACGTGAAGAGGCAGATAAGCAAGGAACGCCTGTTGCTAAGGTCACTTGGTTGGAAATAGACGATGTTTTCTACGAAGCACGTGGTGCAAGTTGGGCATTGCTACATATCCTAAGAGCGATTAAACATGACTTTAAAGATATTTTGCTGGATAAACGCGCCATGCGTACCGTTGAAATCATGATTAAATCATTGGAAAACTCATTAGAGCCTATTTTTAGCCCGATGATTTTAAATGGTGATGGTTATGGCTTATTTGCTAACTATTCGCTGACGATGGCTAATTATATTGCTAGAGCTAATGCGGCAGCACTGGATTTACGCGACATCATGAACCGAGGTTAGTTACAACTTAACTTTAATCTCACGCAACTCAGCACTTGGAAACGGATTGTTTTCATGCTTATTTTTGCGGTCATCGGTGGTTTAGTGAGAATGTTGCTGTGGGCAGTGATTATTTTGCAAATTACATCTGCCTTATTAACAGATAAGCCCAACCAGAATATCCTGATTTGGGTCGCAACCTCGCCGCTTATACCTGTCACATTTTATTATTTATGATGTTTAACACGGAGATATTGCCGTTTCCATCTCGATACAATATTAGTGTTTAAATACGCAATACTTCGGACAGTTTTAAGCAGCTATAGCCCCGAAGTTACAAAGCGCCTCGTAAAGCGGAGATGATTTAATCAAACTCAAGTCCAATGCAAAGTTTGAAGAAATGCGTTCAATCATTAACCTATTGAAAAACCTATGCTTCCAACTAGAAACAGAAATAGGTTTTCGCTGT
>CAJAVP010000034.1 GCA_903945375.1 uncultured Methylococcaceae bacterium | reverse complement strand
TCCACGGTCTTTCTGTCATGTTTAATAGGACTAAACCTTTCTCAAACTCGCGTGACCAACGTTCAGCACCACCAGCAAACAGCTTGATATTGCGTATTTCGGTTGTGCCGATTTGTTCGCTTACGCCGAATACGGGGGTTGGTCTAGCTGTTGCATCCGCAGTAAAGCTGATGCGATATGTCCGCCAAGTGGCATCTACCAGTACCGACATAGGTTTATCATTTTTAGTAGCCGTTGCCCCGTTGATAACTATCATCCTAGGTACGCGGTCAAAAGTTTGCCCTGCACTTTTCCAAGAATCATCGCCTCTCGCGTCAAATTCTACGGTATATTGGCGACCCGGTTCTAATCGGGCTAATCCCTCATTTTTAATTTCAAGGCGGGCTGCGTTCCACGTTTTTTCAGGGAGAATGTTATTGGGAATTTGAGCGACATTTGCTGAATATATTCGCTCTTTATCGGAATGCTGTACTTTGAACCCGTTATCCGTCGCCCATTGCCAATTCGATTTAGCCAATAAATCGGATTTATCTAAATCCCCCAAATCCTGAATGGCTTCATTCAGCGGACTTCCGAGCCAGTGCCAATTGTTGAGATCACCACCAAAATATTCTTCCCATTTGAAAACACCCATTTGACCGGTTTCCTTTTGGGTTTGCTTTGGATTTTCTGGATCAAAATTTATGTCATATAAATTCGCAAAGGGATGCGGCATACCCACTAAACAGGCACTCGCAAGCCCTACACGAAAGCGAAAATCAGTTTTTGAGCCGTTAGATAATCGAGAATTGGCAAAAACAGTTGTTGGGGTTTTTGAAAATGGATAGCTAGCATGGGGTAACCCTTCTGCATTCTCTGCCCATAAACGCAAATGTAAAAAAGCTTCAGAAAATCGATTAAAATCGTTATTAGTAGGGAATGATTCTAATTGAACACCATTAAGGTAACGCCAGCCGCGAACACCAAACATTGCGCCGTTGCTATCCGCCTGAATAATTTTGTTTGGACCAAGTAGCTTACGTAATTCACGGAAAAATAACTGCCCTCCTAAGCCAAAACTATTGACACCATCAATATAGCCATAGTCGGGAACGAGATTATTATCTATATCCATAGGATTATTTTCAGGTGCCCCCCATGTCCATCTGCCGACATCAAATTCAATACCATCAGCATTTGCATCATTGATTTTTTGGGTGATTTCTTTAGCAAACCACTCTTGGGCAGTAAGGTTACCTGCACCACCACGCGGACTTTGTAAGCTAAAGTTTAACTGCCACTGTTTAGTCCAAAACATCATATGTGCGGCAACTACTGCTTTGCCTGCTTTAAATGAGAGTGGCTTACTTCCCCATTGTCCTCGGCTAACACTTAATTTCCCATTAATTAATTCATTTATAATAATATGTTCAGATTGAGACCAATCAGGTTTTCCTGAATTATCCAGCGCATAGAGAATAAGTGAAAAAGGGAAAAACTTATTGGTTTGTTTTACCTTAAGATTGTTTTTGGCTATTTGTGTAAAATCTTGAACCTGAATAAGATTATCTTTAGGATTAATATTTTGAGTAATTATAGTACCCACTTTATACAATAAATGACCTGGCCAAACGCTTGAAAAATAGTCCCCTGTTATACCGCCATAACCATATTGTAGCGTGATAACTTTTTTTGGCCATCTGCTATGAATTGCTTTGACTTTATCTCCAAATCCCGGAGCATGAATCCAGCTGTATGGTTCTTGTTCCTGCAAAATTTTTTTGAATTCTTCATTTTTAGGCTGCATTCTGTCAAATGCCCGAAATGTCATTGGAATTGGAAAAGTATTAGATAACTCTACGTGGTCATTGGCTGCACTTGGATTGCAAAAAAAAACGATCAAGAGCAGGTTGAAAAATAAAGTATGCGTTATATTTGTTTTCATCTAGATGCTTCTCTGAATTTTATTTTTGGTAATTATTCAGCCCCCCTCTTTGGGCAAGAGAGTTTAGGGGGCGTGAGTAATTGCCATTTTTGTATGTTTAAAATTGAATATTACAAGGCATTTTAAATAATACTCGCCGCTTGATTAATAGCAAATACTGACTGTTTTTCAATTAGGTTATTCCATAAAAAATTATGTTTTTACCTTGGCTAAATTTAATAATACCGGTAAAACATTTTTCATTAACAGTTTTCTATATCTGTTTGGATTGTAATGATGGTTTTTAGGGTTATTATGTAATAAAGCGGCATCAACCAAGCCATCCGCTCCTTTTGATAGTGGATCGATATTAATATAACAAATATTATTTGCTGTACACCATTGTTGCATTTCTAAATTAAATTCACAGGTTAATTCGGTACGTTGTTTTTGTGTCGCACTAATTTCTGCACGGGCTTTGGCAACAACTCCATCTTTATCATTGTCAGTAAGCGTAGGGAGCGGCGTACTAATGACCACTACTGTTGCTTTCTTGCTTGCCTCCGTTATCAAACGGCAATAGTTATTAATAGCTCGTTTGGTAGCCTGTTTAACCGTAATCTCATTATTTTCCGCTCTTAACCAAATAACAAAACCCGTATCAACCTCGCCTAGGCAAAGTAGAATTATATTAGCTGGATATTGTAAAAGTGCTTGTTGAAATACTGCACCAGCCTGAGTTTTACTATTCGGATTTTCCAATCCTGATAAGGTTGCTCCTTCTACGGAAATTACTTGTATTGGTAATTTTGGTGCTAAGTTTTTCCATTCTGGATGCCCAAAAACTTTCGTATGTGAATCACCTAAAACCAGCACATTTTGTATTTGTGCAACAGGTTTTTTAATAGGTTCATGTTTCTTAGATAATTCAAATATAACTTCATTACGAGCGCGAATGGCTTTGAGAGCAGCCAACTCTAATTTTTCGTAATTTTGCTTTAAAGTATTAAGTTGCTCATCAATAGATGTGTTGCGCTGAGTGCGTTGCCATGAATCGAGTGGGTAATCATAATATTCAAAGTCTTCTTTATAAAATAACGCGACACGCTTTGCTGTTTCTTCATCGTAAAAGTCCTTCCAATTAACTGGTAAGGATTCATTAATACGGTGCTTTTCAAGTAAATTAGAGGCATTCATTTCTGGAGAAATTTTATCGAATACGGCTTGTAATTCTAATTCGATATTTTCAGTATGTATAATATGTGTGTAATTGAATAATTCAGGGAGCAATAAATAAACCATAGATCGCCAATGTGGATTACAACGATTAGGCTGTTGTTTTTCGACAATCCATTGGACAAACTGGGGAAAGCTTGGACATTCATTTGGATCTGTGCCAAAGTGATTAGCGACATTAATCCATACACTTTTGAAATTAGGCTCTTGCTGTCTAATTTTGTCCGCCCATGCTGAGACGATACGTGCATAAGGATTTCTTACGACACAAAACCTCACGATGTTATTATCTGTCAGCAACTGATTACGTGTACTTTCTTCTACTTGAATGAGGTTTTTAATGTTGTGGCTTGATCTGTCATGAATAACCATTGACGCTGCTGTTTCATGACCTTGATGTTTAGAGGTAATTTTACGCTCCTCTAATTCGGCCAAAATCCATTTTAAACTGCTGCAAGCGGCTTTAGGGGTTTCCATGAAGATATAATTCATGCGATTCCCAACAAATGAACCATAGGCAATACGCTTTCTTAATTCCTCCGCAGAATATCCCCGTGACACACGAGATAACTCTTGTTTAGCTAACCATCCGTAAAAAGGATTATCGAGTTTGGTATTAACGACAGCTGGAGCTCTACTTGTCGGGATGGTATTGGGGATAAAGCCAGCGCGGTAATTCTTAACCACTAAATTAATTGTTTTTTCATTTAGTGCAATTAAATAGGCCGGTAATGAAGAAATATATTCTTTTATAGCGATAGCATATTTATCGGGTGCGAAAGAATCTAATTCACTATTTAAATCATGATCGGCAAAATAGGATTTAAAAAAATGTACTTTTTCATCGTCTAAAGCCCTCATTCCATTCCCTCGTGATTTTTTCCATGAATATTCCTCTTCAGATCGAACGGCGTAATGGTTTAATTGGCAAATATCGTGAAATATAGGTGATTCATCATTTTTCTTTAAATTGCTGCCATAAATAAAAGCACTCTCAACAGTTTTACCATCGCTCACATTTGCAGCATAAACTATGCGTCCCCATTCATCTCGCTTCACCGGCACTGGTCTATGGTTGGTAATATGAGAAAATAATGCAGAATCAATACGAGCGATACATTTACATTGTTTATTATGTTTTGTCGTTGAGTCACACGCTATAAAACGTGAAATTGTAAGTTCAGGACTAAATTCTTTAATGCCAGCAGAGCCAAAGTGTTTCCAATTGATATATAGGCTGTCTGGAAAATGGTAAAAATTAAGCAATTCTTTTATCGACGTATGTTGCTTTAAAATCAAATATTCATCGCAATCAAACCACGCTAAATAGCCGCCTTGCTCATCGGGGTCAGCAAGCAGTCTCTTAGAATACGCTCTAAATGCGCTTAACTGTGGACTCGTTCCGGGTTCGAGTTTACGAGGCCGCCATTCAATCAAGCCAATATCCTGCATTGCCGAAAGCAGCTCATCTGAACCATCGTCATTATCATTGGAAAAAATTACGATACGATCAAAGCCTAGCCGCTTGTAATGGGCAACCCATTCAAGTAGATAAGGTCCTTCATTTCTAACGCAGGTGGCTAAAGTAAATTTCATTAATTTTCCCTTAAAGTTGGTCATAAAAATGGGGGATAAGCGAGTCAGGCGTGGCTTGCTTCTCTTGTAGCTGCCTGTACGCTTTGCCGTGATAACGTGGTTAATTTAAGAAGCAGTCGATGAGGGCTTGAGCAATCATCAGTCTGTTACCATTCAGCAACAGTATAAATCAAACCTTGCTATCTTGCCGATACCTCTAACAAAACGTAAAGCGCACCCGCACCACCATCTTTTGGGGCGGCAGAACAAAAGGCTTGGACGTGGGGATGTTGTCGCAGCCATAAGTTGACTTTGTTTTTTAATATGGGGTAGTGCTCAGATGACCGGTAGCCTTTGCCATGTACGACATGCACACAAAGGCAGTTTTCTTTGATGCAACTTTGTAAAAAAGAGTGTAGTTGCTGTTGCGCTTCGTTAGCGGTTAATCCGTGTAAGTCGATTTCAGCATCAATACCAAAATAGCCTTGACGTAAGTTGGTCAAAACATTTTTATGGATACCACTGATAATAAAGCTTAATTCACCTTCACGGTCAATAGGTTGAAGAGGTTTGTCATGTAATTCTAGTTCAGAAAAACCGAGCTGTTGACTCGGATAGGGTTTAGGGCGAATGGATGGGGTGAGGTTAATTTTATCTTTTTTGATAGGTCGAACTTGCCCTATGGCTTCTCGGAATAAATCGCTATCTTCTGACACGGGTTTTTTTTTTGTCATGTAGGCTGATTTTGTGAGCTATTGTTGCTAATATGTTTGATTTTATAGCTTATTCTGCTTTAGAGCGACTGAAAATGCACATTTTAATAAGTAATGACGATGGTTATCTTGCCGAGGGGTTGGCCGCTTTAGCGGGCGCGTTGCGCAAACATGCTGATATTTCAGTTGTTGCGCCGGATAAAAATCGGAGTGCCGCAAGCAATTCGTTGACCTTAGAAATGCCATTACGCGCGTATCCTGCTGATAATGGGTTTGTCAAAGTCGATGGTACGCCTACCGATTGTGTCCATTTGGCGATCACGGGATTATTGACTCACGAACCTGATATGGTTTTTGCTGGCATTAATCACGGTTCTAACTTAGGCGATGATGTACTTTATTCAGGCACTGTCGCAGCTGCGACGGAAGGGCGTTTTTTAGGATTACCTGCTGTTGCTATTTCTTTAGCGGGTAATAATCCTAGTCATTTCGATACGGCGGCACATGTTGCGGAAGTGATTCTTAAGCAATTAATCAGCAAGCCCTTGCCGCAAGATACTATTCTCAATGTCAATGTTCCGGATATTTCAATAACTGATCTCAAGGGCTACCAGGCCACACGCTTGGGGCAACGTCACAAGTCGGAGCCGGTGATTACCAGTCAAGATCCGCGAGGACGCACGATTTATTGGGTTGGGCCGCCTGGTGCAGAGCAAGACGCAGGGCCTGGAACTGATTTTTATGCGATTAATTCCGGTTATGTCTCAGTAACACCCTTGCAATTAGATTTGACCTGGTATGAGCGATTGAATGCGTTGGCGGCTTGGCTGCCTAGGGAGGGTGAATGATAATGCCGCACTTACAGGGCATCGGTATGACTTCGCAGCGCATTCGTGAGCGTATGGTTAAACGCTTATCGGAACAAGGGATTAGCGATTCTCGCGTATTAGATGCCATGTGTCATACTCCACGGCATATTTTTGTCGATGAAGCCTTAGCTAGTCGTGCCTACGAAGATACGGCTTTACCTATCGGCTTTAATCAAACCATCTCGCAACCTTATATTGTTGCTCGAATGACGGAATTGTTATTGCATTCGAATAAACCCAAAAAGGTGTTGGAGATAGGCACGGGGTGTGGTTATCAAACCGCTATTTTGGCTAAGCTTGTCGATCAGGTATTTTCAGTTGAACGTATCCTGCCGCTACAAAAAAAAGCCAAAGATCACTTATGGGATTTAAAGCTGAAAAATATTAGTTTTAGTTATGGTGATGGCGGTTTGGGTTGGTCTGATTACGCTCCTTTTGATGGGATTTTGGTTTCCGCAGCACCGTTAAGTATTCCAGAACAATTATTACAGCAGCTGTCCATTGGGGGCGTGATGGTGATTCCCGTTGGCACTAATCAAAAGCAAGTTCTGCAACGTGTGACACGAACCTCAGAATCGTTTAGTGTGGAAGAATTGGATATTGTTAGCTTTGTGCCCTTTTTATCAGGGAAAGAATAAGGTCTTTCATCTATCATGATGGTGATTCTGCTCGGAATGTAGATCATCGACTCGCTTGCTTTAAGTTGATAACCCACTCAATTAACGACAAGAAGTATATCAATGACAGTGGACTTAGGTGTTTCATCATGGTGCGAATGCTATTGCGATTTTTACAAGGGTCATGATAGACTGGATTTGTGATGTGTTACACCTTTCATGTTACTGTTTAAGCGTTTTGTCGTTAAGTCTTCCTTAGATACCCATCTTAAAGTTTATTTTTCTGTTTTAATGATGCTTCCCATATTATTCTCTTTAATGCGACATCCCCTCCAAAATTTCACTTAAATTATGACACATTACGATTACTTCCATCCTAGATCAGCCTTATCTATTACGTTGTCGGTTTGGAATGCCCTTTTTTTGCGTGAAGCTGTCGCAAGATTATCTGCGGGTCGTATTGCTTGGCTGTGGCTGTTACTCGATCCTATCATTCAAATTGGCTTGATGATTGTTATGTTCACGGTGATTCGTATGCGAAGCGTGGATGGCATGAGTATCGAAGCCTGGCTTATCATTGGTATGCTGGCTTTCTTATTTTTCAAAAGAACTTCCGGACAAGTGCAAAATGCAGTGGGGGCAAATCGGGCACTGTTTGCTTACCGTCAAGTCATGCCTATTGATGCGCTATTGGTGCGTGCTTATCTTGAGGGTTTCATAACGACGCTGATAACGATTGTGCTGGGGGTAGGGGGAAGTTTTTTCGGGACTTCATTATTACCAAGTGATCCTTTGACGACCGTAGTCGTACTATTTGGTTTATGGCTATTAGGGCTAGGTTATGGTTTGGTGACATCCGTTGCTAGTGAATTAATTCCTAAGGTAAGTGTTGTTTTGGGTATCGTATCCACGTTTTTGATGTTGTCGTCAGGCGTCATGTTGCCCGTTAATAATATTCCAGATCCCTATCGCGGTTGGCTACTGATTAACCCATTACTACACGGAACAGAAGCCGTAAGACACAGTATATCGCCTTATTACCACGCTCTTTCAGGAGTCGATGTCAGTTATATTTATCGCTGTGCTATTGTTGCCGTTTTTTTTGGACTGGCCTTACATAGGCATTATCAAGCTAAACTCACTTCATTATGATTATTGTTGACGACGTACATAAACGCTATCAAACCAGCCATGGTCCTGGAAAATGGATCTTGCGCGGTGTCGATTTTGTTATTCCACCAAAGGTTAGTGTGGGCTTAGTGGGGCGTAATGGGGCAGGGAAATCCACCTTATTGCGTTTAATTGGGGGTACGGATCAGCCAACTAAAGGAACTGTCAAGCGGCTTTGTCGCGTCTCTTGGCCAATGGGATTTGGCGGTGGATTACAAGGCTCGATGACAGGACGGCAAAATGCCAAGTTTGTTTGTCGCATTCACGGTCATGAATACGATATTGAGGAACGTATTGCTTTTATTGAAGATTATGCAGAAATCGGTTATGCCTTTGACGAGCCCGTAAAAACGTATTCGTCTGGTATGAAGTCACGTTTGCAATTCGGCATGTCATTAGCCTTTGATTTCGATGTCTATATTTCAGACGAGGCTACGGCATCAGGTGATGCGGCATTTAAAAATAAAGCCGCCAAAGCGTTCAAAGATTTGATGGATCGCTCTAGCCTGATTATGGTGTCTCATGGGGAAAGCACATTAAAACAATTTTGTTCCGCTGGGATTTTTCTGGACAATGGTAAAGCCCATTGGTTTGATAACATCGACGACGCACTTAAAGCCTACAAGGACAGCCGCAACCCATGAAAACCGCTCTACGCCCTTGGGGCTTACTGCAACGCCATAAAATAACCGGCACGGCGTTGATTGCTATCGTATTGTCATTGCTTTACTGGGGCGTTATTGCTTCAGATCGCTACGTCTCCG
>CAJAVP010000033.1 GCA_903945375.1 uncultured Methylococcaceae bacterium | reverse complement strand
CCAGCTTAAAAAAGACCTGCCTAAAGCACAAGATTTCGTTTTGGCATTATCTTAAGGATAGGCTGCTGGGCGGAAACACCATTCCGCCGTTGCCTGATTTGATTCGGGCAGCGGCTACCTGTGGGTAATGAGAAGTTACAGGAAACACAAATGCCCGACCGGGGAAATGGTTCCCTGGTGGGTTAGTTTTAAATTACGGCAAGGCCGTGTTGTTTTCAGATGGCGGCAAGCCGCGTTGTTTTCAAATCACAGTAAAAACTGCTTTGTTTCATTATCGCGGATACCCGCTTTGTTTATTCGTCATTTAAAGTGCTGAACTGGCACGTTTTTCGGGTTCCCAAAGGAATCCACAAAAATCAATTAATTTTTATCATAAAACTCAGGATATTCAAACACAATCTTACTCACCTTACGCCAGCAATTCTCCTTATGGCATCCAGCACCTAAAATAGCCGACCGATTCCCTATTGAAACCAATTTATGAGTGCTCCCTTTGGATTAAACGCATTGACCTTTAGTGACGTGACCAGGCAATTGCGCCTAACGTTTGAAACCTTTGCCGATCAGCGAACCGGAAAAAATACGGGCTACACCATGACGGATGCCGGATTGAGTGCATTTTCAGTTTTTTTCATGCAAAGCCCGTCCTTTTTGGACTTCCAGCGGACGATGCAGGAAACCCAAGGGAAAAATAATGCCCAAACCCTGTTTGGCGTGTTTGAAATCCCGACGGACAACCACATCCGCAGCCTGCTTGACGGGGTGGAGCCTACAGCGGTGTATCCGATGTTTGATTATATCGTTGACGGTTTCCAACGCGCCGGGGTCATCGACGTTTTTCGGGGATCGGACCAGCGCTTGCTGCTGGCCTTGGACGGCACCCAGTATTATTCGTCACACAAGCTGCATGGTCCTTGCTGTTCCTGCAAGACGCACGGCAACGGCAAAACCAGTTATTCGCATACGGTGGTGACACCGGTGTTGGTCAAGCCTGGCGGCGATAAGGTCATTTTACTGGCGCCAGAATTCATTTGCCCCCAGGACGGCCTTGACAAGCAAGATTGCGAGCTTAACGCCTCCCTGCGCTGGCTGGACAGCCGGGGCAGCCAATACGCCGCGTTGGGCACGACCGTGCTTGGCGATGACCTGTACTGCCACGAGCCGTTTTGTCGGGCGTTAGTGTCCAAAGGGTTTGAATTTATTCTGGTCTGCAAACCGGACTCCCATAAGACCTTGTACGAATGGGTGGATGATCTGGAGCGCAACGGAGTGGTCAAAACGGTGGTGCGCAAACGCTGGACGGGCAAACGCCACGAAATCGACACCTACCGTTATGTCAGCACCGTCCCGTTACGGGACGCCGATGATGCCTTGTCGGTGAACTGGTGCGAGATGACCACGCACGCGGCGGATACCGGCAAGACGCTGTATCGTAATGCGTTCGCCACGTCTTTGGCGGTTGATGACGCCAGCGTTGCCGCCGTGGTGGCCTCAGGTCGCGCAAGATGGAAGATCGAAAATGAAAACAACAACACACTGAAGACCAAAGGCTATCACTTTGAACACAACTTCGGTCATGGCAAACAGTTTTTGTCCTCATTGCTGGCGACGCTCATTTTGCTCGCCTACTTGCTGCATACCCTGTTGGATTTAATGGACGACAAGTTTTGCCTGCTGCTTCAGACACTGCCTTCGCGAAAGCGTTTGTTTGATGACATGAAGGCGCTGACAACTTACTTGTGCTTTGATAGCTGGGAGCATCTGCTCGATTTTATGTTGGAGGGCTGGGCTCATAACCCGAAAAGCTCAATTGTTCGACCCCTAAAGCCGGAAATAGGGTAGCTTGGGGGCATAATGAGAATTGCTGACCTTACGCACTCCCTTTAAATTTGAACTAAATTTAAAGGTAAAATTACCAGCCCATTGACAAACAAGGTGACTAAGATGACAGACCCAATAGAAGACTTATACACCGACTACCTTAT
>CAJAVP010000032.1 GCA_903945375.1 uncultured Methylococcaceae bacterium | reverse complement strand
TGAAATGGTAATGCCGGGAGATAATATCTCGGTAACCGTAAAATTGATATCACCCATCGCAATGGAAGACGGACTGCGGTTTGCAATCCGTGAAGGTGGTCGTACCGTAGGCGCAGGTGTCGTTGCGTCAATAATAGAGTAGTTAAGAGGCGGGCAGTAAAAGCCACTCTTTATTAGGTTTGTCTGAATAGGTCAGTAGTTCAATTGGTAGAATAGCGGTCTCCAAAACCGCGGGTTGGGGGTTCGAGACCCTCCTGGCCTGCCATTCAGCTTTAACACTTCAATATCCTCATATTTCATAGTAATATCCATGAATACTCAAGCTGAAGCTGCAACATCTGTTCTAGACGTTGTTAAGCAAGCCTTCTCGGTTGTTCTAATAGTGGCTGGTATTTGGGCTTTCTATTATTTTTCAAATTTTTCTCTTCTTTATCGAGTAATTGGTTTGCTTGTTGTTGTTGGATTAGTCCTTGGTTTAATGCTGACAACCGACTTTGGAAGAATGATCTGGAGTTTTGTTGTTGAATCAAGGCAAGAAGTTAGAAAGGTAGTCTGGCCAAGTCGGGAAGAAACGGTTAGAACAACAATGATGGTTTTTGCGATGGTTTTTATTGTCGGGCTAGGATTGTGGCTATTGGATATGTTTCTTTTTTGGGGTGTTCGTTTATTAACAGGCCAAGGCGGGTAGAATGTCATTGAAGTGGTATGTTGTTCACGCTTATTCAAATTTTGAAAATAAAGTAAAGCAAGGTTTGGAAGAGAGAATAAAGCGCGATGGTCTCGGTCAGTATTTCGGGAAGATACTTGTGCCAACTGAAGAAGTTGTCGAAATGAAAATGGGGCAACAGCGCAAAAGTGATAGAAAGTTTTTTCCAGGATACGTTTTGGTTCAAATGGAGTTGACAGATGAAACGTGGCACTTAGTTAAAGATGTACCTAGAGTGTTGGGATTTATCGGAGGGACATCTGATAGACCAGCTCCAATCAGCGAAAAAGAAGCAATGGCAATTCTTTCAAGAGTTGAAGAGGGTGTTAATAAGCCTAGGCCAAAAATCCTATTTGAAGTAGGAGAAGTTATACGCGTCATTGACGGTCCGTTTAAAGATTTTAATGGTGTTGTCGAAGAGGTGAGTTACGAAAAAAATAAGCTTAAAATTTCAGTTCTTATTTTTGGAAGATCAACATCAGTTGAACTAGGATTTTCTCAGGTAGAGAAAAGTTAGCAGCTTTACTACGTTTTATCTAATCAATCCCTGACCGTGTCCGGCAGGGATTTTTGTTTCTAAGGGGAGCTGAAAAGCGCATGTACCCAAGTTTGGAGTAGAAAATGGCAAAAAAAATAACAGCTTACATAAAGCTACAAGTAAAAGCAGGTGAAGCAAATCCAAGTCCACCAGTAGGTCCTGCATTAGGGCAGCGAGGTGTAAATATTATGGAATTTTGTAAGGCGTTTAATGCAAAAACTCAAGATGT
This sequence comes from uncultured Methylococcaceae bacterium, assembly GCA_903945375.1. Lineage (GTDB taxonomy): Bacteria > Pseudomonadota > Gammaproteobacteria > Methylococcales > Methylomonadaceae > Methylovulum. The sequence goes on along the minus strand of CAJAVP010000032.1, from coordinate 14,080 downwards.
AGAAAAAGGTTTGCCTTTGCCTGTAGTTATTACCGTTTATAGTGACAGAAGCTTTACCTTTATTACCAAAACGCCACCTGCAACAATTCTATTGAAAAAAGCAACCGGTTTAAAAAGTGGTAGTAGCACCCCTAACACCAAGAAAGTTGGGACTGTCACTCGTGAACAATTAGAAGAAATAGCAAAAATCAAAATGGAAGATTTGAATGCGGCAAACCTTGATGCAGCGGTAAAAACGATAGCTGGAAGCGCCCGCAGTATGGGTCTTAATGTGGAGGGTTTGTAATGGCAAAGCTAACAAAAAAAGCAAAATTAGTTAAATCAAAGGTAGAAAGCACAAAACAATACAGTGTTGTTGAAGCCGTAGATATTTTAAAAGAGCTACGTAGCACCAAGTTTGAAGAGGCCATTGATGTCAGTGTCAACTTAGGAGTTGATCCTAGAAAATCAGATCAAAATGTACGTGGTGCGACAGTATTGCCCAATGGAACGGGAAAAACTGTAAGGGTTGCTGTATTTACGCAAGGACCAAATGCAGACGCGGCCAAAGCGGCAGGTGCTGATATTGTTGGCATGGAAGACTTAGCCGAATTGGTTAAAAAAGGCGAAATGAACTTTGATGTTGTTATCGCATCTCCGGATGCAATGCGCGTCGTTGGGCAATTAGGGCAGATTTTAGGGCCGCGCGGATTAATGCCTAATCCAAAAGTAGGCACGGTAACTCCAGACGTTGCTACTGCCGTCAAGAATGCAAAATCAGGTCAGGTTCGTTATCGCACCGATAAATCAGGTATTATTCACTGTACGCTAGGTAAAGTCACTTTCGATGCAGAGGCCATTCAAGGAAACTTAGAAGCACTATTAGCTGATTTAAGAAAAGCGAAACCGACAGCGGCTAAAGGTATATATATTAAGAAAATTACCTTGTCCTCAACGATGGGGCCTGGCTTATGGCTAGATCCTAGTAGTTTAGCAGGCTAGGTAATAACAACTTTGGGTTGCCGTGAATGTGCGGTAACCGTCAAAGACCGCAGGTGTTGTAAAACTTAATTTCCTGCGCAGGCGGTAGCAGTACCTAATACTTTGGGGAAAACCGTAAGGAGCATCTTACTAAGATGTATTTTTCAATTCTGAAATATCAGAAAAATGGAGGTAATCTGTGGCACTAAATTTAGATAGCAAAAAAGCTGTCGTAGAAGAAGTTGCTGCAATCGCCGCTAAAGCTCATTCTGCGATTGCTTCAGAATATCGTGGTTTAACAGTGACTGAACTTACTGAGTTGCGTAAAACTGCGAGAGAGACTGGCGTTTACTTGCGTGTGGTAAAAAACACCCTAGCTAGGCGTGCGGTTGAAGGAACAGAATTTGAATGTATGCAAAAAGGTCTCGTCGGCCCTTTATTAATTGCATTTTCAATGGAAGATCCGGGTTCAGCAGCGCGTTTAATTGGTGAGTTTAGCAAAACACACGACAAATTAATTCCAAAAGTAGTTTCTGTTGGTGGTCAATTGTTTGGACCATCTGAGTTAAGTCGATTAGCAAGTTTGCCTACCCGCGATCAAGCAATCAGCTTACTCATGGCAGTTATGAAAGCACCAGTAGAAAAATTTGTACGTACTTTGGCAGAGCCACACGCAAAAATGGTTCGTACTGTTGCGGCAATCAGAGATCAGAAGCAAGCGGCATAAGCTTCAACTTTACCAGTTAAAACTAATTTAAAAAGAGGAAAAAAAATGGCAATTTCGCAAGAAGAAATCTTGGATGCGATCTCCAACATGACCGTTATGGAAGTTGTTGAGTTAATTTCAGCAATGGAAGAAAAATTCGGTGTATCAGCGGCAGCGGTCGCTGTAGCTGCACCAGCAGCGGGCGCAGCAGCGCCAGTGGTTGAAGAGCAAACTGAGTTTGATGTTATTTTGACCGGTTTTGGTGAAAATAAGGTTTCAGTAATTAAAACTGTGCGTAGCATCACTGGCTTAGGCTTAAAAGAAGCGAAAGATGCTGTTGAAGGCGTTCCAACAACCTTGAAAGAAGGTGTGCCTAAAGCAGAAGCTGAAGACATTAAAAAGCAACTGCTAGAAGCAGGCGCTACTGTCGATATTAAATAAGGTAACGACAAAACATTTGGCGAAAGCCTTCAAAGTATGGCTGGTGGCTAAGGCCACCGGCCTTTTACTGTTTGTAAGAACTTTACAGTAGAAACAATTCATGACGAAAAGGTTTGGAAGCGATATGTCCTACTCTTTTACCGAAAAAAAGCGGATTCGAAACAATTTTGGAAAAAGCACTGAGGTGCTTGAAGTCCCCTATTTATTGGCAACTCAAATAGATTCCTATGCAAGTTTCTTGCAATCAGGTGTCGCGCCGGATAAGCGCCAAGATATTGGCCTTCATGCAGCGTTTACAAGTGTCTTTCCAATTGAAAGCCATTCAGGTTATGCCGTATTGGAATATGTCAACTACCGATTAGGTGAGCCGGTCTTTGATGTGCGTGAGTGTCAGCAAAGAGGTGCGACTTTTGCAGCACCTTTGCGGGTCTTAGTGCGCTTAGTTATTTATGATAAGGATGCGGCGGCAAGTGCGAAAGTTGTAAAAGATATTCGCGAGCAAGAAGTATATATGGGTGAATTACCATTAATGACAGAAAATGGTACTTTTGTAATCAATGGAACAGAGCGGGTCATTGTTTCACAATTACACCGTTCGCCAGGTGTCTTTTTCGATCATGATAAAGGAAAAACCCACTCATCGGGTAAGCTGTTGTTTAACGCAAGAGTGATACCTTATCGTGGGTCATGGTTAGATTTCGAATTCGATCATAAAGACTGTGTCTACGTTCGTATCGATCGACGTCGTAAAATTCCAGCAACGATTTTATTGAGAGGCTTAGGGTATGATAACGAAGAAATGATAAAGATTTTCTTCGAGACGAATAAATTTACCTTAAGTCAAGAAAAATGCATGTTTCATATTGTGCCAGAGCGGATGCGTGGTGAAATCGCTGCATTTGATATTAAGTATAATGGACAGGTTCTTGTTGAAGAAGGACGACGAATAACCGCCAAACACATTAGAGAAATAGCGAAAGTCGGCTTGACTGAAGTTGAAGTCCCTAGGGAATATTTAATTGGTAAGTTACTAGGCAGAAACTTAGTCGATGAGTCGACGGGAGAGCTGGTTGCAAGTGTCAATGAAGAAATGACAGATGGGCTTATCGGTCGCTGTATTGATGCCGGTATATCTGAGATTAATACATTGTTTGTCAATGACTTAGATAAAGGGCCTTATATCAGTAATGCGATGAAGCTAGATGTGACGACTAATGCCTTAGAGGCTTTAGTGGAAATTTATCGCATGATGCGTCCTGGCGAGCCACCGACAAAAGAATCTGCTGAAAATCTCTTCCAAAATCTGTTTTTCACAGATGATAGATACGATCTATCTACTGTTGGACGGATGAAGTTTAATCGCCGCTTGGGTCGAGAGGAAACAACTGGCCCAGGTACGTTAACGAAAAACGACATTATTGATGTCCTAAAAGAATTAATCAACATTCGTAATGGTAATGGCAATGTTGATGATATCGATCATTTAGGTAATCGCCGAGTTAGATCTGTCGGAGAGATGATTGAAAACCAATTCCGTGTTGGATTAGTTAGGGTTGAGCGGGCTGTTAAAGAAAGGCTAACGTTAGCAGATTCCGAAGGTTTAGTTCCGCAAGAAATCATTAATGCAAAACCCGTATCTGCTGCAGTTAAAGAGTTTTTTGGCTCTAGTCAGCTGTCGCAATTTATGGATCAAAACAATCCATTGTCTCAAGTGACACATAAACGACGTGTTTCTGCATTAGGGCCGGGTGGTCTTGCAAGAGAACGCGCTGGTTTTGAGGTGCGTGACGTACATGCAACTCACTACGGTCGCGTTTGTCCAATTGAAACGCCTGAAGGACCTAATATTGGTCTGATAAACTCTTTGTCGGTCTATGCACGCACTAATAATTACGGCTTTTTAGAAACGCCTTATCGAAAAGTCGTTGAGGGTGTGGTTACGGATCAAGTCGATTATTTGTCCGCTATTGAAGAAGGCGAGTTTGTTATTGCACAAGCGAGTGTCGCGGTGGATGAGAATGGTCGCTTAGTAGACGGCTTAGTGTCATGCCGACACAAAGACGAGTTTGCCTTAGCGATGTCTGATACGGTGCAGTATATGGACGTATCTTCCAAGCAAATTGTTTCGGTTGCTGCATCTATCATTCCGTTTCTTGAGCATGACGATGCTAACCGTGCATTAATGGGTTCAAACATGCAGCGCCAAGCTGTACCAACCTTGCGAGCTGAAAAGCCGTTAGTTGGAACGGGTATGGAAAGAACAGTAGCTAAGGATTCGGGCGTGACGGTGGTTGCTGCGCGTGGCGGTAAGATTGAAGCAGTTGATGCAGCTAGAATCGTGGTTCGTGTTAATGATACGGAGACCGAGACCGGCAGCCCGGGTGTAGATATTTACAATTTAATTAAATATACCCGCTCAAACCAAAATACTTGTATCAATCAAAAACCTCTAGTTAAACCAGGGGATATTGTGAATGCTGGCGACATTATGGCTGATGGACCATCCACTGATATGGGTGAATTAGCTTTAGGTCAAAATATGTTGGTGGCTTTCATGCCGTGGAATGGCTATAACTTTGAGGATTCAATTTTAGTATCCGAAAGAGTGGTTAAAGAGGATAGATTTACCACAATCCATATTGAAGAAAAAACCTGTGTAGCGCGTGATACTAAGCATAGCCCAGAAGAAATAACGGCAGATATTCCAAATGTTAGTGAGGAAGCGTTAGCAAAGCTGGATGAATCTGGAATTGTGTACGTCGGTGCAGAAGTCAAAGGTGGCGATATTTTAGTGGGCAAAGTAACCCCAAAAGGTGAAACGCAACTGACCCCAGAAGAAAAATTGTTACGCGCTATTTTTGGTGAAAAAGCGGCTGATGTAAAAGATACTTCGTTGAGAGTACCGAGCAGTATTGAAGGGACAGTTATTGATGTACAGGTCTTTACTCGTGACGGTGTCAAAAAAGATAAGCGTGCTTTGGATATTGAGCAAGACGAGATTAAACGTTATCGCAAAGATCTTGATGATCAATTAAAAATTCTTGAAGAAGATATTTACTTGCGGGTACGTAAACTATTGCTGGGTAAAGAGGCAATTTCAGGGGCCAATCATATTAAGGCTGGTAGCGAAATTACCGATAGTTATTTAGATGGCATAAAGCGTTCTGATTGGCTAAAAGTAAGAATGAAAGATGAAGAGTTAAATCTTCAACTAGAACTTGTCATGACCCAGATAGAGCAGCAACGTAAAGATTTCGAAGAGAAATTCGAGGTGAAACGCAAAAAGATCACTATGGGCGATGATTTAGCTCCTGGGGTTTTGAAAATGGTTAAAGTTTATCTTGCGGTTAAACGACGTATTCAGCCAGGCGACAAAATGGCGGGACGGCACGGTAACAAAGGGGTTATCTCAATGATTCGCCCCATTGAAGACATGCCTTACACAGCTGATGGCAATCCCGTTGACATTGTGTTGAATCCATTAGGCGTGCCGTCACGTATGAACGTTGGGCAGGTATTAGAAACCCACTTGGGTTGGGCAGCAAAAGGCTTAGGCATTAAAATCGGTAAGATGTTGGAAGCCCGCTATGACATTGAGCACGACAAAGTTACAGTGATACGCGAATATTTAGACAAAATTTACAATTGTAGTGGTCGCGAAGAAAAACTTGATTCGTTTTCTGATGCCGAAATATTGGAAATGGCGCGTAACTTAGTCGCTGGTGTACCTATGGCTACCCCTGTGTTTGATGGCGCGAGTGAAGAAGATATTCGCACCATGTTAAAGCTTGCTGATCTGCCTGAACATGGACAAATAACTTTGTACGATGGGTTAACCGGTGAGCCTTTTGAGCGTGAAGTAACTGTCGGTTATATGTATATGCTGAAATTGAACCATTTAGTTGATGACAAAATGCATGCTCGTTCAACAGGTCCTTATAGTTTAGTGACTCAGCAGCCGTTGGGTGGAAAAGCACAATTTGGTGGACAACGATTTGGGGAAATGGAAGTTTGGGCATTGGAGGCTTACGGTGCGGCGTATACTTTACAAGAGATGCTGACTGTTAAATCGGATGATGTAACGGGCAGAACGCGTATGTATAAAAATATTGTCGACGGCGATCACAAAATGGAAGCCGGTATGCCTGAATCATTCAATGTTTTGATAAAAGAAATCCGCTCGTTGGCAGTCAATATCGAACTTGAACGAGAGTAAGTATTAAGCAAATTACCATTGTCTGATGGTTAATTTAAATGGTTGAGCCAGAAAGTATTTAAAGAGGAAAAGCTCTTGAAAGATTTAATGAATTTCTTAAAACGTCAAGGTCGTGCAGATGACTTTGACGGTATTAGTATCGGCCTTGCCTCCCCCGACATGATTCGTTCATGGTCATATGGGGAAGTAAAAAAACCTGAGACCATCAATTATCGTACTTTCAAACCGGAGCGTGATGGGCTTTTCTGCGCGAAAATTTTTGGACCGGTAAGTGATTATGAATGTCTGTGTGGAAAATATAAAAGACTTAAACATCGTGGTGTTATTTGTGAAAAATGTGGCGTTGAAGTTACCTTGTCTAAAGTGCGTCGTGAACGTATGGGGCATATTGACCTAGCAAGCCCTGTTGCGCATATATGGTTTTTAAAGTCGTTACCGTCTCGTATTGCTCTATTATTGGATATGACGTTGCGAGAGATTGAGCGCGTTCTCTATTTTGAGTCGTTTGTTATTCTTGATCCGGGCTTAACTCCACTCGAGAAGGGTCACTTATTGACTGATGACGAGTACCTTAATGCGGTTGATTTGCATGGTGATGATTTTGTTGCAAAAATGGGTGCGGAAGCCATTTATGAACTATTAAAAGCTATCGATTTAAAAGAACAAGTTGAAATTTTACGAGAAGAGATTAATGCAACGAGTTCTGAAACAAAAATAAAAAAATATGCCAAACGATTAAAGGTCATGGATGCCCTGCTGAGCTCTAAAAACCGTCCGGAATGGATGATTTTGCAAGTGTTGCCCGTATTGCCACCCGAGCTGCGTCCCTTAGTTCCGTTGGATGGTGGGCGATTTGCAACCTCTGATTTAAATGACTTGTACCGCCGTGTTATTAACAGAAATAATCGATTAAATCGTCTTTTAGATTTGAATGCGCCTGATATTATTGTTCGCAATGAAAAGCGGATGCTGCAAGAATCCGTCGATGCCTTATTAGACAACGGCCGCCGTGGCAGAGCTATAACGGGAACAAATAGAAGGCCGTTGAAATCCTTAGCCGACATGATTAAAGGCAAACAAGGACGTTTTAGACAAAATTTGCTTGGGAAACGGGTCGATTATTCGGGACGTTCAGTAATTGTTGTTGGGCCAAGTTTAAGATTACATCAATGTGGATTGCCAAAGAAAATGGCGTTGGAGTTATTCAAGCCCTTCATTTTTAGTAAGTTGCAGTTTAGAGGCTTAGCGACGACTATTAAAGCTGCGAAGAAGATGGTCGAGCGCGAAGGCGCGGAAGTATGGGATATTTTAGAAGAGGTAATTCGTGAGCATCCTATTCTCCTTAATCGTGCGCCAACTTTACATCGACTAGGAATTCAGGCGTTTGAGCCTACGCTGATTGAAGGTAAGGCTATCCAGCTGCATCCGTTAGTCTGTAGTGCGTTTAATGCCGATTTTGATGGCGATCAGATGGCGGTACATATCCCGTTATCTATCGAAGCTCAACTAGAAGCCAGAACGTTGATGATGGCAACTAATAATATCTTGTCACCAGCTAATGGTGAGCCTGTAATAAATCCTTCTCAAGACGTGGTTTTGGGCTTGTACTATATCAGTCGTGAAAAAATAAACGCGCGAGGCGATGGTTCTATTTTTGGTGATGTAGGTCAGATTCACAAAGCACTTGCGGAAAAGGCGGTTGAGCTCCAATCTAAAATTGAATTACGTATCACTGAAAAAGTACCTAATACAGAGGGGGGCTATGACGACAAAACACATCGCGTTAAAACGACAGTGGGTCGTGCTCTGATTTGGGAAGTTGTGCCAGATCGAATGCCATTCGAACGTGTCAATTGTGACATGACGAAGAAAAATATTTCACGTTTAATCAATTATAGCTATCGGTTTTTAGGTAACAAAGATACTGTCATTTTGGCCGATCAGTTGATGTATCTTGGTTTCCGTTATGCAACGATTTCGGGTGTATCATTCGGTATTGAAGATATGGCAATACCTGCAAAGAAAGTTGATATCATTCGCTCGGCAGAAGCTGAAGTTAATGAAATTCAAAGTCAGTATTCGTCCGGTCTGGTAACGGACGGTGAGCGCTACAACAAGGTTGTTGATATTTGGTCACATGCCAACGATCAAGTAGCAAAGGTCATGATGGACGGTTTGGGTGAAGAGTCTGTGATCGATGCCGAAGGCAATACGGTTAAGCAAAAATCTTTTAACTCGATTTTTATGATGGCAGAGTCTGGGGCGAGAGGTTCGGCTGCTCAGATACGTCAGCTAGCGGGAATGCGTGGTTTGATGGCAAAGCCAGATGGCTCTATTATCGAGACCCCCATTACAGCTAATTTCAGAGAAGGTCTTGATGTATTACAGTACTTTATTTCAACACATGGTGCTCGTAAAGGATTGGCAGATACTGCATTGAAAACAGCTAACTCCGGTTATTTGACGCGACGTTTGGTGGATGTCGCTCAAGATTTAGTGATTACGACACAGGATTGTGGTACTAGCAATGGTTTGATTATGATGCCAATTATTGAAGGTGGTGATGTTGTCGAGCCGCTCTCAGAGAGAGTACTTGGTCGAGTTGCTGCAAGTGATATTATGGATCCAGCAAAAGAAAAAATCATTGTTCCATCAGGAACTTTGCTGAATGAGCATTGGGTATCGGTTCTAGATGATAATAGTATTGATCAAATTTTAGTCCGTTCAATTATTACTTGTGAAAATCGTCATGGTGTTTGTGCCGCGTGTTATGGTCGTGATTTAGGTCGCGGACATTTGGTGAATATAGGTGAGGCAGTTGGAGTTATCGCGGCTCAATCTATCGGTGAACCAGGTACTCAGTTGACGATGAGAACGTTTCATATTGGTGGTGCTGCTTCAAGGTCAGCGGCGATTAGTAATGTACAGGTTAAATCTGCGGGCACGGTACGGTTAAGTAATCTTAAGTCCGTAACTAATCGCGAAGGTCACTTGGTTGCTGTCTCAAGATCAGGTGAGGTCGGGGTTGTTGACGATTACGGACGTGAGAGAGAGCGATATAAAATACCTTATGGTGCTGTTTTATCGGTTCAAGAAGGTAGTCGAATCAATCCGGGTGATATTATTGTTACTTGGGATCCGTTTACACATCCTGTTATCACAGAGGTGGACGGGGTTGTCAAATTAGAGAATTTTGTTGATGGATTGACGGTTCAGAAAATATCAGACGAAGTTACTGGGCTAAGTTCGTTAGTTGTCACCGATCCGAAGCAGCGAGGGAGTGCAGGAAGAGAATTGCGCCCAATGGTTAAACTGCTGGATGAGCACGGCGAGTCAATCTATTTACCGGGTACGGAAATACCTGCTCAATATTTCTTACCCGCTGGTGCTATCGCGGGTATTAAAGATGGCGGTGAAGTAAAAGTAGGTGATGTTCTTGCAAAAATTCCGCAAGAATCCAGTAAAACAAGGGATATTACCGGTGGTTTGCCAAGAGTTGCTGATTTGTTTGAGGCTCGTAAAACTAAAGACCCAGCTATTCTTGCAGAAACAAGTGGTACGATTTCATTCGGCAAAGAAACTAAGGGTAAGCAAAGGGTTATTATAACCGATGCTCAAGGTGAGCAAGTTGAAACATTGATTCCCAAATGGCGACATATTACAGTGTTTGAGGGGGAGTATGTAGAGAAAGGCGAAACTATTGCTGAAGGTGAATTGACGCCTCATGATATCTTAAGGTTGCGAGGTATTGAGGAGTTAGCTAATTATTTAGTTAAAGAGATTCAAGATGTTTACCGGTTACAAGGGGTTAAAATCAACGATAAACATATAGAGGCAATCATTCGGCAAATGCTAAGAAAAGTTGAAATTACTGCGTCGGGCGATACTGATTTTCTTAAAGGTGATCAAATTGAGCGTGCTGCCATGAGGGTTGAAAACGATAGAATGGAATCAGAAGGTAAGATTCCAGCTAGTTATGAGTCTATTCTGTTGGGAATTACAAAAGCATCTCTTGCAACTGAGTCGTTTATATCTGCAGCATCATTTCAAGAAACAACAAGGGTTCTTACAGATGCAGCGGTAAGAGGGTTAAGTGATGGCTTGTTAGGGTTAAAAGAAAACGTCATCGTAGGTCGATTAATTCCTGCTGGCACGGGACTGGCTTATCATGAAACCAGAAGAAACAGATTTAGCGCGCCAGTTACACAGGAGGTCGAGGTTCTGTCTCATGCAAATACTGAAGAGGCATTGAAACAAGCATTGAATGGATAATCAAATAAATTGCTTGACCGAGTAATTATTAAAACGTATCATACTTGGCTCACATTAGTTAAATGTTAAAGTTTTTTGTTATCTAGTATTTGCGGCATGTGTTGATGCTTGGCGTGTAAGTTAGAAAATATTAGCAGTTAAATTGCAATTCGGAGTAATGTTTATGGCCACGATTAACCAATTGGTTCGTAAGTCGCGTGCAAAAAGAATAGAAAAAAGTAATGTTCCTGCGCTTGAGGCTTGTCCTCAGCGAAGAGGTGTATGTACAAGGGTGTATACAACAACTCCCAAAAAGCCAAATTCAGCATTAAGAAAAGTTGCAAGAGTTAGGTTGACTAATGGATCTGAGGTTAGTAGTTACATTGGTGGAGAGGGTCATAATTTACAGGAGCATTCCGTGGTGTTAATACGGGGTGGTCGTGTTAAGGATTTACCTGGTGTAAGGTATCACGTTGTGCGTGGTAGTTTGGATGCTTCTGGGGTAAATAATAGAAGGTGTGGTAGGTCGAAATACGGCACAAAGCGCCCAAAAAGCTAATTAAGTTGGTATAGAAATGTCTAGAAGAAGAGTAGCAACTAAAAGAGAAATTATTCCAGATCCAAGATTTGGTAGTTTAATGCTAACCAAATTCATGAATATGATTATGGAAAGTGGAAAAAAGTCAATTGCTGAAGGTATCGTTTATGGTGCTTTGGATGTCATTGAGCATAAAGGTCATGTTGTTCCCTTGGATGTTTTGTCAAAAGCGTTAGAAAACGTTCAGCCTAGAGTTGAGGTCAAGTCTAGGCGTGTTGGTGGCGCAACTTATCAGGTTCCTGTTGAGGTGAGGCCGTCAAGGCGTATGGCGCTTGCAATGCGATGGTTGATTGATGCCTCTAGGAAGAGAAATGAGCGAGGAATGTCAGCTAAATTAGCTGGTGAGTTGCTTGATGCTTTTGAAAATAAAGGTTCAGCTGCCAAGAAAAGAGAGGATACGCATAGGATGGCGGAAGCTAATAAGGCGTTTTCTCATTATCGCTTCTAAAATAAAGTTGGCTAAATATTGTGGCTCGTAATACTGAAATTGCTAGATACCGCAACATCGGTATTATGGCTCACATTGATGCGGGAAAAACAACGACGACAGAAAGAATTCTGTATTACACGGGAGTGTCGCACAAGATAGGTGAAGTGCATGATGGTGCTGCAACAATGGATTGGATGGAGCAAGAGCAAGAGCGTGGAATAACCATAACATCAGCTGCCACAACCTGTTTTTGGTCTGGAATGGAAAAGCAATACCCCGTTCACAGAATCAATATTATTGATACGCCTGGTCATGTTGATTTTACCATCGAGGTTGAGCGGTCATTGCGAGTCCTTGATGGTGTTTGTGCTGTATTTTGTGCTGTTGGTGGTGTTGAGCCTCAGTCTGAAACTGTTTGGCGTCAGGCTAATAAGTACCACGTTCCACGACTTGTTTTTGTCAATAAGATGGATAGGGTAGGTGCAAACTTTCTACGGGTAATTGCGCAAATCAGAGCAAAATTAGGTGTTAATGTTTTGCCCATGCAGTTGCCAATAGGTGTGGAAGATAGTTTTGTGGGTGTTGTTGATCTCGTAAAAATGAAAGCAGTTTATTGGAGCGATTCCGATATGGGAATGACTTTTACTGAAGAAAGTGTCCCTGAAAAAATGCTGGATTTGTCCAATGAATGGCGTGAAAAAATAATCGAAGCAGCAGCCGATTCAAGCGAAGATATGATGGATCAATATTTAGAGCTTGGTAGTTTAGATGTTGCGCAAATAAAGCTTGGAGTAAGAAAGCAGACAATAGCAAATAAAATTGTTCCTGCATTCTGCGGGTCTGCTTTTAAGAACAAGGGTGTTCAAAAATTGCTAGATGCGGTAATTGAGTATTTACCATCTCCTGAGGACATTATTTCTATAAAAGGAGTTGGTGAAGATGGACAAAAAGAAGCAACAAGAACCGCTGATGATGGCGCACCGTTTGCCGCTCTAGCCTTTAAGATTGCAGCTGATCCTTATGTTGGTAATTTAACTTTTTTTCGTGTTTATTCTGGTGTTATCAACGCAGGTGATGTTGTTTACAACTCAATTAAAAAGAAAAAAGAAAGAATTGGGCGGATAGTTCAAATGCATGCTAATTCGCGTGAAGAGATTAAAGAAGTCTTTGCAGGTGATATAGCCGCAGCAATTGGATTAAAAGACGTTACTACTGGCGATACTTTGTGTGATGTTAATTCAATAATTATTTTGGAAAAAATGGATTTTCCAGAGCCCGTTATTTCGGTTGCTGTGGAAGCAAAAACGAAAGCGGATCAAGACAAAATGGCTAATGCTTTAGCCAAGCTTGCTAATGAAGATCCATCATTTAAGGTAAATACGGATTTAGAATCGGGTCAAGTGATTATTTCAGGTATGGGTGAATTGCACCTAGAAATTATTGTTGACCGAATGCGTAGGGAATTTAATGTAGATGCTAATGTGGGTAATCCTCAAGTGGCATATCGTGAAACTATTACTAAGTCTGTCGAGCATGAGAGTAAATTTATTAGACAGGCAGGTGGAAAAGGACAATATGGTCATGTATGGCTTAGGATTGAGCCTAAATCTCAGGGGGCTGGATATGAATTTGTCAATGAAATAGTAGGGGGAGTCGTTCCAAAAGACTATATACCTGCTGTTGATAAAGGTGTACAAGAGCAGCTTAAGTGTGGCGTTTTGGCAGGTTTTCCCGTATTAGATGTGAAGGTTACCTTGTTTGATGGTTCGTATCATGATGTTGACTCAAACGAGTTGGCTTTTAAGATCGCGGCCGCAATAGGCTTTAGGGATGGCGCAAAATCTGCGTCACCAGTTCTTCTTGAACCGATTATGAGAGTAGAAATAGTGACACCTGAAGAATATATGGGTGATGTCGTAGGTGAGATAAATAGACGTAGAGGAATTATTCAAGGGATGGAAGACGCTGCATCTGGCAAGGTAATAAGTTGCGAAGTTCCTCTTGCTGAGATGTTTGGGTATTCAACAAATTTACGCTCAGCAACACAAGGAAGAGCAACATACAGTATGCTGTTTGAAAAATACAATGAAGCTCCTGCTTACGTGGCAGATGCAATCATTAATAAATCTTCATAAATAGAAATATAAGGTACTAACCATGGCCAAAGAAAAATTTTCACGTAGTAAACCCCATGTCAACGTAGGAACAATTGGACACGTTGATCATGGAAAGACAACCTTGACTGCTGCGCTCACAAAGGTGATGGCTGAATTGCAAGGGGGCGAGGTAAAGGCCTTTGATCAAATTGATAATGCGCCGGAAGAGCGTGCGCGTGGTATTACCATTGCGACCTCACATGTTGAGTACGAGTCAGAAAAGCGTCACTATGCACACGTTGATTGCCCAGGTCATGCTGACTATGTAAAAAACATGATTACCGGTGCGGCTCAGATGGATGGTGCAATACTGGTTTGTTCT
>CAJAVP010000031.1 GCA_903945375.1 uncultured Methylococcaceae bacterium | reverse complement strand
GCCTTGTCCGCTTCGTGCCTTGGCTTGATGCTCTGATAACGAGCGTATAGAGCATCGGCATCTATACCCATTTGGCGGACTGTGGGTTTTCCAGAAGGGATCATCTATGCGCCTGATCATTCCATCTAGGGCTAAGTGGGAAGGTGAGTGGACACTGGTGTGTATGGCTTTCAATCTGAAGCGTCTTTGTGTCTTGCGTTTTGTATAGACAGAAATAGTGCCAAAAAAAGTGCAATCTTGCCCGATTGGTATGGTTTTTTGTGTGTTTTAACTGTTTTAAACAGCTATGGATATTAAGGCCGACAGACTCCTAGCTAGCGTTTTTATGTTTCAACAAATCAACCAGCTCTTTTAGCAAAGCAATTTCTTTGTCTTTTTCGCCGTTAAGTAAGCGTTCTTTTTCACATTCGGCTTTGAGCTGGAGATATTCAGGGGAGCATGAGCCAAAAAAACATTGGCTTTGGATGTTATTGTTTGAGCCATTTTGAAAAAATGAATTTTGTTCATTGACGCCAATTAAATCCGATAAGGTCATATCAAATAAATCCGCAATCTTCTCAAGCTTGGACAGTTTGATATCGGAGTCCCCGCGTTCAATATCGCCATAGCCGTTAATCGACATTTCCAATTTGTCGGCGACATTCTCTTGTGTCCAACCCTTCGCGTGCCTCGCAAGGCGTATCTTTTCATGCACTGACATTATTTACCCACTCCTGGCGACAAAATACCAATTCTCGCTTGATTGTAGCAATTTTTGTAAAGTTTTAGAATCTTGCCAGTGTTTTTAATGTTAAAAATTGATGGAGTGTGCCAATGAACAGACGAATGATAGCTACAGCATTAAGTCTATCCAGCCTAATGCTAACGGTTTCCATCTACAGTCCAGTGGCTAATGGATGGTGTTTATTTAATTGCAAGCCGGAAAAAACCAAAGAGCAGTGTGAGGCGGAAAACGAAAAATTAAGAACTGAGTCTATGGGGGCTGGTCAGGATCAAGGTATGGCGGCTGGAACAGGATACGGTGGGGTCGGAATGGCTGCTGGAGCCATAGTAGGTGCGGCGGCGGGTTATGCGGCTGGCTGGTGGAAGGGTGAGGATTGTGAAAAATATCCATCTGAAAATAAATAACAATGATCAATGGGGAAAATTGCTTACCTACTCATATGTATTAAGAAATAAAAAATCAAGTAGTTCAGTATCTAGTTTTTAGGAGAAAAAAACGTGGCCATTTGGAAAAACTTAACAAAAAGAATTGTTGATTCAGTTACGCCTGATTGGGTTATTGCTTTTGCAAATCAAGTAATCAACGAAGACTTTATGAAAGCATTTGCAGGCTCATGTGCATTGGTAGTTTGTGCAGATGGAGTAATTGAAGATTCTGAAGTCGATAAAGTAAAAAATTATATTCAGACAAATTTAAAAGAGCTTAAAGGCTACGATACAGGTGTGATAATGTCACACTTTATGCAGTATTGTGATGCAATTTCTTGTGATATGAATGAAGGACGCGCACGGGTCTATGAAGCTCTTAAGGAAATAAAAAATGATACACAGCTATCAAAACATCTGGTACAAATCTGTTGCAAAATAGGGGAGGCAGATGGTTGTTTTGATGAACAAGAAAAACAAATTGTTAAAGATATATGTGAACAACTAAATCTTCATTATCGTGACTTCAATTTATAACTCCATAAATATTTAAAATAAAATGATTATAACCAAGAGTCTATAAACCTAGTGGTCAATGTTTTTTTGTACATTATTTATGATGTGGTTATACGACAATACTGTATTGGCAAAACATGGTTTTTTAATATTTAGCGAGGCTTAACAATATGTTGGGGTTCATAATCTTGTTTGGTTTAGTGGCGTGGTTCTCTGTATGGGTCAATTCTGGAAATGAAGAAGAAAAAAAGAAAAAATTAGAAAAGTCTTGGGACACATTTTGTTATGGGATGAAAGCGGCATTTTTTCTGGCTTTAGCATCAGTTGTACATTTCTGTGGAAATATATTCAATTAAAAGACAAATGAATAAAAGTGATATTTAAGACTTAAATTAACACGAGGTTTATATGAAAAAAACGTTGTTTCATAATCGTATTACTATTGGTGTTATCGTCTTTGTTGCCTTTATTGCTTTTAATAATGATGCCTTTGCTTTACCAATTTCAGCATTTTTTAAAGGTTTAGCGCGAGGAACAAAAACTGTTGCTAAATCTGCCAAGGATTATGCAGAAAATCTAGTAGTTGATAAAGTTCAGGGAATTTTTAGTAGCAACCCTGCTAATAGCAATTTAGAAAACGCACCAGAATATGCAAAGATAGTAAGAGAACATTTTTATGCCGATAAACGTTGTGATGTCAGCACTACAATAGATTTTTATGCGAATAGCGTTTATTACGATGATAAACAATTTGATATACAAGGCATACGAAAAATAAAAGAGGATGCTTGTAGTAGATTCTCTAGCGGAGTGACAACTTCTATAAAAGACGATTACCTTGCAGTAAATGATTTTGAAGATGACTCCAGCATTAAGCTGGTTATTTATGATGTCGATTTTGAATATTACAGTCAAAAAAAGCAAAGAACAGTCACTGGGACTACGCGGATATTTCTAGCTATCTCTGTAGATAGCCAGAAAATAATAGCCGAATTACATAAGCTGCTTTAATTATTTATAAGGATAAAACTATGTTTTCGAGTTTAAGATATTTCGTTTCTATTTTTCTGGTATGTTTATTTTTGTCAAATGCAGTATTAGCAAATGAAACAGATGATGTGGCCTATTTCTATTTTCTAACCTTAAAGGAATTTGTAAAAGAGATGGATGATTCTAAACATTCTATATATGCGAAGCTTTATTTTAACGGCGTTGTTCAAGGAATACTCAATAATGCAAGTCAAATTGGAATATGTTTACCAAATGATAAGCCAGTTAGAGAAACTGCATCAGCGAAAATTATTGCAAACGCAGTATTAAAACAATGGGCTTTAATTGAAAAACATAGACATGCACCTGATGTTAATATTGCAGAAATTGAAAATGCCCCGATTCAATTTGTAATTGAATCATCGATGCGAGAAATGTTTCCGTGTGAAAAAAATAATTAGGAATCTTTATGCCCATAAAATGCCCAAGCTGCCAACAAAACGTCAGCACTGTATTTAAATGCAATTTTTGTGACGACAAACGCTGCAATTCCACAACCTCCAATGGCGGCAAGGGCGCGTGCGGGAGTCAGCATAGTCCGTTTGGTAGGGCGCAAGCGGCGGCGGAAGGCAAAATTTGCTATGTGTGTAAGAAAGGCAAGTATCATAAATTATGAAATACTTTAAAAGTCCGTGGTTTTTTTGGTACACAGGGCATCGATTCATCGCCGCATTCAGTATGATATTTAGTATCACCATACTGTGGCTCATGCTGGCGGCAACCGAAGGGTTTTCAGTTTGGGCGTTGATTATCGCGGTATTGTTAGATGCCGTGGGCTTTTGGGTTGCGTTGATTTATGTCGTGGTATTGAGAAATTATGTGACACTCATGCCTTTCTTTCAGGATTCATTACAAAATTTCTTCGATGCTTTAGTCGTAAACCATCTCCTCATTCCCGTCTTTTTGGGATTTTTTTCAAGCCGATTTGCCAGTTTTGTTGTTGCTAAATTAGGAAAATATCAATTTAAATAAGCCGCAGCCTAAAACGGTGCAACTCACAATTAATTTTTCCACTGTTTTTATCAAGCAAACATCAAGCCACCCTTAGGCAACTTGGGGTGTTTTTTTTGTGTGTTATGATAAATCCATATTTGATAAGTTGGAGAATTTTCGCAATACAGGCACGCTTAAAAACCCGTTGGCAAAACCACGCCCGACGCGGTGAATTATTGGACGTATCGGCCTCCATTGCCAATAGTGAAATTTTGGTAGCCTCACACAGTTCGCCACATGAGCAAACTACCTTTCTGCCAAAGGTGTATTTAAATGGCTAGTGAAGGGCTCTATTAGATAATCCATAACTGAGCGCTGACCGGTGATGATGTTACATTGGACTAACATGCCAGAAAATAAATCATAGCGGTTATTTTTTCGTTTAAAAAAACTTTGTGCCGCACTGATTTTAATTTTATAGAACGCATTGCCGTCTTTAGTGGTCATCGTGTCGGGGCTAATATTGATGACTTCACCTTCAATATGACCAAATCGACTGGCATCGGCTGAGGTCAAACGAATAGTGGCCTTTTGTCCAATATGCACATACCCTATATCTTGAATAGACAATTTGGCTTCAATAATAAGCCGATCATCACTAGGTACAATGTCTAGTATGGCACCGCCCGGCGCAACAATACCGCCTAAGGTTGTCACAAATAAAGATTTAATTGTGCCATCGACCGGTGCTTTTAATACCGTTCGACGTAAATTATCTTCATCTTTTTGTAATTTACTACGCAGGACTTCAATGGTATTTTCCATATCACGTAATTCTTCACGCGCTTTTTCAATAAATGAGTTCTTAACCAATTTTAATTTATTCTCCGCCTCTTTAATAGCTGCCGCCACACGCTTTTCAGTCGCTTGAGCTTCTTGAATTTGTCCATTTAATTCACTAGATTCTTTTAATAAGGCAATATGATTCATGCGATTATTAATATTTAATTTTAATAATCCTTCGCTAATACCAATTTTTTCATTGAGTAAAATCTGAGTCTTTTTGTTAGCATCCAAACGCGCACTAATTTCTTGTAATTGATAACGGTATTGGCTAATCAATTGCTCTTGCACATCCATTTCATTTTTTAAACGATCGCGGCGGGTATTAAATAGATCAATACTTTGAGTAATCACATCGGATGCCGATTCACCAAACTCATTGGAATAATGCACGTCAGACTTACCACTCACTTCGGCTTTTAAGCGAATCGCTTTAATACGTGCCGCTTGTAATCGAATACTGATTTCATTGACATCGGCAGTATTACCTGTGGATTCTAAGTTGACTAATATCTGCCCTTGTTTAACCTGCTCACCTTCATGTACTAGAATATCGCGGATAATACCGCCTTCTAAATGCTGGACGGTTTTAATTTGTGTCGCGGGAATGACTTCGCCAATGGTACGACTGACAATATCTAAGGGGCTATTTATTGCCCAAATAAAAAAGCAACTAATCAGTGCGGTAAATAGCCACAAAAAAATACGTGACGGTGGATAGTCAATTTGACGTAATTGTTGCCAATAACGCTGGATAATAGCCCTTGTCATGTTTTATCCTGCGGTATATTTTGGCTAATTCGTGGAATAGGTTTGCTATTTAAATCAAGAATTAAGGGGGCACTTTGGATAATTTTAGGATCTTGAGAGAAAACAATTAGCGTACGCCCTTCTCGGGATAAGGCAATTAATAGTTTATAAATGGCTTGACAGGCATTTTGATCTAAACCGTCGGTAGGTTCATCAAAAACAACCAATTTACCATAACTGGCTAAGGCTCGCGCTAAGGCAAATCGGCGGCGTTGCCCAAAGGTTAATTGTTCGCCATTATTAACAATCAGCGTATCTAAACCATCCGGACTATGATCAATAAAATCGGCAAAATCAGCCGCAGTAATAAGGGCATTCAATTGGGCAGAATCCAAATTGGCATTTATGTTTAGCAAATTATCTTTAATTGTTCCAGGTAAAAAATGAACGTTTTGTGGCAAATAACAAAGCTGTGAGTGCCACCAATTGGGGGCAATCTGTTGCAGCGTTAATTTGTCCGCCAGAATTTGACCACGCGACGGCTCTAATAATCCTGCAATCAATCGCGCTAAGGTGGTTTTTCCGGTACTGTTGCCACCGGTTACGACGACAACAGAGCCAGCCGGAATGTCTAAGTTTAAGGATTCAAACAAGGGTGTTGTGGCGTTTGGATAGCTAAATGCCACGTCTTTAAATGTCAATGAGCCACTATAATTCGCCAATGCACTACCGCCATCACGTTCGGTTTCAAGCAAGGCAAAGCGCTGCAAACGCTCTAAGGCTTGTTCCGCCTTAGTAAAGACTTCACTTAATTGAGCAAAGCGCGTAATCGGCAATAAGGTTCGCATCGCCAGTATATTAGCGCCAATTAACATGCCGACATCTACTTCACCTTTAACGGCAAGAAATGCGCCTGTGGCATAAATGGTAATACTTAATAACGCTTGTCCGCTTTTATTAATAAGCTGAGAATGGTTTTGTAAGTTGGCAAGCTCAGACTTTATCTGCTGCAAATCGCTAGTTTTTTGTTCATATAATTTACGGGTAGTTTGATTTTGTTCAAACAGGCGAATGGTATCAATATTTTGATTGATAACTTGAGCAATGTTTTTAGTATTGGTATTTAATTCATTTAATGCCAACAAAGTTTTTTGCAAATGACTTTGATTAAATTGTGTAAAAATAAAAACTGCGCTGATAAAAAATAAAGTGACAAAGCCCAAGATTGGCGAAATAAAAAACAAAGCAATTAAATACAGTAAAATAAAGGGTAAATCTAAGACTGCGGTAATATTAGCGGCGCAATACGCATCTGCAATAATATCTGGGCATTGCATAATTTCTTGCCGCTGATAAAGAGAGAGTTGCTGTAATGCACTGGTTTTAATATGCGTTAAATTATAAAACGTGCTAGTAAGCAATTGTTGATTACGCTCTTTGCCTAGCATTTCAGCCATTTTTAATCGTAAGCGCTGAAAGCTGTGTTCAAATAATAAAGCAATACAAACGCCCGTTGTTAAGGTAATAAGCGTGGCATCTACGCCATAGCTAATATAACGGTTAAATAATTGAATAACGTAAATTGAACTCGCTAGACTGAGTAAGTTGATAAACAATGAAGCGAGAAGTAATTCAATGGTTAGCAGTCGGTAAGCACTGAGTCGTAGTCGTAGCTCACGCATAATTGTTCTATTCTCAGGGTTTGCTGTTGGGTATAGTTTCGTTAAAAATGTCAGGTTGTAATGCACCAATCACTTCTAATAGCGATAAGATTGCCAGCATAGCATCGTATTGTGCAGAAATGGTGTCGCTTTTAGCGTTAATTAGCGATACCTCACCCGTGAGAATGTCAATTAAAGAGCGATTGCCTAATTGCCGTTCCACACGCGCTAATTCCAAAAAGGCTTCGGCAATATCCGCCTGCTCTTGTAACGATTCCGCTGTTAAGCGGGCGGTTTTTAGTTTTTGAAAGGCACTGCGATTTTTACGTTCGACGATGATTTGTGTGTCATATAGCGAGTTTTGTTTTGATGAGGCATCCATTTCTGCTGCACGAATACTGTCATACGCAACAAAGCCCAAATTAAAGGGCATTCTTACTTCAACCTTAGCAACTAAGTCATCTGATTCACCAATCCATTGCGTACCACGCGCATTTTGTTGCAACATTTCTTCGACGCTTAAATTGATTTTTGGAAATAAGCGTGTTGATTTTTCAGTCGCTACATCTTTTTTTGCTAAAGCAAATTTAATTTGCTCGGAGCGAATATCCAGATTATTAGTGTTTGCTAATTCAATAAGCGTTGTTAGGTTTTCTGGTAGTTCTGTTGATGATTTTAGTGTGACGGGCTTTAATTGTGAGACATCTGTGGGTATAAATCCAAAAAATTCTTGAAATGAATTGCTTGCTACAATTAAAGCTTCTTCATTACGTAAGCGTCTGGCAATTGCGGCTGCTAATTGAGTTTTAGCTTGCAAGACATCCGTTGAATAACCTGCGCCTTTAGCGACTTTGGCTTCTTCCATTCCAGTTTGATTACGAATATTGGCTTCGGATTGCTTGGTAAATTCTAAAGCTTGGTGGGCGCGTAATAAATTGATATAGGCCGATGCGGCGTCAAGTACAAATTTTTGTTTGATTTTTTGTAATTCAATTTCAGCGGAAAGCAATTTTAAGCGGGATTTTTCAATAGCCGTATTTGTAGCGCCAAAATCCCATAATAATTGGGTTAATTTAATATTGGCACTGGCAAAGTAATCTTGCGTTTTAATTCGGTTATTTTGCTGATTACCGCTGTTGACGGTTAAGTCCAAATCAGGAAACCACCCCCCTAGTGCAACTTCAATACGCCTAGTTTCCGCATCGACCTCGGCTTGCGCCGTTCTAATTCGAACATGCTCATTAAGCGTATTTTCAAGTAATCCGTGTAAGGTTAACATTTCAGCGTGCTGTTTTTCTGCCAAAACAGCCGTGTATGGAAGTCCTATCAGACAGAGTAGAACCGTAAGCCGTATGTACGTTAATAAGTTTTGCAAAAGGTTCACGCCACTGTCAGCTAAATTTAGGTAAATAACGAGTCTGAACGGTCAGCTTTTATCTTTAAAAAGAGCGTGAGGTGCCTTGGCTAAATTCGCTTTTTAAAAGCCATTAATAGTGACCGTTCGTCGTATTTTAAAATGGGCAACCGTTAAATCTGCCCTCGGATGTTTATTTAATAATGCCCATTGCCATTAAAACAGCATTACGGTCTGCAACGACTTTTTGTACGGTGACACGAGTCGCAACCATTTCGTTATACGCGGTTACAGCAGGAATTATTTCAACTAATTTATCTGCGCCATATATTTTTTGTGTCGTCACGCTAATCATAAAGAAATGCACAATGGCGACGCAATCTGCGGCAGTAAAGGTATCACCGGCAATAAAAGGTGAGAATTGGGTTAAACGAGCTAAACCGGCTAAGCCTACGTCTACTTTCTCTTTAACTTCCGCTTTGGTTTCATCAGAAACAGTGCCGCCAAAGAACGCTTCTTTATATAATCGGCGCAATTGTAATTCGATATTTAATTCAATATGCTGAATTAATTCGCGGCATTTAGCGCGTTGAAAACTATCATTGGGATATAAAGGAACTTCAGGATAAGTTTCTTCTAAATATTCTAAGATAACTTGAGATTCTGAAAGTGTACCGTGTTCAGTTTCAATAAAGGGAATTTTGCCCAAAGGCGAACGCGCTAATAATGCAGGATCTTGTGATGGAATGACTTTTTCTTCGTTAAACTCAATTCCTTTTTCTAATAAAACTAATTTTGTTTTATTGTAATAATTACTCAGAGATATTCCGCATAAATTAATCATAATGTTCTCCGTATATTAAATTGGGTTGGGGGGCAATGCGAATAACTGTTCATCCTTTTGCCGTTTGACAAAGCTGACAAGGGATGAACAGCTATATTTTTCATTTATTCAAGAGAGGGATACCACTGGATTCCCTCGCAGAGTTGATTACTGTTTGCTACGCTCACGAGCGACTTCGATGAACTCGCCTTTAGCTTTTTTGCTGTTCATAGCAACTGCTGTGCTAGGTTGTTGAATTTTTACAGAAGTTGCATTCACGTTGATAACCATTAAATCAACACCGGCCGCCAAATTGCCTTTGTAACCTGCCGCACGCGTACGATCAATCAAATCGTTAGGTGTCGTTCCTGGTGGAATCACTAAGTGTGTAAAAACCGCTTGTTTAGGTTGAGTGCTTTTGAAAACTGTTGCCACGTCTTCTGGTGAGGTATGGTAATCGTAAATATTTGGCGCATCGGCGCGAGCGAAACCATAAACTTCATGAACGATAACGTCTGCATTTTTAGCATGATCAATTAAGTTCTGGCTGAATGTCGTATCACCTGAGAACACAACAGAGTGACCTTTATAATCAACGCGGAATCCATAAGACGGAGAAACTGGCTCATGATCAACTAAAAACGCAGTAACAGAGACCCCATTTTTTTTGTAAACCACGCCTTCAAATAATTCTTTGGTGGCGTTTAAGGTTTCAACTGCCTTATAACCTAAAGAGGCATCCCAACCCGACCAAAGATTACGTACATAAAAATCTGTTTGATAAGCACTTCTAAAACTTTGCATCATGGCCCATGTAGCAACGGGTTGGTTTGGGCCACCGCCTGGTCCCCAAACGCGCAAAGGATCCGTAGTTGGGAAAGCATAATTTTCTAAACCGTTGAAGCCTTGAACATCACCTGGTTTTGCATCAGGATGACGATATAAACCACCAATTGAATAAAGTGGAGCTAAATCAGCAATATGATCGCTATGTAAATGGCTGATAAATACTTTATCGACACCCACATTAGGGTTCATAACGCCACCACCTGACTGAATCAAACGGTTATAAACGCCTTGACCAACATCAAATAACATGCGCTCAGTTCCTGCTTCAATCAATAAACCTGATAATGCACGACCGTTAGCTTCTAAGACATCAGCGTTAAGTAAGGGTACGCCTGTTCCCAAAAGAGTCACTTTGATAATTGGGTCAGTAGTCGTAGCGGGGGGCGTCGTAGTGGTAGCCGCGTTAGCTACGCCTAGCGACGCTAGGCACATACTTGCAACAATAAGTTTTTTCATGGCATCCTCAATAAAGTTAGGCGGAATTTATTAGTTAAATTCAGTTATTAATTGTAATGTAAAACCAGCTAAATCAGGCACATAAGACTTAGCGCAGCTAAAACCCTTAGTTTTGAAAATTGCTTATCCCTAAGACTACGTAGAATCTAACAGTTACCAACACATTCAGTCAACAATATTTACGTGCATCTGCACGTCATCGCTTTGTCGCCATTGTCTTGATGTATTCATAATTCGGCGTATCGACAGTCATAGAATTTACAATAACCGTGGATACTATACCCTCCCGAATTAACGTTATAGCTATGGCGCAAAATGGTTGCTTGCCTTAAATGAAGGCTAGCCACTTAACACGGAGCAGCGTAAATTAGGCATGACGTGTGGAGGGCAAGCTCTGCTTGCACATATTGACTTGCAGACAGAGTCTGCTCTCCTCATTTACACTAGTAGCCCAAAAGTCTCACCCTATTTACAAAATTATTCACTATACTGTCAGCTTTATCACCGCCATAAACCCTATGAATGCCGAAAATATATCCCTAACCCGTTATGGCTGGCTGTCTATTTTTGCGGCTATTGCGACTATTTGTTTAAAAACTTATGCCTATTGGTTAACCGATTCTATCGGCTTGCTATCCGATGCACTGGAATCATTAATTAATCTGGTTGCTGCGATTATCATGCTGATTGTGTTGAGTATTTCCTCGCGTCCGCCAGATGATAATCATGCCTACGGGCATGAGAAAATCGAATATTTTTCCAGTGGCGCAGAAGGTATTATGATTTTATTAGCCGCTTTTAGTATTGCCATTACGGCGTCGGAGCGTCTTTGGCATCCCGTCCCTTTACAGCAATTGGATTTGGGTATCGCCATTTCGATCGTGGCTTCTTTGATTAATTTTGTTGTCGCTAAGGTCTTAATTCGTGTGGGCAAGCGCAGAAAATCGATTACCCTAGAAGCTGATGGCAAGCATTTAATGACCGATGTGTGGACAACTGCGGGTATTTTGTTGGGCATTGGACTTATTACGCTGGCTAATCAGTTTCCCGGTAGCCTTGCAATCGCACAGCAATTGGGATTAACCGGCTGGGAAATTCTCGATCCCATTATTGCGATTTTAGTCGCCGTCAATATTGTCTGGGCGGGCCTGCAATTGATTCGGCGTACCGTATCCGGCTTATTGGATTCGGCGCTTGATGAGCCAGAGCAAACCATTATTGTGACTATTTTGGAGGAGTTTGTCGTTTCTGATGGTATTGCCTATCATGCGTTGCGGACTCGCTATGCCGGCATACGTCGATTTATGTCCGTGCATATTTTGGTGCCAGGCCATTGGTCTGTTCAGCAAGCCCATGATTTAGTTGAGACGATCGAACAAAAAATTATGGCGCAATTCGATAAAATTGATATTGATACGCACCTTGAGCCCATTGAAGATTCCGTATCATGGCGACATTAAGTGCAACGACAATTCCCCCATTAAACAACGCTCCCGTTTATAATAGAGCGCTTAATTCTTAGGCTTCTTTTTTCTAACAAACTCATTTTAAAGGTACTCATGAACAAAACAATTACCCGGGCGTTAATTAGCGTTTCCGATAAAACTGGCATCGTTGATTTTTGCCGTATTTTGAACCAATTGGGCATCGAGTTACTATCAACGGGTGGCACGGCTAAAACGCTGGCTGAACATGCCGTTCCAGTAACAGAAGTATCTGATTACACAGGCTTTCCTGAAATGATGGCGGGACGTGTCAAAACCCTGCATCCCAAAGTACATGGCGGCATTTTAGGTCGTCGTGGGGTTGATGATGCGGTTATGGCGGCAAATGGTATTTTACCTATCGACATGGTGGTGGTGAATTTATATCCCTTTGCTGCAACCATCGCCAAACCCAATTGTGATTTTGAAACGGCGATTGAAAATATCGATATCGGTGGTCCCACGATGTTACGTGCAGCGGCTAAAAATCATGCAGATGTGGCGGTGGTTGTTGATCCAGCAGATTATCATGACATTATCAAGCAATTAACGGCGCATAGTAATCAAATGGATGCTCAAATTCGCTTCCAGTTAGCGATTAAATGTTTTGCACATACGGCTAACTACGATACGCAGATTGCCAATTATTTGGGTAAACTCAGCGGTCACATTTTCCCTGAAACCTTGAACTTACAATTTCATCATCATCAAGCCTTGCGTTATGGGGAAAATCCGCATCAACAAGCGGCTTTTTATCGAGAAAATTCACCCGCAGTAGGCACCGTTGCGGCGGCTGAGCAGCTGCAAGGTAAGGAGTTGTCTTATAACAATATTGCCGATGCAGATGCGGCGTTAGAATGTGTTAAGTCGTTTAAAGATAGACCGACTTGCGTGATTGTAAAACATGCCAATCCGTGTGGCGTAGCTCAGGCGGACGATTTATTGAGCGCCTACGATTTGGCTTATCAAACCGATCCGACTTCGGCTTTTGGTGGCATTATTGCGTTTAATGGCGAGTTAGACGAACAGACAGCGGCAGCAATTATTGACCGTCAGTTTGTTGAGGTGATTATTGCACCGCAAATTAGCTCAGCAGCACAAGCGGTTTTGGCCGAGAAACAAAATGTTCGCGTATTAGTGTGTGGCGATATTTCAGAAAAGGAAACCTCGGCTTGGGATTTTAAGCGGGTGGCGGGTGGTTTATTGGTTCAGGATAAAGATTTTGGCGAAATCAGTGTTGATGATTTAAAAATCGTGAGTCAACGCGAGCCAACTCGGCAAGAAATGACGGATTTACTCTTTGCTTGGAAAGTAGCCAAATTTGTTAAATCGAATGCCATTGTCTATTGCAAAAATGGGCAAACGATTGGTGTGGGCGCAGGACAGATGAGCCGTGTGTACTCGGCAAAAATTGCGGGGATTAAAGCCGGTGATGAAGGTTTAGAAGTCGCCGGTTCAGTAATGGCATCGGATGCCTTTTTCCCATTCCGAGACGGTATTGATGCGGCCGCAGAAGCCGGTATTACGGCGATTATTCATCCCGGTGGTTCCATGCGTGATCAAGAGATTATTGCCGCTGCGGATGAACACCATATGGCAATGGTGTTTACAGGTATGCGCCATTTTAGACATTAAGCGTTGTAAGAGGATAGTGTTATGAACATTCTTATCGTTGGCAGTGGCGGGCGTGAACATGCGTTGGCGTGGAAAGTGAGCCAGTCCGCCAAAGTTAAACAAGTTTTTGTAGCACCGGGTAATCCGGGGACAGCTGCTGAAGCGACTATTGAAAATGTCAATCTGGCGGTGGACGATTTAGACGGTTTATTGGCGTTTGCACAAGCGAAGGCAATTGATTTAACCATTGTTGGCCCAGAAGTGCCGTTAGTTTTGGGGATTGTAGATCGTTTCCAAGCCGCCGGTTTGTCCTGTTTTGGACCCACAGCTAAAGCCGCACAATTGGAAGGCTCTAAAACGTTTTCTAAAGATTTTATGCAGCGTCATGGGATTCCGACAGCGGCGTATGCAAGCTTTACCGATCAGGCCTTGGCGATGGCTTATATCAAACAGCAAACCGTGCCGATTGTGGTTAAAGCCGATGGTTTAGCCGCCGGCAAGGGTGTTATCGTCGCTCAAACCGAGCAAGAAGCGATTGCCGCCGTAGCAAGTATGTTAGCGGGAAATGTGTTTGGTGAAGCAGGTCATCGCGTTGTTATCGAAGAGTTTTTGACGGGTGAGGAAGCCAGTTTTATTGTGATTGCCGATGGCACTCGCGCACTACCTATGGCAAGCTCGCAAGATCATAAAGCTCGTGATAATGGCGATCGTGGGCCTAATACGGGCGGAATGGGAGCTTACTCACCCGCACCCGTTGTTACACCCGCCGTGCATGAGCGTGTCATGCGTGAAGTCATTGAACCGACACTTAACGGCATGGCGGCAGATGGAATGCCTTACACGGGTTTTTTGTATGCGGGTTTAATGATTACACCAGAAGGCTCGGTTAAGGTATTGGAATACAACTGTCGCTTCGGCGATCCTGAAACCCAACCAATTATGATGCGCTTAAAATCTGATTTAGTGAGCTTATGTCAGGCTGCATTGGCTGGTGAGCTGGATCAAGTGGATAGCGATTGGGATGACCGCGCGGCTTTGGGTGTCGTGTTAGCGGCGGCAGGTTATCCTGATAATTACGAAAAAGCTAAGCCCATCTCAGGTTTATCCCTTATCTCCCAAGAGGATTGCAAAGTGTTTCATGCTGGAACCGCCCAAAACGGCGAGGCGATTGTGACTGCTGGAGGACGTGTATTATGTGCATGTGCTTTGGGTGCAAGTATTCAAGAGGCGCAACACAAAGCGTATCAACTGGTTGATACACTTAATTTTGACGGCATGTTTTATCGTTCTGATATTGGCTTTAAAGCGATTCGATAAGCGGTTTTTCTTAAATAGGGGCACGGGTTGCCCTTATTATCATCATTATCGTTGGCGGCGTCTTATCGAAGCCAGCGATTTTCTACTATCCACGGCTACACATTACCCCTCCCCTGCTCTCATCAATGACTCAATGAGTAGACGTTGACATGATTAGGTTTTATCTTGTCAAAACCTGGACAAGATAATGTCTTGTCCAACTATTGCTGAGCACACACTAAAACGCTATTTTTTATAGTGTTTTTAGCTCTTTATACCGCTAAATTTAGTTAAAAAATGAAATTTTTTATTTTTATACGGGTGTTTCAGGCTTAGCAACTCAGGAAAATCAAGGATTGGATGGTACTATGAAAAATCTTGTTCAAGTTTTGTAAAACTATATCTTGACGAAATAGAGGCTTATTGTTACCTTATTATGAAATGATAAGTAAACAAATTCATAGCCAATAACGCTAATCCAATCCGTCTTACTCATCATTGATACCGAAATTAACGTGGGTCGTTTAGCTTTCAACAAGCGAGTGACTCTGTTTTTAGATGCTTTGTTTGTGAGGGCTTAGTGAAATGGCTTACTTGACTGAACATTTGTCAAACCAAGATACAGCGTTGCCTGTCAACGGTCTTAATCATAGTGCGAGTGCTAACGTGGCAGCCGATAGTGTGTCACGATCCGACGACCCTAGAGAACAGGGTAATTTTCAGATTGCTCGTCAATTAAATGACAGTAAAGTCAGATTAATTGAAGTGATCACGCGGTTTCCAGTGAGCGCCTTATGGTTGATTGGGGAATATGAAAAAAATAAGGATATTGAACAAGCGGAAGACGCCGGTTTAATGTCCGATTTGGCGACGGTTTTGGCGGACATTAAGAAAAACTTTTACGCGCTTGTCGAGCTTGGTTGGCAAGAAGAGACGCAAGCGTCTACTCAAATGAAGGCAGCGATGGAATTGTTGACGGATTCACTGCGCCAATTCCCTTTCGGCTTTGATGATTTGACCAAACTTTGTGATTTAATTCTTTATAGCTGCCACGCTAGAGGATTAACTAACAATAACTTAGCCGGTCTCGGTGCAAAAAAATCAGCTAGACTCCTGAGTCGCTTGGCAAATTGGACGCGCAAAAATCGTCAGCACACCTCAAAGCTGTTTGGCATTTGCGAGGAAATTCTGGGTAATCCCCAGCAAGAAGATTTTTTGTTGTTATCAACTGAGCAACTGGGTCATTATGCCATTGAATTAGTTGAGGCTGAGCAAAGTTGGTTATCGGCTCGTCAAACCTTAGCGAGCGCTAATGTTAAATTGGTGATGTTTATCGCCAATCAGTACAGGTCTGGATTTCTCGATTTTGATGATTTAGTGCAAGAAGGACAGACGGGACTGCTTAAGGCGGTTGATAAATTTGATTATCGCCTAGGCTTTCAGTTTTCAACGTATGCAGGTTATTGGATTAGGCAGGCGATTTCGCGGTCGTTGTCACGTAGTGAGCGCATCGTGCGCGTTCCTTGCGGACAAGTGGCAAATATCAACAAGGTGTTTAGAGCCAAAAATGAATTGTCTGCACAAACCGGTGAAGACCCTTCGATTCAACAGCTCGCCAATTATACCAAGCTTAGTCCCGATGAAATTTATGCCATTTTGACGATTTCTCAATCAGTCGTTTCTTTAGAAAGCCCTGATGATGACGAGAATGCCTTTGCTCCGATCGATTTTTTAGAGCAGCACGTTTTTACACCGGCGTATCAAACGATGGCAAAACAAGAATTACATGATTTATTGAGTAAGGCGATTGAAACCTTAAACCCAAGAGAAGCTAAAATTATTTGCTGTCACTTTGGTATCGATGCTGAAAAAGAAATGACCTTGCAAGAAATTGGATCCGAGTTAAATTTAACCCGTGAGCGTGTTCGGCAAATTCAGGTGATGGCGTTAAATAAAATCAAGCTTAATTTTGGAGCTCAGTTAGATTGTTTTTTGACGGCATAGCTGAGATAAGATTTACTAAGTCGCGTGGTTACGCTCATACTTAAGCGCTGCTTGGGAATTTGATACGAGAAGCCTAAGCTTTTTAATTATATAAAGGGCAAAAGGAATATTAATTGCTTGATTTTAGTTGTTGGTGGCTATCCGAATACCGCCATTATCGATCACTGAAGCCAAGACTTTTTGTTGAATGGGTAGCAATCATGGGTCATTCAGCGTGGCTGCGCTGATTTTTGTGTGATGACAAGTCGTGTCGTGTTTAACAAGCGTGACATAAATAGATGACCTTCAAATCAGGTCAGGAGATGAAAAATGAAAAAATATATTGTAAACGCGCTACTTTGGGGCGTTGTGTTTACCGGAGCCTTTCTGATTTACGATCGGCTGAATACGACACCGCCGTTACAAGACTCGCTTGCCTACTCTGAATTTATAACAAAAGTAAAAAATGGTTTGGTCGATCGTGTTGAAGTTAATGGACAATTGATCAAAGTCCGCACGACTGATGGTCAAAATTTTGAAACCTTCAATCCCGGGGATGGCCACCTGATTGATGACTTGCTGGACAATAAAGTCCAAATTAGAACCACGCCGCCGGTTCAACAAACGCTGTTTATGCAGATTTTCATTTCCTGGTTCCCAATGCTGCTGTTGATCTTGGTGTGGATCATTTACATGCGTCGGATGCAAGCAGGCGGTGGATTAGGCGGCAATAATTTTGGCAAAAGCAAAGCTAAGATGCTTGAAGAAGATAAGCTGACCGCCACGTTTGATGACGTAGCAGGCTGTGAAGAAGCGAAGGAAGAAGTGGCTGAGCTGGTTGATTTCTTATCTGATCCACAAAAATTCCAAAAGCTTGGCGGCAAAATCCCACGCGGTATTTTGATGGTCGGCCCTCCAGGAACAGGTAAGACACTGATTGCAAGAGCTATTGCGGGTGAAGCTGGGGTTAAGTTTTTTACCATCTCAGGTTCTGACTTTGTAGAAATGTTTGTCGGTGTCGGAGCCTCCAGGGTTCGTGATATGTTTGCTCAGGCCAAAGAACACGCACCTTGTATCATTTTTATTGATGAAATTGATGCGGTAGGTCGTCAGCGTGGTGGCGTCGGTTTTGGCGGTGGCAATGATGAGCGCGAGCAAACCTTGAACCAATTATTAGTAGAAATGGACGGTTTCAATGGCAATGAAGGCGTGATTGTTATTGCCGCAACCAACCGTGCTGACGTACTAGATAAAGCCTTACTCAGACCGGGACGTTTTGATCGTCAGGTTAATGTCGGATTACCAGATGTTCGTGGTCGTGAGCAAATTCTTAATGTTCACATCAAAAAAGTACCTGCTGCCGATGATGTTGAATTGAAATATATTGCCCGAGGCACACCAGGATTTTCCGGTGCAGAGTTAGCTAATGTCGTCAATGAAGCCGCTTTGTTTGCCGCCCGTGCCAACAAAAAAGAAGTCTCAATGAGCGACTTAGAAAAAGCCAAAGATAAAATTCTGATGGGCGCAGAAAAACACACGATGGTAATGAGTGAGGATGACAAGCTATTGACGGCTTATCACGAAGCAGGTCATTGCATTGTAGGTCAATGTTCACCTGATCATGATCCCGTTTATAAAGTCAGTATTATGCCCCGAGGCCGCGCATTGGGTATCACCATGTTCTTACCAGAACGCGACCAATACAGTGCAAGCAAACGCAAGCTGGAAAGCCAAATTGCCAGCTTGTTTGGTGGCAGAATCGCCGAGTTGATGATTTATGGCGGCGACCGTGTGACCACCGGCGCATCTAACGATATTGAACGTGCGACCGAATTGGCTCGCAATATGGTTACGCGCTGGGGCTTCTCTGACAAACTAGGGCCTTTGGTCTACGGCGAAGAGAACGGTCAGCCATTTATGGGCTATCCAGGTTCGCAAGGCAGTAAAGTCTCTGGCAATGTTGCCCAGCAAATCGATGAAGAAATTCGCTCAGTTATTGATCGGAATTATCAAAAAGCAGAAAACATTTTGACCGAAAATATCAGCATCTTGCACAAAATGGCGGATGCGTTGATGAAATGGGAAACCATTGATAAAGATCAGATTGATTCATTAATGGGGGGTAAAGAGCCACCACCACCTAAAGATGATGAATTACTGAATAGACCTAATTTAAGCAAGCAGGAAAAAGTTGAAACAATAGACGTTAAACCCGTAAAAACCGTTATCAACAAAAATAAACCTGCCGGACAAGTTTGAGGTGCGCTCATTTAACGGGGGAGCTTAGGCTCCCCTTTTTTTTGCAGAAAAAATAATGACCCACTTCGCACGAGACTGCGTGAATAGGCTATAACGTGTGAAGTACAAGCTCGGCTGCTCGTATTGATTTGCAGACAGAGCCTGCACGCCTTATTTACGTTGAATGTCACAATGAGAATGACTGACGATGTACCGCTTTACGGTTGGTAGCCAACAAAAGCTTACTGACACATTCTGAAATCGCTGTCAGTCATTAAACTTAACAGCAAATAGCCGGTTTTATGGTAAGTTAGGCGCAGTTTTGGGTGCAGTGCACTCTAATAATTCACTTAATCTCTGCTAGGTTTTATGTCATGAATGTAGAATGGAAGCGTTTCTTAGTTGCCCAGCAAACGCATTTTCCAGAGGCAACTCCGCCGAGTGAACGGTTTATAGTCCCGTTGACGCATCTTGCGGTGTTAACTATCAGCGGCGAGGATGCAGGCACTTTTTTGCAAGGCCAAGTAACCTGTCATGTTCTTGAGCTCAATGCCACACAAAGCAGCTTAGGCGCCATCTGCAACCCTAAAGGTAGGGTGCTGGCTGTTTTTTTGCTGATTAAATGTCCTGAAGGTTTTTTAATGGTATTGCCCGCTGAACAACGGGAAGCGGTTAAAAAACGCTTAACCCCCTATATCCTGCGCTCGCGAGTCATCATTACTGATAGCATTGATGAATGGTGCTTGCTGGGAATGAGTGATGAAGGTCATCAACACGGTGTGTTCAGTACCAGCGTAGACACGGCGTTCAGGGTTTATTTAGACCATCGCCAGCTGCTGATAGCCAAACCTGTCGAAGCGATAAGCATATGGCAAACACAAACGGCATTAGGTTTTCAAACCACTGATTCAGCCTATTGGCGATATTTAGATATCATCGCCGGTTTACCTTGGTTGAGTACGGCAACGGCAGAGGCTTATATTCCGCAAATGCTTAATTTAGATCAACTAGGCGGTATTAGTTTTACTAAAGGTTGCTACACGGGACAAGAAGTTATTGCGCGTACGCATTATTTGGGCAAAGCAAAACGCGCCATGTTTCTGGCAGAATGCCAATTAGCCTATACCCCAGAACCGAATACGCTCATTTATCTGGAGGGTTTGAGTACGGCTCAAGTCAGTATCGATGACGCTGAGTTGAGTTCAGGAAAAGTGTTGATGGCTGAACGGCAAGGCGATGATTGCAAGATGCTAATTGTCATGCCAATTTGTGATACGACACATTTTCAGCTTAAACTGGACAATCAGCACACGCTGATATTGCTTGAACCCTCTGTCCTTGTTTAGTCTTAATTTCCTTTGCGGGTAACGCTATGATTTCTGATTCAGCTATTTCTAATTTTCGCCGTTTAGGCGTACTGACCATTTTTGCGATTTATTTTGTTATCCTCGTCGGCGGTATTGTCAGAGCCTCGGGTGCAGGAATGGGGTGTCCCGATTGGCCCACCTGTTTTGGGCAATGGATACCGCCAACCGAAGAAGCGCAACTGCCTGCTAATTACCATGACATCTACGCTCAACGTGGCTATGAAAACACGCAATTCAATCCTGTTAAGACTTGGACGGAATATACCAACCGCTTAGTTGGTGCTACGACCGGTTTGTTAGTGATACTCACCGCGTGGGCAGCACGAATTTATTTAAAAACCGACAAAGCCATTTTTTATCTCGCTTTAACGTGCGTATTTCTAATTGGTTTTCAGGGTTGGTTAGGCTCTAGTGTCGTTGCCAGTAATCTCAAGCCATTGATGATTACTTTACATATGTTACTGGCGTTATTTATCGTCGCCTTATTGATTTATACCATTGCCCGTTCTCAACGTGAGTCATTGCAGCGACTTGAAGTTTACGGTTTACCTGATAAATTTAAAACCGTATTAATCGTCGCGATGGGAATGACCTTATTACAAGTCGCTATGGGTACTCAGGTGAGAGAAGCGGTTGATTTTATTACCCATGAACACAGTTACATCGACCGCCAGTATTGGCGCGATGATTTTCCGATTATTTTTTATGTTCATCGGTCGTTTTCATCACTGATTTTGTTTACCAATCTTTGGTTACTTTGGCAGTGCCATAAAACATTAGCCAAAAATCACCTACTTTTTCGTATCAGTTTAGTGCTGGGTGGTTTAGTGGTCACGGCGATTTTGGCTGGCGTGAGCTTAGATCGATTAGGAATGCCGCCTGTGGCGCAACCTGTCCATTTGCTTATGGCAAATCTTATTTTTGGAGCGCAATTTTTCCTGTTTATCGGTTTAGGTTATAGTCAACGCGCATAAGGTACGCTGTCGCTCATAGCCGTCGTGTCCTCTCAAGTGGTTCAGGGTATAATTAGGGGCATTAACCGTCACTCGTTTGCAATCTTGCCAAGTTCAATAAGAATGGTCTGTCATGAAGAAAACTAGCAGGATAATCAGTCGGCTTCTGCTGGTATATAACCTTATTTTGCTAATTATTGTCGCTACGGCTATTGGGCGAATTATTCAGGAAGAAGTCCAAACCTCAAAATATCAAGCCCAGTATCTGTCGCAAATCAGTAAACAGCTCAGTTATAAGCTTGTTACAGGCGAAAGCCCCTCGGTGCGCTATCCTGGCAACGGCCCTTATGACCAACGCTTAGGCTATACCTCACTGCCAGAAACCATCCAACGCTTGCAAAAAAATGGTTTTAGTGTGACCACGCAAGCCGCTTTTTCGCCGGCCATGACTGAACTGATTGATGAGTATGGCTTGTTCCCTATTTACCACGAGAAAAATCAAGCCGGTTTACGCATTCTCGATGAGCATCAACAAACACTGTTTAGTGCTACGTTCCCCGAGCGCGGCTATGCCAATTTTGCGGCTATTCCGCCCATCATATTAAACACCCTACTATTTATTGAAAATCGCGAGCTTCTTGACCAACACCATGTCCAAGTGAACCCTGCCGTTGAGTGGGATCGCTTAGGGTTTGCCAGCTTGTCCATTCTTGCCAATAAATTAGGCATCGACAATAACGTGCCGGGCGGCAGTACGCTGGCTACTCAAATTGAGAAATACCGCCATTCACCCAATGGTTACACCAACTCCATCGTCGATAAGCTGCGGCAAATGGGCACAGCTTCGTTTCGTGCCTATTTGCTAGGGCCGGATACGCGCCTCATGCGTCAACAAATTGCCCTCGCTTATTTAAACTCGATGCCATTAGCTGCAACGCCACAATTTGGCGAAGTACATGGGCTAGGTGATGGCTTGTCGGCCTGGTTTGGTGCCGATTTCACGCAGATTAATCAATTGCTCCATGCCGATGCCCTCATTAATCCATCCGTTAGCACTCAACAAGCCTGGGCTTATCGCCAAGTGCTGAGTATTCTATTATCACAAAGACGTCCTTCTTATTTGCTGGGACGCGGTTTTAATGCGCTACAAAATTTAACGGACAGCTATTTACGGCTGTTAGCCGAACAAGGCGTTATTTCACCCGCAATGCGTGATGCGGCTTTAAAAGAACAAACCGTACAGCCCACTAAAAACAATGGTGCAGCCGCTAATAAACCACGAATTAACAAATCCTTATCGGTTATGCGTACCCGTCTCGCTAAAATGCTCGGCGTAAAATCTAATTACGAGCTGGATCGATTGGATTTAACCGCAAAAACATCGATTGCCTATCTCACTCAGCAATTGGTTAGTCACGAGTTACACCAATTAAATCAACCTGCTCAAGCACAAGCCGCCGGACTGATTGGTAACCGGATGTTGGGTGATACGCGCCACCTTGCTCCGATTGTGTACAGTTTAATGCTCTACGAACGTGGCGAAAAAGGCAATTTATTACGTGTGCAAACCGATAATTACGACCAAGCCTTGGATATCAACGAGGGCATTCGTTTGGATCTTGGCTCGACATCTAAATTACGCACGATGGTGCATTATCTGGAACTGGTTGCGGATGTTTATGAACAATACAAAGACTTGCCAACGAAAGCCCTGAACCAAGTTGAATTGCATCCGCGTGATTATTTATCCGCTTGGGTCATTGAGCAATTACGCTTAAAACCTAAAATCAGCTTGGAAGACCTCCTAAATCAAGCCTTGGATAAACCTTATTCCGCCAGCCCTGGTGAAAGTTTTTTCACCGGTGGCGGCATTCATACTTTCAGCAACTTCACGCCCGATGAAGACTATAAAATTATGTCGGTACGCCATGCGCTGCGCGATTCGGTTAATCTAGTCTTTATCCGCCTCATGCGTGATCTGGTTTATCACCATCTATATAAACCGGACGGCATTGCGCGTTGGCTGGAAATTCCTGATGACCCTAGACGAGAAGAGTATTTACAACGTTTTGCTGATCGTGAAGGCAATGTGTATTTACGACGCTTTTATGCCAAATATCATGATAAATCTGCCCAAGAAACCTTGGACGACTTAAGCCAGCGCGTCCACACCAAAGCCTCGCGGCAAACCATGCTGTTTCGCGCCATCAATCCCGATCAGGATGAGCAAGCATTAGGACAGTTTTTGAAACAGCATTTAAGTAAGGAACAATTAGCTAAAGAAGATATGTTCGCGCTTTACGATAAATATTCTACGAAGAAATTTGATCTGCAAGACCAAGGCTATATCACCAAAATTCATCCTTTAGAATTATGGCTCGCCAGTTATTTGGCGCAACATCCCAGCGCAAATTTAGAGCAAGTCATCGCCGCTGGAGTCCAACCGCGTCAAGAGGTTTACCGGTGGTTAATCAAAAGTCGTAAACAATATGCCCAACAGCGACGTATCATGACCTTATTGGAAATGGAAGCTTTCTGGAAAATCCATCATGCGTGGCAACGGGTCGGCTATCCTTTTGAAGCCTTAACGCCTTCTTATGCCACCGCCATTGGTGCTTCTGGCGATCGTCCGGCGGCTTTAGCCGAGTTAGTCGGGATTCTGCGTAATGATGGCTTAAGATTACCGATGCTACGCTTTGAAAGTCTGGAATTTGCTAAAGGCACACCGTATGAAACCTTCTTAGAAAAAAGTGCAGAGCCAGGTGAGCAGCTCTTTGCACCGGAAG
Source organism: uncultured Methylococcaceae bacterium (assembly GCA_903945375.1). Taxonomy (GTDB): domain Bacteria; phylum Pseudomonadota; class Gammaproteobacteria; order Methylococcales; family Methylomonadaceae; genus Methylovulum. The sequence continues at coordinate 54,503 of CAJAVP010000031.1, read as the reverse complement.
TCGCCAAAGTAGCACGCACAGCCTTAGTCGGCGTTGTCGAAGGCGGCACGGCGGGTAAGCTCAATGGGGTTTACACGGATCGTCTCGGTCGTGCTTTGGAAGTTGGTGGCAAAACCGGCACCGGCGATCATCGAAAAGAAATTTGGGGGAAAGGCGGTCGTTTAATCGAATCAAAATTTATTAGTCGTGCCGCTGTTTTTACATTTTTCATTGGTGAACGTTTTTTTGGGGTCATCACCGCTTATGTGGCTGGCGAAAATGCAGGAAATTATCATTTCACCAGTTCGCTGCCGGTACAAATCATGAAATATCTTAAACCCACGCTATCGTCTTTAATCCATACTGCGCCTGCGGGCGAAGGGCTAAAAAATACGCCTGTTACGCCCCATCATGAAAAAACCATCGAACCACCTCGTCCCGTAACGCCCATCCGGACAGCGCCCACGACCTTATCCGAGCCAGCTATACTCAAAGCTGAAAAAAAACCCGTGCCGACAGCCGCTGTCAAAATAGCAGTGCCCAAACCTAGCGCCCCGACGACGCAGGCCTTACCCGTAACTAAGCCCATTAAACCACCTACTCCGCCTGTTGCACCAATCGCTAAACCGCCGATTACGCGCCCTGCCCTGCAACCTAAGCCCGCGCCAAATCAAATACCAGCCAAACCCAGCAATCCGGCCAACCCTATCACACATTAACCAACATTTAACGACTTCTCCCATGACAGCTATTGATCTTAACTCTCTCATTTTCGATAACCGTTTTATTCGTGAACTCCCTGCTGATCCTGAGCCGATTAACGCACGTCGCCAGGTTTTTAATGCCTGTTATTCGTTTGTTCAAGCCACACCTGTCTCCAATCCTCGATTAGTCGCTTATGCCAAAGACGTCGCGCAATTCCTAAACTTAACGGACACGGTTTGCGAATCACCGGAATTTAGCCAAGTTTTTGTCGGCAATCGCTTAATCAACGGCATGATGCCTTATGCAAGCTGCTATGGCGGTCATCAATTTGGGCATTGGGCAGGTCAACTTGGCGATGGACGCGCGATCAATCTAGGTGATGTTATCAATCAACGCGGTGAACGCTGGGCATTGCAACTCAAAGGCGCAGGCGCAACGCCTTATTCACGCAACGCCGATGGTTTAGCGGTATTGCGCTCGTCAATTCGTGAATTTTTGTGCAGCGAGGCCATGTTTCACTTAGGCATTCCGACCACCCGCGCTTTGAGTGTCATCTTAACGGGTGAAGAGGTCATTCGAGACATGTTTTATGACGGCAACCCTGAAGCAGAACCTGGTGCCGTTGTTTGCCGCGTTGCGCCATCGTTTACTCGCTTTGGTCATTTCCAGATTTTTGCGGCGCGTCAAGACCTCAAGGTGTTAAAACAGTTACTAGATTACACCTTACGCACTGATTTTCCGGAATTGGCGGCCGAGGCATCACCGGCGGGATATCTCGCGTGGTTTAGCGAAGTGTGTCGCCGTACGGCACAAATGATTGTGCATTGGCAGCGCGTAGGCTTTGTGCACGGGGTGATGAATACGGACAATATGTCAATACTGGGGCTGACTATTGATTACGGGCCTTATGGTTGGCTAGAAAATTTCGATTTAAACTGGACACCCAACACCACCGATGCCAGCGAGCGGCGCTACCGTTATGGTAATCAACCATCGATTGCTTTTTGGAATTTGGCACAACTGGCTAACGCCATTTTTCCACTTTTGCGAGAACAGGATCTTCCCGCCTTGCAAGCGGCACTTAATGTGTACAAAGAAACTTTTGAACACGAATGGCAAACGATGATGGCAAGTAAACTGGGTTTTAAAACCTTTGAGCCAAACACCGATCACGCGCTATGTAGTGACTTATTCGAGATATTACAACGTGTAGAAACAGATATGAGCATTTTTTATCGACAACTGGCAACGTTTAATCCCAATCCTAGCCAGAATGATGCGGATCTCATACACCCCTTAATGGCGGCGTACTATGTGCCAGAACAACTGGATCTCGCCTATCAAGCTCGATTGGGTGATTGGTTAAGACGCTATGGCAAACGCTTAGAGGCGAATGAATGGTCAGATGAGGCGCGTCGCTGCGCTATGAATGCTGTCAACCCTAACTATGTATTACGCAATTATCTTGCTCAACTGGCAATTGATGAAGCGACCGCTGGTGATTTTTCAATGGTCAACACGCTGTTAGAAATTTTACGTCATCCCTACGCTGAACAACCAGAATATCAACGCTTCGCGGCTAAACGTCCCGATTGGGCAAGACAACGGGCAGGCTGTTCCATGCTGTCGTGTAGCTCTTAAATTCCCCTGTTGCTTGCGTGTAACAGATGCCTTATCTAAACAGTTACAGCAATTTGTCATAATTGCCTTCGTCGCTAATCATAGGCTTAGTGTAAAATAAGTCACTTTTGAATGTTCAGCCGCTTACACTGAGCATCACAACCTCTGATTTATTTAAAATAGGCACGTCTCATGCAGGTGAACATATCGACAGTTGATGTTACTCAGAAACAAGCTCTCATCAATGCGAGCTTATATTTTTTAGAAATCCTTCAAACTAGCCAAAAAGCCAGTAGCCACGTTTATCGTTATTTGGCTTACCTTTGTCTTGCCCTATCCACAACGACGGGGCTTGCCGAGGAATCCAGCTATGAACCCTCATCCGCCAGTACAGAAATCCATACCATTATTCAGGCTAAACAACATCCCTATTTGCAACCCGCAAATTTCACTCATCGTGCCGAAGACCTTGACGCACTTTATAAACAAGCCGATTACCAATTACTCTGGCTAGGCAATCTAAATACAGAAAAAAATATTACGGATGCGCTCAGCGTATTGGCAAATGCCGGAAGCGATGGTTTAAATAAAGACCATTACGATACGGCTCAATTACAAGAGCAATACCAAAAAATGCTCAGCCTCCCTTTCGATGCGTATAAAGAGTTCGCAAATTTTGATACCGCGTTAAGTTTATCGTTATTGCGCTATTTACACGATTTGCATTATGGGCGCGTCGACCCTCAAGGCATTAATTTCGAGTTAAAGCTTAGAGAAAAAAAACTTATTGACTTGCCAAGCTTAATTTATACGCAGTTAAATCAGCAAACAGTCAGCGAATTACCCCATCAGGTTGAACCTAAATTACACCAGTATCAGCAACTTAAAACTGCATTAGCACAATACCGGGAATTAGCATCAAAAACCCAAGCGTTCCAACTCAGCATCCAAAAACCCATTCGTGTCGGTGAGCCATTTCCGCAAGCCGAACAAATGCAAGCGTTACTTATCGCATTGGGCGATTTACCTAAAGAGGAAAATTCAAAATTCACACATTACACGGACAAGCTGGCCAACGGCATCAAAAAATTTCAGCACCGACACGGCTTAGCCACCGATGGAACTATGGGAAAAACAACGATTGCTGAACTCAATCAGCCCTTAGCGCAACGACTGGCGCAAATTGAATTAGCAATGGAACGTTTACGCTGGCTACCGGAGCTGAGTTCTGAGCCCTCAATTATTGTCAACATCCCCGCTTTCCAGCTTTGGGCTTTTGACAATATCAATGATCCAAATGCCAATGTCACCACAATGCGTGTCGTGGTGGGTAAAGCGATGAAAAACCAAACGCCGGTATTAATGGCTAATATGAGTTTTATTGATTTTTCACCGTATTGGAATGTGCCGTATAACATTGTTAAAAACGAAATCATTCCTAAGTTAAATCAAAATGGCAATTATCTTAATAAAGAAAACATGGAATTGGTTTCTAGTAATGGCATCAATACCTTTTCAGAAGCCACCATTAGCCAGCTTAAACAAGGCACGGTACGCATACGCCAGCGTCCTGGAAAAAAGAATGCCTTAGGCAAAGTAAAATTCTTATTTCCTAACAAAAATGATGTGTATATGCACGATACGCCTTCCAACGCATTATTTAGCCGTTCACGCCGAGACTTTAGTCATGGTTGTGTGCGTGTTTCCAATCCAGAGACCTTGGCGGAATTTGTACTTAAAAATCAAAAAGGTTGGGATAAAGATAGCATCCACCACGCCATGCAATCACCCAAAATGCAGCGTGTCATATTGAAAAAATCCATCCCCGTCTTATTTTTTTACACCACCGCTTATTTTGATCAAGATAACACGCTTATTTTTTATCCTGATATTTATGAACAAGATAATGTGCTACAAGAAGCCTTAAAGAACACCGACGATTTGCCGGATCAAGTGCTTTTTGTCCGTGCTCCTGAAACAAATATGCCGCCAGCCGCCAGCGTAGAAGAAAATAAACCAGAAGAAAATAAGCCAGAAGAATTACCCAATAACACCGCTAGCCTAGAAGACATAAAACCCTAACAACATTGTTCATTGTGGTTGTAAAGGTTATGGTGTTTTTCAACATGACTTAGAAATGTAAATGTCCTAACACAAGTGGGAGTGGCTTTATCCACGACAATCGCGGCTAAAGCCACTCCCGCTCCTATTCATACCGCCATTCCAATAATCCCTGCCAGAGGGTTTGTGTAGATAAGACCCATCAGACGGGCAGAAAAAACCAACAACTCTGCAAAATTTGCGATGACACATCATGTGTGCAAACAAAAATTGCATACATGACACGGTTAAAACAACTGTGACCGCTCGAAGAGCCTCTATTTAAGCTACTGATATAAAAGAAATTTTTATATCTAGTGCGGCATATATCTACACTGGCATGTATCCTGCTTTGTGTGTTCGGAAATTTGAATCTAACCGAGCGGCCACATGAACTATCAAACTATCGTATTCTTCCTCATAACCACATTAGGCATTGCTACCGCCCACGCCACCGATGTTGGCGAATCTGCGCCGCAATTTACCTTGCCTAGCTTACAACAAGATCAATCGACGACTTTACAGGCATTTACCGGCAAAGTGGTTTATCTGGATTTTTGGGCCTCTTGGTGTGCGCCATGTCGTACCTCGTTTCCTTTACTCAATTCCTTACATAAAAAACTAAAAGCCCAAGGCTTTGAAGTTATTGCCGTGAATCTGGATGAAGATAAAGCCAAAGCAGAACGCTTTATTAAAGACATTCCAGTGGATTTTACCGTTCTACGCGACAGTAAAGGCGACTGGGCTGATCTCTATGTCGTGGAGTCGATGCCAAGTTCTTTTATTATTGATAAACACGGTGTGGTACAGCAAATTCATCATGGTTTTAGCAGTGAAGATATTCATGGGTTGGAACAAAAAATCACTGAATTATTAGCCCAAAAATAATCATGATAACAATGAGATTTCTAATTAGCGCACTAATTACTGAGGCGCTGCTAGACAGTAGGATTACATTTGGCGGACGTTAAGCAAGGAACTGAGGCACTTAAAACCATTACATCCATTGAAGTTGCTGGCTGGAATCGAATCCTTCAATCACCGCGCTATCATTCAACTTCAACTTAAAATTTTAATGACAACTCATTAAACATAACAACCGACTTTTAGGAGTGTAGTAATGAAGACAATCAGTGTGATGATATGGCTTTGGCTGCTGATGAGTGTAAGTGCTTTAGCGGATACCCCAAAAGCACAATTAGCGCTATCGTCACTAACGCCAGGGGAATGGCCTGCTCAGTATCAGATTAGTTTAAGTATCCCTCAAGACCATCATGCTTATTTAAACGCCGGTGATGAAAATATTTATATTCCTGTAAGTTTCGATACGGATGCTCAACTGCCCATAATGGGATTGACTATTCAGTCATTACAACCACCAGCAGGCAATTATGATGATTTAGTCAAAGCGCAAGTATTACGTGGGCGAGGTGAATTTGTTTTTACTTTAACTCAAACTGGCGATAAACCGATTCAACATCACCAGCAACCCTTAGCTGTCAAATACCAGTTATGTAATGATTTAACGCATGTCTGCTATCGCCCGCAAACAGTAAGGCTTGAGTTACCTTTACCCCCCTTGGCGATTATTGAAGCCGCCAGCAATAACGAATCTTCAGTAAGCGTTATGGATAGTTTACTGACACTATTCAAAAACCATCAAGATCATACCGTTATGCTATTTAGTTTAATGTTTCTTGCGGGATTATTATCAGTGGCTACGCCATGCGTTTATCCAATGCTACCGATTACATCTATGTTTATTGTTAAGCGTGCTAATGGCATTGCCAAACAAGAAAAGCACCACGCATTCGTCTATTTGCTTGGCATAATAGGCACTTATACATTATTGGGTTTAATTGCCGGAATGACTGGCGGTGCTTTTAATAGCGTTATGCAATCGGCTTGGGTCAATTTGGGATTTTCGGCTTTTTTTGCTTTTTTTGCACTGGCTTTGTTAGGTTTTTATGAGCTCGGTTTGATGCAAAATGAGGTTTACAGCTTGGATCAACGTTCTTCGCAAATTAACGGCTTAGTCGGTACTTGGCTGATGGGAACAGTTGCAGGACTGGTAATATCGCCTTGCGTGGGCCCTATTGTCTTTGCTTTGTTATTGCAAGTTGCCGACAATATTGCCGATAAAGCCGCTGCATTGGAAATGCTAAACCAACAGTTAACGTTTTGGGATCGCTTAGGGATTGCTACCGAGGGTAGCGTCATGATGGCGGGTTTTGGTGCAGGTGTAGGCGTACCGTTTTTCATTGTGAGCGTATTAAAGTTTAAAAAAATGCCTAAGGCGGGTTATTGGATGAACAAAATCAAATACGCTTTCGGTTTTGTCATTTTGTATTTTGCCTACAGCTATTTTGACAAGGGTTTGGGGGTATTAGGCGTTGAATCGACAACCACTTTAATGTTGGCTTTTGGCATGTTTGCCATTTGGATTGCCGTGGTGCATTGCCAAATTTTGACGTTATTGCCTCAAGCCCCACAACCGAATCAAAAAATTTATCAGTTTTGCGGCTTAATGGGACTTATTGTAGGCGTGTGGCTAGTCGTCCAAGGTTTAGGACAAATTCCTTTGGTGAATCATTTGCAAGCAAACACCTCGAATGTTGAAAACCAGAATCTGAGTGTTACGCCGGCTATTCAGGAAGATGCGGGCATTACGTGGCATAAAAACTATATGGAAGCACAAAAAATAGCCCTTGAAACAGGCAAACCGATTTTTATCGATTTTTATGCGAGTTGGTGTGCTAATTGTATTGCGTTTAAAGCAGAAACGGCCAAAAATCCACGCTTAAACGAGGCGTTGCGTCATAATGCAATTGCCGTTAAGTTGGTCGATAAAGAGCCTGAATTTGAGAAATTCCGCTCTTCTCCAGAATATCGACAACTTAAAGTCGGTTTACCCTATTTTGTTATTTTAAAGCCGGATGGAAAATTATTATGGTCGGGGACAGATTATCAAGCGACTCAAAAAATGGTGTCGGTTTTAAAGCAGTGGGCGGGTTAGATTAAGAACCTTTATTTCATCAGTTTATTGCGGAGAATTTTGATTATGAATACACGATTTCCAGTTGTTGTTTTAGCAGGGGGGCTTAGCTTATGGATAGCTTCTGATGCTTGGTCTTATCCAGCTTATGTTGCACCTACTAGCGCCTCGGGTTGTACCAGTTGTCATAATGACAATTATGGGTACGGTTTTAAATCGGGAATACTAGCTGCTTTTGAGCAAGGGGGATTAGCTGGACTGAAAAACTTTCTGCATCCTGTTGTTGTCAATCCTGTTGATCCAGACCCCGAAGACGAAGACGACAGCGATTCAGATGACGATACCGATCCTATTGAGCCAGTTAATACCAAACCGGTTATCCGTTCGATTAATAGTAAGTGGGACATCACCGTAGGTGAAGCCCCTTTGGTCATCCCCATCAAAGTCTATGACGCGGAGACCAATAGTTTTGATCTACATGGCACAGCACCTGTGGGTTATTCGTTTTCTGCTGTTTATCTCGATAACGTGACTAAGTTACCCACCAGTGATTTCATCTGGTCACCGAGCGTAACCCAAGCGAACAAATCCTATTTGCTGAATATTTATGCCCACGAAACCGATAGAGACGTTTCTTCAAGCCCGGTTAGAACGATTGTTCAGGTTTGGCCTGCACGCGAGAGTAGTACTAAAAATATTAGTCAACTCCAATTAACGGGAGCGCAATTAAAAAACGGCAAACTAAATCTAGCAGGAACGCTGAGTTATAGGTCGGGACTGACAGAGGCTCAAAAAGCCGTTATCCAAGCAACGCTTGTGATGAGTGTTAAAGATTTAATGGGTAATACAATCAATACACCCGTAAAAATATTGCCTCAAGCCAATGGCAATTGGTACAAAACTTTAACATTAACGGGGAAAAAGATTCCCTGCACCATTAAATTAGAATATGAGGGCTTAAGAGTGTCTCGCAGTCTAGGTTTTGCCTCACTTAACGATCACTGTGATTACTGAAAATAATGGCGCGGATAGTTTGTTTGTTAGCTATCAAAATAACTCAATATCACCCAGACTATCATCGCCTTCACCTTGTGAAGCCATCATGTCTTCAAATAAGATGACTTGATTTCTGCCATTTTCTTTGGCGTAGTAAAGTGCTTTATCGGCTCTATCAAGTAGCGTTACAGGCAAAACGTGTTGTTCTTGTACGCAGGTAAAGCCGATACTGACCGTCACTGTCCCTACTAAAGGAAACTTGTAATCGGCTACGGCTTGTCGAAAGCGATCAAAGCATTTTTCTGCTTCGATTCTACTGGCTTTATTCAAAATCACTACAAATTCTTCACCGCCATAGCGAAACAAGAAATCTATATAACGGAATTTGTTCTTCATTAATTGGCTGAAATGCAGTAACACCTCATCACCATAGAGATGACCAAAATTATCATTTACCGCTTTAAAATGATCAATATCCAGAATAGCAATCCAAGACATTTTACCCTCTGAGTTCACTGTTAGCTTGGCTTTTTGATAATATTCACAGACTTCCATCAAACGGGCATCCAGCGATTGACGGTTGGGTAATCGTGTTAAAACATCCCTATCTTTATGATCATGGATAATAATTTGGTTGTGAAAAAGCTTTAATAGGTTTCCAAGTAAATGAACGGCTTCATCATCAAAACTGCCTTCCAAAATAATAGCTCGATCAGGACCTGTATCTGTCGAAATAGGTAAAATCGCTTGGCTTTTATCATGATCGGTAATGATTTCAACGTCTTTCGGTAACTCTCTATTGATCAATAGTGGACATGCGTTTTCGGTATCATCTGCGCCTAAATCCAAAGGTAACCGAGTAATCATCATTTGATTATTATCAGCCTTATCCGTTGATCTTTTTTTCATATCACCGTAAATTTCGTAGGCGCAAGCTGACTCAACCCAGCTAAATCCTTTTAGCAAATCGATAAAAACCGGTGTTAGTGTTTGGTAATCATGGCAACGCGTAATTTCAGTTGCCCAGAAAAAACATTGATCTATAGATACAGATTGGCTTGCCATTGCTTGAATTCTCAGATTATAGAAATTTCATTGAGTAGTTGAATTTATAACCATTTTCAGAAATAAGGATATTGTTATGTAGAAAAAAGTCGCCCTCTCATCATTTTAATCGTTCTACAAAACTTTAGGTTTATTTTTCTTCATTCTTCACATAACTTTAGAGCAAGTATTCCGATACGTAACTCATTTTTCCTACCGCTTATTATAGTATAGTTGAGCATTTAATTTTCGAGTCTAAATCATGAAGCATTGGGATGTCATTATTATCGGGGCTGGCGCATCAGGGCTCATGTGTGCGATTGAAGCAGGCAAACGTGGTCGTTCTGTTTTAGTTATAGACCACGCCAATAAGCCAGGTAAAAAAATTTTAATGTCGGGTGGTGGACGCTGCAATTTCACGAATTATGCTATATCCCCTGATAACTATCTGTCTAACAACCCACATTTTTGCAAGTCCGCATTAAGTCGATTTACACAGTGGGATTTTTTAGCAATGATTGAACGTCACGGAATTGCCTTCCATGAGCGGGAGCACGGGCAGCTTTTTTGTAATGATAGTGCTAAAGATATTTTAAATATGCTGCTTGCAGAATGCGCGGCGGTTGGCGTCGTTATAAAATTGAATACACCAATTAAACAACTCGATAATAACGGGGGACTGTTCCATTTAATCACACATCATGGCAGTGTAAGCGGTCATTCGCTAGTTGTCGCAACGGGTGGTTTATCCATTCCAAAAATGGGCGCGACGCCACTGGGCTATCAAATTGCCGCCCAATTCAACATCAATGTGATTCCGACACGAGCAGGATTAGTACCTTTCACCTTACAACCATTAGACAAAAACAAATTATCTGTTTTATCTGGCATAGCGGTTTTGACAAAAATGAGTAACTCACGAATGCAATTTGTTGAAAACATGCTCTTTACACATCGTGGTTTGAGTGGGCCTGCGGTATTACAACTTTCTTCTTATTGGCACCCTGGTGAAGAAATTAGCATCAACTTGCTGCCACACATGGATTTACTAGAGCAACTCAAAATCAATCGCTTAAATAAGCACAAGCAGACTATAAAAAATCAATTGGATATGTATTTACCCAAGCGACTACTCAACTGTTTGCTGGAAGATTCATTATTAGACTGCTCGTTATTAGACTGCTCAGAACGCCAACTTCAAATGATAGTGACACAATTACAACATTGGACACTCAAACCAAATGGAACAGAAGGTTATCGTACCGCTGAAGTAACTCTAGGCGGTGTGGATTGTGATGCGATTTCATCAAAAACCATGGAAAGCAAAACCATACCTGGACTTTATTTTGTGGGAGAAGTATTAGACGTGACCGGTTGGTTGGGTGGCTATAACTTTCAATGGGCCTGGTCATCGGCTTGGTGCGCGGGTCAATACTGTTAAAGTGGATTCGCAGAATAATCATAATACGGCAAAGCTATTTTTCATTCCTTGCCGTATTCTGTTGCCTTTAACTAAAAAAGATAGTGTAAAAAGTCGTTATGACGACCATTATGCCAAAGTATCCATAAAATTTGGCCTCATCAAAAGGTCTTCTCATGGCGTTACCTAGGGTTCGGTTTAGCTTTTTCATGGTTCTCACCCCCTCTAAAAAACAGTGAGTTTTTAAAAGAAGCAAGCCGGTATTAGTAATGCCCTCTCCAGAAGTGTTATTAGCAGAAATCTCTCAAGTTGCGCTGGGAGCTTACCCAGTCATAATTAGCCGGTTTGCAATCTACCTTGTTCCCAACGGGTAGATCGGCGTTGTGTATTTCTGCCAATTAAGACGTGTGACTGAAGAAATACGTTCACTGTATTATCGGTAACTTTTTAATAAACTTGACGCACTTAACAGAATTAAAAAAAACAATGACAAAAACAGGCGAAACAGTCTCAACTAATCTTAAAAAGACTGCAACGTTGGAATGAATACATAGCAATGAGGGGAGGAAGCACACAAAATGCTCAGCTATTCACCAAGAGCACGAGCAATCACCCGCGCCCATAATGAACAACTCAAGATTGACTCAACGGCTATACTGCCGAGTTAAAACGAGACGTGAACTTAGATTGAAAAAACAAAATCTACAAAGATGCTTGGCAAAATTGCGATTAGTTTATTATTTGATTTTAGCTTCTTTATACATGACATGACGGCGTACGACGGGATCAAATTTTTTGATCTCCATTTTTTCCGGCATAGTTTTTTTGTTTTTTGTTGTGGTGTAAAAATGGCCTGTGCCTTCAGTAGAGATTAATTTAATTTTATCGCGCATGTTTGTTTACCCTTAATTAACCGTTAAAACCATTATTACGCAAATCCGCTAGAACAGCGTCTATGCCTCTTTTATCAATAACCCGCATTCCTTTAGCAGATACTCTTAAGCGAACCCAGCGGTTCTCACTTTCAACCCAAAACCTGTGATGATGCAAGTTGGGAAGAAAACGTCTTTTTGTTTTGTTATTAGCGTGTGATACGTTGTTACCTACCACAGGATGCTTTCCTGTGACCTGACAGACTCGGGACATAATTAACCTCTCTACGAAATACCTAGATTCAAAATAGCCCAGCTTTATACCAAAAATTCTTTTCAAGGTAAACAACAATCTATAAAATGAACCCAACGCATCGATTAGATAAGGAAGCAGAATGCACATTAAGCTCGGCATAGTTATGGATTCCATAGCTCATATCAACATCAAGAAAGACACCAGTTTTGCCATGTTACTAGCCGCTCAAGCACGAGGTTGGGAGCTACATTACATGGAACTTAACGATTTGTACCTCCGTAATGGCGTTGCTTTCGCTCGCACACGAACCCTTAAGGTGCAACGAGACAACCAACACTGGTACGAGTTTGTCAGTACGCAGGACATTGCCTTAGAGGAACTAAATGTCATCCTCATGCGTAAAGATCCGCCGTTTAACCAAGAATATATTTACGCAACCTATATACTGGAGCGAGCAGAAAACCACGGCGTTTACATCGTAAACAAACCGCAATCCTTACGTGATGCTAACGAAAAATTGTTTACGGCTTGGTTTGCCCCATGTTGTGCTGAAACCCTCGTAGCGCGAGAACCGGACAGAATTAGACAATTTCTGGCAGAACAAGGTGAAATCATTTTAAAGCCGCTTGATGGCATGGGTGGCTCGTCTATTTTTCATCTACGTCAAAATGACCCTAATCTTAGCGTTATTTTGGAAACCATGACGCATTACAACACGCGTTTTGTGATGGCACAGCAATATTTACCCGCCATCAAAGATGGCGACAAACGCATTTTGGTTATCAATGGCGAACCTGTCCCCTATTGTTTAGCACGTATTCCCGCCGATGGTGAGAGCCGTGGCAATCTAGCCGCCGGTGGTCGCGCTGAAGGCCGTCCATTAACGGAACAAGATCGCTGGATCGCCAATCAAGTTGGCCCTACCTTACGGGAAAAAGGCTTAGTGTTTGTCGGTATCGACGTTATTGGTGATAAGCTAACTGAAATTAACGTAACCAGCCCCACCTGCGTCCAAGAACTGGATAAGCAGTTCGGGCTTAATATTTGTGGACAGTTGTTAGATAATATCGAAGCCGTGTTGCAACTCTAGTAACCTAGCCCGTATGACGAACTCGAGCAAATTTAACCCAGCCCATCCACTCTCTAGCAACGACAGCTTGCTGATTTCGCTTTTTGTAGCGGCATTGGTGCATGTTGTCTTTATTTTGGGTATTAATTTTAGCTCACCAATTCCTGAGCAATTTACGCGATCCATTGACGTTACCTTGGTCAATACGCCCGCCCCAAAAGCCCCTGAAAAAGCTAAGTTTTTGGCCCCCGAAAATCAAATAGGAGCAGGCGATAACAATCACACCCCAAAACCGCCAACCCAAAAGCTACCTAGCCATAGAACAAACCCATCAGCACCACCGCAACAAGAGCATGTACTGAAAACCTTGCAACGAGTCACCACGCAAGCCAAATCGCCACAGAAGACTCATACCACCAAAAAAGCGAATCCTGAGACAGACAAAAAAGAAAAACCACACTTGAATCCAGAACTATTACAACAACAATTAGCACAATTAGGCTCTGAAATTAGACAGCATGAAATCAGCTCAGAAAAATCCAATATCACCTTTGTTTCTGAAATCAGCGCCCATAAATACGTAGCCGCCCAATACTTAAAAGATTGGGAAAACAAAGTGGAGCGAGTCGGCAATTTAAATTATCCAGAAGTTGCTGCCAAAAAGAATTTTTCAGGTACGTTAATCATGGATGTCACTATCAATGCCGATGGCAGCTTGCACGATATGATTATTAAACGCTCATCTGGCACACCAGCATTGGATGAGGCCGCCAAACAAATTGTCCGAATGAGTGCTCCATTCCCCCCATTACCATTAGATTTACTTAAAGAACTGAACCCAAAGATTTTGGGTATTACCAGAATCTGGAAATTTTCTGATGAATCAATGACCGCCCGTTAACTTATGATTTCACGATTCATGAACGATGCAACTTACTTAAACAACCAGTTTATTATTGCCATGCCCAGCTTGGCTGACCCTATTTTTTCGCACACGGTCACCTTTCTTTGCCAACACAACAAAGAAGGTGCGCTAGGCATTGTTATCAATAAACCGGTGGACATGAAACTTGGCGAAATTTTTGCCCAAATGAATATTTCGGTTAAATCCTTAATTGCCGCCGAAGCACCGGTTTACTCCGGTGGCCCCGTACAGCAAGAGCGCGGTTTTGTATTACACACGCCGGGCGGAAACTGGAATGCCAGCATGATTGTTTCCGAAGATATTGCCTTGACGACATCTCGTGATGTCTTGGAAGCCATTGCCATTGGTGAAGGCCCCAAAAATTACTTAGTCGCACTTGGCTATGCCGGCTGGGGACAAGGGCAATTAGAAAAAGAAATGATTGAAAACGCCTGGCTAACCACGCCATTTGGTCGTAAAGTCTTGTTTGATACGCCAATTAGCCAACGCTGGACTGCGGCGGCCGGTCAAATTGGCATTGATATTAACAAATTGACGACATCTGCCGGACATGGTTAAAAGAGATCCGCTTTACCCAAGCCATTCTGGCGATACCTATTTAGGTTTTGACTTTGGCAACAAAAAAATAGGCGTTGCCGTCGGCCAAACGGCGACAAGCAGTGCCAGTCCATTACAAACACTGCGGTCGATACAACAGAATCCCGACTGGCAAGGGATTGCTCGATTGATCCAGGAATGGCAACCGGTGGGACTGGTCGTTGGAATATCCCGGCAAGAGGATGGGAGCGATAACCCTATCACCCCGCGAATGCTGAAATTTTGCCGCCAATTGGCAGGGCGATTTAACTTGCCGGTTTATCAGCAAGATGAAACCTTATCCACTTTTGAGGCCAAACAATTATTGTTTGATGACCTCCACACTCGAGCGACTAAACTTTGGGCTGTTCAAGACCAACTCGCTGCCCAACTTATTTTGCAAACTTGGTTAAATACTACTCATCAAAAGGAACACCGTGTTACCCATTAATAACTTACTAGACAACCTCGAAAACGAACTCAAACAAGCGATCAAAGCACGAAACATGACTAATCCGCTTATGATCGGCATACGCACAGGTGGCGTTTGGATTGCAGAGCCCTTGCATCAACGACTCAAAATTAAAGAGCCCCTGGGTTTATTAGATATTTCCTTTTATCGCGATGATTTCTCGCAAATTGGAGTGCATCCGCATGTAAAACCTAGTAGCATCCCTGCCCATATCGATGGACGAGATATTATCCTGATTGATGATGTCTTTCACACCGGGCGCACCGTTCGTGCGGCACTGAATGAAATTTTTGATTACGGTCGTCCTAACCAAATCCTACTGGGGGTTTTAGTCGAACGTGATGGCAAACAAATCCCCTTTGCGCCTGATTGCGTAGGGGCTCGCATTACCTTAAGTGCAAACCAGCGCATTAAATTACTTGGCCCTGACCCACTCGTGATTCAATTAGTCCCACTGCCCCAAGACCAAAACCATGACTGACAATCTGCAATTGAACGCCGAAGGCCGACTCAAGCACTTTATAAGCATCGAAGGACTCAGTAAAGCACTGCTCACCGAAATTCTCGATACGGCTGAATCCTTCGTCGGCATGACAGACCAACAAATCAAAAAAGTTCCGTTACTGCGCGGCAAAACCATCGTCAACCTCTTTTTTGAAAACAGCACGCGCACCCGTACCACATTTGAACTCGCCGCCAAACGTTTATCCGCCGATGTTCTCAGTATGAGTATTGCCACCTCCTCGACCTCAAAAGGCGAAAGCCTGCTCGATACCATACGCAACCTAGAAGCCATGTTTGTTGACATGTTTGTTGTCCGGCATGGCATCAGCGGTGCCGCACACTTCATCGCCCAGCACACTGCACCGCATATCAGCGTGATTAATGCCGGTGACGGTCAACATGCTCACCCCACACAAGCCATGTTGGACATGTTCACTATCCGGCAAATAAAAAAAGACTTTGCTCCACTGCGCGTCGCCATTATTGGCGATATTTTGCATTCACGCGTTGCTCGCTCACAAATTCAGGCATTAAACACCCTAGGCGCGGCGGAAGTTCGTGTGATTGCCCCTAAAACCCTACTACCCGCTCATGTCCAATCGCTGGGCGTTAATGTCAGCCACAGCCTCGCTGATGGGCTACAAGATATTGATGTGATCATTATGCTACGCTTACAAAAAGAACGCATGACCTCTGCCCTGCTGCCTAGCGAAAGTGAATATTTCAAGTGTTTTGGCTTAACCGAAAGCAAACTAAAAATCGCCAAACCCGACGCGATTGTCATGCACCCCGGCCCTATCAATCGCGGAGTTGAAATAGACTCTAAAGTGGCCGATGGCCCACAATCCGTCATTCTCAAACAAGTCAGTAACGGTATCGCCGTACGCATGGCGATTATGTCGATGGCGATGCAGCCACAGGGAGTACAAGCATGAAACTGGTCATTAAAAACGGTCGAGTGATTGACCCTGCCAACGAAACCGACAAAATCGCACCGGTTTATATTGCGGGAGGAAAAATTATCGCCATTGGTCATGAACCGGAACACTTTGTCGCAGAAAAAACCTTAGATGCCACGGGACAAATCGTCTGCCCGGGCTTTATCGACCTCAGTACCCGCTTACGTGAGCCCGGTCAAAGTCGCAAAGCAACCATTAAAAGTGAAACACAAGCCGCCGCACGAGGGGGTATTACCTCGTTATGCGTACATCCAGATACTAAACCTGTCATTGACTCACCAGCCGTCGCTGAGTTGATCAAGGAATTGGCGATTAAGGCCGATTATCCCCAAATTTATCCCATCGGCGCACTAACTCAAAAACTAGAAGGTTCAGAGTTAAGCTCCATGCTAGCCTTAAAGCAAGCCGGTTGTATTGCTGTTGGTAATGGCAATCAGCCTATTAAAAACTTGCTGATTTTAAGACGTGCCATGGAATACGCTGCCAGCCATGATCTGCCTTTGATGTTTCGCCCCAATGACTTTTGGCTAGGCACAAAAGGTTGTGCTCATGAAGGGGTGGTCGCAACCCGTTATGGCTTACCCAGCATCCCGGATGCGGCTGAAACCATTGCCTTAGACCAATGTCTTGAGCTGGCTGAATTGACCCGCTGCCGCGTCCATTTTGGTCAAATCAGCTGCAAACGCTCCGTCATTAAAATCCATCAGGCTATCAAATATGGCATGAATGTCAGTGCCGATGTCGCTATTCATCAACTGCATTTATCCGAAAACGATATGGCACCGTTTGACAGTGCTTATCACGTCTTGCCGCCACTACGCACCGAAGCGGACAAACAATACTTACGGCAAGGCTTAGCAGGCGGCACTATCAGCACTATTTGTTCTGATCATCAACCGCATGATATTGATGCCAAATTAGGCGCATTTCCAGAAACCGAGCCCGGTGTTTCAGCCTTAGAAACACTATTACCCTTAATGCTAAAGCTCGTAGCTCAACATGCGATTACGCTTGAACAAGGCATTGCGGCGATCAGTCAGCATCCTGCCCGTATTTTAGGCTTGCCTATCGGCACATTAACCCCCGGACACGCGGCAGATATTTGTATTTTTAATCCCGATCAAGAATGGCAAGTCAATGCGTGCAATTGGAAAAGCCAAGGGGTCAATACCCCTTTTTGGGGACACACCTTCAAAGGCAAAGTGACTCATACCTTACAGAGTGGACGCTTGATTTACAGCGCGTGATGACTAATCCACATCTTTTTGATAATCGTCCAAAAACTGGTCGGCATAACGCTTATATACCTTGGCATTCATAAACGCATCGAACAAATCCGGATCAATATGCTGAGTGTCTTTCATTCTTTGTAAAATTGCGAGTGCCTCTGATAACTTCTTACCGAGTTTATAAGGACGGTCTTTAGCCGTTAAGGCTTCAAAAATATCGGCGATAGCCATAGAGCGGGCTTGAATCGACATTTGTTCACGATTCAGTCCTTTAGGATAGCCCGTACCATCCATTTTCTCATGATGCCCGCCTGCGTATTCCGGCACATTTTTTAAATGCTTGGGAAAGGTGATTTTTTCCAGCATATTGATTGTCGACGTTATATGGTGGTTAATGATTTCGCGCTCTTCATTGGTCAGTGTGCCGCGCGAAATGTTTAAATTATACATTTCCTCATCCGTCAACAAGGAGGTTGACTTACCCATAAACTGCCAAGATTGACCGGCAATTGTACCTATGCGTTGTAAATCTTCAGGCATCATAAACTCCCCGCCGATATTCACACGCCGAAGAAAAACCAAATCATCATCCAGTTGAGCCATCGCCGTTTGAAAAGTATCGACAATTGCCGTATCTGGCAATTCACCCTTTGCTAACGCCGCCATTTGCTGTTTAAGCATAACAATCTCATAATCGCGCTTTAATACTTCCACGCGCGTTTCAATCAACTCAATTCGGTCAAAAATAGTTTGCAGCTTAGTGGCTTTTTCAATGACATATTCCGGTGTCGTTATCTTGCCACAATCATGTAACCAACCCGCTATTTTCAACTCATAGCGATCCGCATCAGTCATGACAAAATCTTTTAGATAGCCATGCTGCGTTTCATGCGCCGCCTCCGCTAACATCATTGTCAATTCAGGCACACGGCGACAATGTCCGCCAGTGTGCGGTGATTTATCGTCAATCGCCGTTGCAATCAGTTGCACCAAAGACTCGAATAATCCTCCTAAATCGGCAATTAAACGCTGTTTAGTTAATACAATCGCGGCTTGTGATGCTAAAGCCTCAGTCAAATTTTGAGCGATTGCATCAAAAGCAATCACTTGACCATCCGCTTTATCTATCGCATTAATCAGTTGTAGCATACCGATGATGTCACCTTCGTGACTACGCATCGGCACCGCTAGAAACGATTTAGAGTGGTAATGATTTTGTGCATCAAAATGTTTAGTGCCTGAAAAATCAAACACTTGATCATTATATGCGTCATCAATATTAACCGTTTTGTTATTGTGAAATGAATAACTGACGACATTTTTTAAATTGGGTGTGCCATCAGCTAAATACAACGGAATGGTCGGCATATTGGCGGGTTGCCCTGAACTCCCCCCTAACCGTATCCCTAAACTATCGGAATGCACAATTTCCATTTTAATCACATCGCCATAGATACGGTATAACGTGCCGCCATCGGCATTCGTAATTTGTTTTGCGCCTAGAACAATTTTCTCTAACAACAAACTTACGTTGATCTCGGAGGATAACGCAACACCGATTTCGGTGAGCTTTTCTAGCTGATAATTGATATTCTGATTTTTCATAGCCATTAATTTGTGGAAAATGTTGTCTTCTCGTCAATTTAATTAGTTACAGATGTACGCACTGACGACCAAGCATCAATAAGTTACAGTTGTTTTAACATACTTTGATGACATTGTGGATTGTTTTTGATAAGGGTTTCTAAGTTAATTGGGCTATAATTTTCAGCCGTTGCCATGCAAGCAACAAGGAAATCCTATCACCTCTACCTCTGCACGAGCGAATACTCTCATGATAAATTTAATCCATTTACTAAATGATCCAGATTTCAACAATACAGTACCTTATAGCAAGCTAAAGTTTAAGCCCAAAGATGTCATCTTACGAGAGAATGAAATCAGCCAAGAGGTTTATTTTATTTTAGAAGGTGAAGTACAAGTCAGTATCCATATTAACGACACCAGTGGAAAAGTCGTTCCCTCCTTAGCTAAATTATCAAAAGACGATTTCTTTGGTGAATTATCCATGTTTGATGGCGAACCACGTAGCGCCGAAGTAGTCGCGGTAACCGAATGCGAAGTGGCCAAAGTAGACGGCACTCAAATGCTTAGCTTCATGGAAAAATATCCAGACAAAGGTTATTTTGTGTTGCGTGAATTGTTTATGAATTTGGTTATGCGTATGCGTCAAAATAACATCCGCACCAAAACCGTACTAGATCTCTATTTAAACGAGAAATAATATCTTCGGCTACCAAGGAATGAGCATGGCATAACTTAGGCAAGCTGCCAATAGTCACAGTGCAGGCTTCGCCTAAAGCGCCTACTGTTGGTGTCTGCGCTGCACATAGCCTATTCACGCTGTCCCCGTGCGTGGGTAGCTGCGGTTTCGCAGCAAACGGCTATTTAATGAACAGCGATGGTGGATTGCTTGCGTGACTCCGCCTTACACCTTTATGGCGGATGACGCTATCGCTTATCCGCCCTAGGTGAGCTACGATTCACATAGCGCCAAATAACGGATTTAAACCAGCACCGGATTATTTTTATTCGCAATAAAGGGATAAGCGTGAGTGTTATCGCAAAATCCTTATTTTGCATAAGCCAAAATAAAATTAATACGTTAGAATAAAACCTAAAAGGCGGGCAATTCGGAAATTCCTAATCGCGTCTTAATGACAGCGGGCTTGCCCCATTCTCTCACTTGGCTTCTTGGAAAAAACACATGAAACGTCCTACACGCCTTTTCTCCAACCTCTTGTTGTTCTTTGTTTTTTTATTGGCTTTTGCGACACCTCTTTTTGCACAAGATACGCCGACCAGCGATTTCACCGACAACGGCGATGGCACGGTCACGCATCAAAAGACCGGCTTAACGTGGATGCGTTGTAGTTTAGGGCAAACTTGGACGGGGACGACTTGCTCCGGCACAGCCCAAACCTACAGTTACTACAATGCGATACAACAGACCGCCAACTTTGCCGGTTACAGCGACTGGCGGCTGCCGAATATTGCGGAATTACAAACGATTGTCGAGCGGGATAATTATTATCCTGCCATTAATACGGAGCTATTTCCTAACACTCCTAGTGATGTGTTTTGGTCTTCTTCGCCTTACGTGGGTAGTGCCAGTTACGCTTGGTTCGTTTATTTCAGTTACGGCAATGTCAGCGGCAGCATCCGGGACAGCGCTTTCCCTGTTCGGTTGGTTCGTGCCAGTCAGTCGTTGGGTATTGGCCTGGCTTCGCTCACCACGGACTTCACCGATAATAAAGATGGCACAGTGACCCATCAAGCTACGTGTCTAATGTGGCAACGCTGTTCGGTTGGGCAAACGTGGAACGGTCGCACCTGCTCCGGCTCGGCTAGCACGTACGCTTTTGATGCAGCACAACGCCTGACCAGCCCCTTGGCGGGTTATAACGATTGGCGGATACCCACCGCCAGCGAACTCGCCCGATTGGTTGACTATACTAAAGCCTACCCTGGCCCTACCATTAACACCACGTTGTTTCCTAACACTCCTCGTAATGCGTTTTGGTCTTCTTCGCCTTACGTGGGTGATTCCGGTAGCGCTTGGGGCGTTGATTTCAGTTACGGCGATGTCTACAGCGACAGCCGGAACGGCGCTTTCCCTGTTCGGTTGGTTCGTGCCAGTCAGTGTTTGGTTATTGGCCTTAAGCCCGACTTGGCGACGACGTTGAGTGCCAGCACCGACCGCGTTAGTTTAAACCAAGCGATGACCTATACCGCTACGGTGACCAATACCGGCAAGGCCCCAGCCAGCAACACCAGCGTGCTGTTCTATTTTCCGCCGCGTGGCACAAACTACCTGTCCGTACCGACGGATTGTGTGTCGGATGGAGTCAGTTATCGCTGTGCCTTGGGCGATGTCGCCGCCGGTGCCAGCCTGACGCGGGCAATCACCGTCAGTTATACGCGCCGTGGCGCAACCAATATCGGCGGACTGAGTATCACCGACAGCACCGAGAGCGATGACAGTAATAATCTTGGCGAAGTGATTACGACGATTACGCGATAAATAATAACCCTCGTTCCCAAGCTGGGGCTTGGGAACGAGTAACGCGTATGAATAACCAGAATTACAGCCCGCGTAGGGCGGATAAGCGATAGCGTCATCCGCCAACGACCTTAAAGGTGCATGACGCTATCGCTTATGCACCCTACGACGCTATACAAGAATAACCCCCTCTTCACAGGTATCTTTAATTATGACCAATCAAAACCCAATCGGCAGTGCCACCGCCGTTTTAGCCAACGGCGCACAAAATACAACGTATATCCTCAACGACAGCACCCTCATTCAAGGTTTTTCTGATCCCGATAACGACACACTGCGGGTTTTCGGGCTGTTAGCCGATAGCGGCGAGCTAACGAAATTAAGCAACAGTCAGTGGCAGTTTGTCCCCGATACGGATTTTACCGGCACCGTTCAGTTGGATTATGTGGTGCTTGATGGTAAAGGCGGGCAACTGCAAGCCAGCCTAAATTTGATAATTGCCGCACCACAATCTGCGCCCACCGGCAGTGTGGGGATTGCTGGCATAGCGCAGCAATATCAAACGTTAACCGGCTACAACACCTTAGCGGATGTTAATGGCTTGGGGACTATCCACTATCAATGGCTCAGTAATGGGCAGACGATTTCAGGCGCGAGCCAGTCGACTTATGCGCTAACACAAGCCGATGTGGGCAAAGCAATCAGCGTGATGGCAAGTTATACCGATGGTTTGGGCAAATTGGAAAGTGTGAGTAGTGCGGCAAGCTCGTCGGTTGCCAATGTCAATGATTTGCCAACAGGTAATGTGGTCATCAATACCATCAAGCCCCTTCAAGGACAAACCTTATCAATAACTCATACGCTGGCGGATTTAGATGGCTTGGGCACGGTGACTTATGTTTGGAAGACGGGCAATACGGTGCTGGGCAGTGGCGATCGTTATACCTTGAGACAAACAGATGTCGGCAAAGCGATTAGCGTGCTTGCCAGTTATACCGATGGTTTTAATATGCAGGAAAGCGTCAGTAGCAAAGCCACGCCCGCCGTGGCGAATGTGAACGATAAACCTACAGGTCAGGTGTTGATTGATGATGCAACGCCAGCACAAGGGCAAACCTTAACCGCATCTCATACGCTGGCGGATTTAGATGGTTTGGGTGCAGTGCGTTATGTTTGGAAAGCAGGCAAAACCGTGCTGGGCACGGGAGACAGTTATTTTTTGACTGCTGCGGATGTGGGTAAGGCGATTGCGGTGACGGCGAGTTATACCGATGGTTTTAGACATTTGGAAACCATGACGAGCAAAGCGACGGCTCTTGTTGAGCCGACGCTTGATCCGGCGTTTATTATTTCTACGCCAGATCTGTTGACGGGCGAAAATGGCGATACGGCAATCGTTAGTGTGCAATTAGCCGCTGCACCCACGCGGGATGTTGCAGTGACGTTTACCAGTAGTGATTTAACGGAAGGCGTTATTAGCCATCCTACCTTGAGTTTTACGGCGCAAAATTGGGCGATACCGCAAACGTTTACCGTGACTGGTCAAAATGATTTTCTAAATGATGGCAATCAGCCGTTTATCATTACCGCGCTGATTGATAGCAGTGATGTGAATTATCGGCAATTGGTGATTGATCCTCTGGTGATGACCAATAAGGAAGACGTCACCTTGCAGAGTGATGTGCGTATTCCGGCGGGAACGTTGCGTGATGCGCCGTTGAAAATTTATGGTGATGCCATTCTCAATGCCGCCAAAATCGATAAGGCTACGGGCTTATTTGAGACCATTGGCTCAAAACCCGTCAATGATGTGCTGCACGGTTTGGATGGTAACGACACCTTGTTTGGTGCTAATTTGCAAGATGATTTGTCAGGCGGTATCGGTGATGATCGTTTGTCGGGCGAAAATGATGAAGATCATTTATACGGTGAAGATGGTAACGATACGTTGTTTGGTGGTGATGGCGTGGATACCTTGGAAGGCGGTGCGGGCAATGATGTATTGAATGGCGGTGATGCGGATTTGGCGGCGGATGTGTTAATCGGTGGGGCTGGCGATGATACTTACTATTTGGGTTATGGCGTCGTCGATAAGATTGATGATAAGGGCTTGAGCAGTGATGTGGATACCGTCATTATGCCTTATCAACTCAGCAGTTATACTTTGCCCGCCAGTATTGAAAAAGGCACAATTGCCGACGGGACGGGCACTAGCCGCTTAACCGGCAATGACAGCAATAATGAGTTAACCGGCAACGAGGGAAAGAATACGCTGGATGGCACTCTCGGTAATGATGCGTTAAATGGCGGTGCGGGTGATGATAGTTTGCTAGGCGGCGTGGGCAATGATGTGCTGCAAGGCGGAGACGGTAAGGATGTGCTGACCGGCGGCACGGGGCAAGATCGCTTTGTGGTGGATTCTGTGCAGAAAACCAGCGTGGATAAAATCACCGATTTTAGTCCAGTGGATGATACGCTTACCCTTGATAGTCAGATTTTTACGCAATTAAGCACTCGCGGCGCTTTGCCTGCTGAACAATTTGTCAACGGCTCTACGGCACTGGATGCTAATGATTTTATTATCTACAATCCAACAACCGGCACGGTAACGTATGATTCAGAGGGTAGTGGTGCTGGTTTTGGGGTGCAAATTGCGCTCTTGGGGGTTAAACTGAGCATAACAGCGGCGGATTTTGTGGTGGTTTAATGGCGTGGGAAAGGTACTCCGCAATTAAAACGCTTGTCATATTTGCTAAGGACAATAAGCTCATTGGTAAACGACTCTTCACTGATGGAAAATGTAATGAAGGTATTAGCGGTTTATAGTATTAAAGGGGGGGTCGGAAAAACATCCAGCGCCGTCAATTTGGCCTATTGTTGCGCCCGCAGTGGTTTTCGTACTTTGGTTTGGGATCTCGATCCTCAAGCGGCTAGTAGTTATTATTTTCGGGTTAAGCCTAAAATTAAGGGCGGGAGCAAAAACCTTGTTGCGGGCAAGTGCCCTTTAGATGATTTAATCAAAGGGACGGATTTTGAACATTTGGATTTATTACCCGCTGATTTTTCTTTCCGTAATCTTGATCTGGTGCTGGATAGCAAAAAAAAGCCGACCGCTCAGTTGAAAAAGCTGCTGAATCCTTTAGTCAATGACTATGATTTTGTTTTTTTGGACTGTCCACCCAATATCTCTTTACTCTCAGAAGCTATTTTTGCCGCGTCGGATGTTTTATTATCGCCTATTATCCCTACTACGCTCTCGCTCAGGACGATGGAGCAGCTGAATAATTTTATTACGGAAAATGCGCTAGAAAAAATTCAGTTATTGCCATTTTTTTCGATGGTCGATCGGCGCAAAAAAATGCACAAAGCCATAATGTTGGATTTATTTGCTAAACATACCGAGCTTTTGAACACGGTTATCCCTTATGCTAGTGACATTGAACGTATGGGCCTAGAGCGCAAGCCACTTGGCGCATACCTTAATCGCGGTAACTCCGTCACGGCCTATCAGACGCTTTGGCAAGAAGTTTTAACGCGTATCCAATTGCGCCCATAACGATTTTGTTCGCACAATGTTTTACCACTTCATTTGATTTTATACAGAGGATCTATTATGCCTTACAAACGTTTTATTCTAAGTAAGCCAAATTCTTCAATTACCGAGCTGAATGCTTTAGGTCTGGGGAAAACGGACTTTATTGCTGATTTTAAGCAATATTACATTCATCTGTTAGGTCGTGATGAGGCGTGCCGTTCGCCTTATTATGCGGGTGAAGCCTTGTCACAAGCCATACGCGATCGTTTGATGGAACGCTGGAAAGCGACACACAAAACTTACAAAGCCGCGCATGGCAAACGTGCATTTTATTTATCAATGGAATTTTTGCTGGGCAGAACGCTCAGTAATGCCATGCTCAATTTAGGGGTGACCGATACCATCACGCAAGGGATGTATGATTTGGGAGTCGAGATTGAAGAGCTGATTGAGAGCGAACTCGATGCCGGTTTAGGCAATGGCGGCTTAGGTCGTTTAGCGGCTTGTTTTATCGACAGTTGTGCTACGTTGCAATTACCGGTTATCGGTTATGGTCTGCGCTATGAATACGGCATGTTCACACAAACCATCATTAATGGGGAACAAGTTGAAAAGCCCGATCATTGGCTACGTCATGGTAATGTCTGGGAAATTGAGCGTCTGGAATATAGTTTGCTCATAAAATTCGGTGGTCATACTGAAATTCAAACAGATGAGCAAGGTATACAGCGCGTTTGCTGGATTAACACACATGATGTATTGGCTGTTCCTTATGACACGCCTATTCCTGGCTATCAAAACAACACGGTTAATACGCTGCGTTTGTGGAAAGCGGTTGCGACCGAAGAATTTGATTTGGAAGAATTTAATGCGGGCGATTATGCGGAATCTGTGGCCGCCAAAATTACCGCTGAACACATTACGATGGTGCTTTATCCTAATGACGCCAATGAAAATGGTAAAGAGCTGCGTTTGCGCCAGCAATATTTCTTAGCTTCTGCAAGCTTGCAAGATGTTATTTCGCATTGGGTCAAGCTCTATGGTGAAAATTTCAGCGAATTTGCACAAAAGAATGTTTTCCAATTGAATGACACCCATCCGAGTATTGCCATTGCCGAGTTAATGCGTCTATTAGTCGATATTCATGGCGTACCTTGGAACGATGCGTGGGCGATTACGCGCCAAACAATGGCGTACACCAATCATACCTTGTTGCCAGAAGCCTTAGAGAAGTGGCCCGTCAATTTAATGCAACGGTTATTGCCGCGTCTGATGGAAATTATCTTTGAAATCAATGCACGCTTTTTGGCGGAAGTTGCCTTGCATTGGCCTGGCGATAATGCCCGTTTGCGTCGCATGTCCATTATTGAAGAAGGCGGTCAACAACAAGTTCGCATGGCGTATTTGGCGCTGGTCGGCAGTTTTTCTGTGAATGGTGTCGCGCAATTGCATTCGCAATTGTTACAACAAGGCTTATTCCATGATTTTTATGAATTGTGGCCGAATAAATTCAATAACAAAACGAACGGTGTTACTCCGCGTCGTTGGCTGGCGGGTTGTAATCCTGAATTGGCAGAGCTGATTACTGAGACGATTGGCGATAGTTGGGTTACTGAGCTATCTGATCTTAAAAAATTAATTCCTTATGCCGAAAACGCGCAATTTAAGATCAAATGGCGCACGGTGAAGCACAATGCCAAGCAGCGTTTAATTGATTATATTCATTTACAGCATCCAGAGCTTAATTTGAATGTCGACGCGCTGTTTGATGTGCAAGTCAAACGTATCCATGAATACAAACGACAAATTCTCAATGTTTTGCATGTTATTCATTTATATGACCGTATTAAACGGGGCGATAGTCACATGGTTGTGCCACGCTGTGTCTTAATTGGCGGCAAAGCGGCGCCGGGTTATGTGATGGCGAAAAAGATTATCAAGTTAATCAATAATGTTGCACATTCTATTAACTCTGATCCCGATGTTGCCGGTAAATTATCTTTATTTTTCTTGCCTGATTATCGTGTTTCCGCAATGGAAAAAATCTGCCCGGGTGCGGATTTGTCTGAGCAAATATCTACCGCAGGCAAAGAAGCCTCTGGCACAGGCAATATGAAGCTGATGATGAATGGCGCATTGACTATCGGTACGCTGGATGGCGCTAACATTGAAATTCGCGAAGAAGTGGGCGATGAAAACTTTTTCCTCTTTGGCTTAACGGAAGGTGAAATCGAAGCGCGACGCAGCCACTATGATCCGGTCTCTATGATTGATCAAGATACGGATTTACAGCGGGTCATTAATCTATTGGAATCCGGTCATTTCAATCAGTTTGAGCCGGGTATTTTTGATGGCATCATTGCTTCTATCAAAAATCCACACGATCCTTGGATGACAATTGCGGATTTCCGTAGCTATATCGACACGCAAAAACGTGTTGAAGATGCTTATTTGGATAAAGATCATTGGACGCGCATGAGTATTTTAAACTGCGCCAACAGTGGTAAGTTTTCGTCTGACCGTACGATTAACGAATATAACGATGAAATTTGGAAATTGGAACATCGGTCGGTGAGCCTTTAATCGCTTATTGACGCTATCGTCATCACTCTAAAATGTCCGTCATTCCGGCAATCTCGGCCGGAATGACAAACAAAATACCGTTCCCGCCCTCCCTGTCTTATTAAACGTCATACTAAAATTATTTTTGCCTACGCAATATCAGGTAAAATATGATCAACACAGTCTTATTTCACATCAACGAGTAGTGTCAGCAAAATGAAAACAAACAAAATAGGTTTTATTGGCGGCGGCAATATGGCGTCTAGCCTAATCAGTGGCTTATGTGCTAGCGGTCATGCCCCTGAACAAATTTGGGTCTCGGATATTAATCCTGACGTACTGACAGTTTTGGCCGAAAATCTGAATGTTAATACGACACACGACAATAATCAGATTGTTAATGCAGTCGATGTCGTGGTATTAGCCGTTAAACCACAAGTGCTTAAAGAGGTTGTCAAGGGCATTGCCAATCAGATTATACAGAAAAATATTTTAGTCATTTCGATTGCGGCAGGCATCTCCCAACAAAGCCTAAGTCATTGGTTGGGCGGTGAAATCGCCATCGTGCGCTGTATGCCAAATACGCCTGCTTTAGTTTTAACCGGCGCAACCGCATTACATGCTAATCACAACGTAACAGAAGAACAATCCGACTTGGCAGAAAACATTATGCGTTCAGTAGGAATTGCGCTTTGGGTAGAGCATGAGCGCGATTTAGATGCTGTAACCGCAGTCTCTGGCAGTGGCCCCGCTTATTATTTCTTGCTGATGGAAGCAATGGAAAAATCAGCGATGGATTTGGGCTTAAGCCCTGAAACGGCTCGCTTATTGGTTCAACAAACCGCCTTAGGTGCAGCAAAAATTGCTTTGGAATCCACCGAATCACCCGAGCAATTGCGTAAACAAGTCACCTCGCCCGGTGGCACGACACAACAAGCGATAGAGACTTTTTTGCAGGGCGGTTTTAGCGGTTTAGTGGCTAAAGCATTACATGCTGCTCGCGACCGCTCTATCGAAATATCTAAACAAACGGAGAATAACTAATGGGCGTTAATTATGTGACCGACCCTATCATTCTCGTCATTGATTCTATTGCGTCGCTTTATATTCTTGCGGTTTTGCTGCGTTTTTTATTGCAATGGTGCGGCGCGGCGTTTTATAACCCTATTTCGCAATTTCTAGTCAAAGTCACGCATCCACCACTTCGATTGTTGCGTCGATTTGTGCCTGCCATTGGTAAAATCGACACCTCTTCTTTAATATTGATCTTGATATTGCAAATGTTGGCCAATTTCACCATCTTGATTCTCAAGGGGGTTTCTATTGATATTGGCGCATTAACCATCTTATCGATTACGGATTTGGTCTCGCTCTTAATCAATATTTTTATTTTCGCCATTTTTGCCAGAGCCATGCTCAGTTGGCTGAATCCAGGGTCTTATGATTCGGCAACGTCGATTTTAGTCAGTCTAACCGATCCGTTACTTAATAGCTGTCGTAGATATATCCCCGATTTTGGTGGGATTGATTTATCCCCTTTAGCTGTTTTGCTGTTTTTGCAACTGGCTAAAATGATGATTTTGCCACCGCTGCATCAATTGGCTAGTCTACTGGGTTAAAAATTGTAAGTGCGTGATGATTAAAGTATTGATAGAGTGTAGCCGCTTTAATCGTCTTGAAATTATTTTTTAAGTACGCAAATGGGATCTGCATTGTGGGCTTAAAATAAGGCGTCCGCTGTTAGCTTGATTTTTTGTCTAGTTAGCCTGTTTCTTGTATTGCTTTGACCGTAATTTTTCAGACCCTCTCTAAATAAATGAGATAACGTCATCCCTGCCGGAATGAGGACTTAATCGCAATAAATTTAGAGGGAGTTTGCATCGTTACCTTTGACCTAATTCACATGACTATTGCGCTTTAACAGAGTCTACTATGCCAGTACACGCTTTCCGTCTCGTTATTTTTATTGCCACAATTTCCACGATGTGGGCGATTCCAGCATATGCAAAAAAAATGTACCGGTTGGTTGATCAATATGGCAATACGCTTTTTTCCGATCAAGTCCCCCCTGAGCAAGCAAAAGATCATCGCGAACTTCTCAGCCCCTCGGGTCGAGTTCTTGAAGTTACTGAAAAAGCAAAAACCAAAGAACAACAAGACCTAGAAAAACATTTAGCGGCATTGAGAGAAGAGGAGGAAAAGTTAATTGCCCGTCAAAAAATGAATGACAATGCGTTATTGTTGACGTTTCATTCTAAAGAGGATCTCTATACTGGGCTAAAAATAAAAATGCAGTATTTTGATAATCAAGCCAAAGTGCTGGAAGGCAGTCTAAAAAACGCCATCAAACAATTGCAAGACCAGCAAAAACAGGCTGCAAATTATGAGCGTAATGGGGAGAAGGCACCTCAAAAATTGCTTGACGATCTTAAAGAGAGTCAGCAACAAGTACAACGACTGACCGCAAGCAAGATATCTAATGAAGATAAACAACATATTGCCAAAAATCAGTTTAATGCGGATATTGAGAGATATTTGTTTCTAACCCAGTCAGTAAAAAAATCGGCACCACAAACAATGATTCCGAATATTAAACAAGCCAATGCACTTGGACTTTTTTATTGCGAGAATGACCATCAATGTAATAAGGCGTGGGAAATTGCCCGCACGTTTGTGAATACACACTCGACGACCAAGCCTGACGTTTATAACGACAAATTGATTATGAATCGCCCACCGGCAACGGAGACGGATATTAGTTTGTCCTTATCCAGAATTGCTATTACCGAAAATGATTATCAGCTGTTCCTCGATATCCACTGCCAAGACTCCTCTATCGGTGAAGAGCTGTGTTCTAGCCAAAAAATAAAAGAGTTACGATTTTCATTTCGGCAATATGTGAATGATGCGTTATCCAGAACGCCTGTTCAATAAATAGCGCATCAGCTTCGACTGTTATTTACTTTTTCTCAGCAATAAGGTTCCAACACCTTGATCAGTAAATAATTCCAGCAAGACCGCGTGATCTACACGACCATCAATAATATGAACACTGGCAACGCCGCCTTTAAGTGCATCTGTTGCACAGCGAGTTTTAGGTATCATACCCCCAAAAATAGTGCCATTTGCAATCAGCTCATCAATATCTTGTACCGACAAGCCCGTTAGTAATTGACCTTGCTGATCTAAAATACCAGCGGTGTTGGTCAATAAGATCAATTTTTCGGCTTTAAGGACTTCCGCCACTTTACCAGCGACTAAATCGGCATTGATATTATAAGAGCGACCATCGTCCCCAACACCAATAGGCGCGATTACGGGAATAAAATTGCTACGACCCAGCATATCGACCACAGCCGCATCAATGCTGCTTACTTCGCCGACGTGACCTAAATCTATAATTTCAGAGGCATCATCATCTACTGCTGATTTTTTTAAATTAATTTTTTTTGCACGGATAAAATCGCCATCTTTGCCCGTTAAGCCAACTGCTTTGCCGCCATGCCGATTGATTAACGAGACGATTTCTTTATTGACTAAGCCACCTAAGACCATTTCAACGACATCCATGGTTTCGCTGTCAGTAATTCGCATACCGTCGACAAAGCCTGTCGATTTTCCCAGTTTTTCAAGCAATTGACCGATTTGCGGCCCTCCACCGTGCACGACAATCGGATTGATACCGACTAATTTCATCAACACGATGTCTCTGGCAAAGCTGTGCTTTAAGGCTTCATCGACCATCGCGTTGCCGCCAAATTTAACGACGACAGTTTTGCCATTAAAGCGTTGGATATAAGGCAGTGCTTCAATTAAAACATCCGCAATTTGGTGTGCTGCTTTTTTTTGTATCATGTTGTTATTTCCGTCCTTATTACTATTGTTCTATACCATAGTTTAGTCTTTTATGCTGTTAGGATTAACTAAACGGTTACCGTTTTTTACAATTTAAGGTCACTATCAAAATAACCATCTAAATCAAATTCTCTGTCTTCTTTTACGACGATATTCATACCGAAATCCTCACGTAATTCTGCGCCTTTATCTAATACACGTTTGTATTGCTTTAAGTTTG
This sequence comes from uncultured Methylococcaceae bacterium, assembly GCA_903945375.1. GTDB lineage: Bacteria > Pseudomonadota > Gammaproteobacteria > Methylococcales > Methylomonadaceae > Methylovulum. Next base: position 22,547 of record CAJAVP010000031.1, on the reverse strand, counting down.
AAATAATCGCATTCATTTCTTCTAAATGAACGGGGTAATTGCCTGGCATATTTTGATGAGACATCAGGTCTTTAAATGCCTTAATGAGCGATTGCAAATCTCGGGTCAAAATTTCCGACAAGTTTCTTTTGCCTATCAACAAAGTAACTAACACAATCAAGGCCGGAATTATGATAAACGCTCCGCTAATTAAAGCATTCTTCACGTCTAAATACGTGACATAACTGTAATTGATTTCCCAATCCGTGTTAGCGATTTTAATCGATTCTTCGCTATTAATGCTCTCGCTTGCTTGATCACTGGACTTGGCTAAAATGAGCGAGGCTTGTTTTAGCTCAATGGCAATATCTTTAACATGAGTCGCACGAATCATTTTGTTGATAAGTTGCTCGTCTAAACTCGCCAGTAATACACCCATTACTTGATTATTTTGCATAACCCTACGGGCAATTGCCAAATGCCTATCGACGCCTTTATCGCCTTGAATAGCGGGAGATTGATTTTTAAGCAGTGATTGTTGAACCATCTCCAGATCTGCAAAGCCCATGCGAGGTAATGATTTTTCATCTGTTTCGCTAACGTTAGGCAGCAATAAACGTATTTTTAGTACCTCTGGCATATGCTTTTCTAGCTTACTTGCCGTTTCTTCTAATAAAACGGGGTCAGCCACCAATAACGCACTTATTACGGCCGGATCTTCAGCCATTTTATCCAACATGCTATTGAGCAGATTAATTTGCGTTGCAATGCCTACGGAGATGGTATTAGCGGCAGTCATTGCGGATTCACGTTTTATATCCGTCATACCCACCATGTTGCACCAATAAACTCCCGCACCCGCAATAAGCACCATCAAAACCGCGATGGCAGATAACCATGAAAAAATACGTCCCATCATGTAGCCCCTAAGGAAAGAAAAATCGATGTTGAATCAATGTTCAATATTCCAAAAAAAATCAGCATGTTAATGCTGACCCGTATGCCCAAATCCGCCATCACCCCGCTCGCTGTCAGAAAACTCATCAACCAACGTGAATGAAACTTGGGCAACCGGAACAAATACCAGTTGTGCGATACGCTCACCCACATGAATCATAAATGCGGTATCGCTACGATTCCAGCAAGAAACAAAAATCTGTCCTTGATAATCGGAGTCAATCAATCCGACTAAATTGCCCAGTACGATGCCGTGCTTATGCCCTAAACCCGAGCGAGGTAAAATAACGCCGGCATAGTCCGCATCAATATGAATTGCAAGCCCTGTGGGAATCAACTGGGTTTCGCCTGGTTGCAAGAGACAGTCCTCGTTAAGACAGGCCCGTAAATCCAAACCTGCTGAACCTGCCGTGGCGTATTCGGGTAATGCGATGGATTGACCTAAACGGACATCCAAAATTTTAAGCTGTATCGTCTTCATGTGTTAGCCGTAAGCTGAGGATTAAAAACATCGGCAATCAACCGAATTAAGTGTTGCGCCAACAGCGATTTGTTCGTCATTGGCAATTGTTTTTGGCATATTCCATTAGAGCCTTCACGCCACAAAACGTGTAACGCATTCAATTCACTGTCAAAACCACCTTGAGCTTGACCTACCCAATTGGCAGCAATCATGTCCAGATTTTTCTCAATCAGTTTAGCGCTTGCATAGTCTTCAAGCGCGTGGGTTTCCGCCGCAAAACCTACTGTAAATGGACGGCTAGGTAACGCTGCGACATCGGCCAAAATATCTCGTGTTTTTTGTAAAACCAGCGTTAAGGTTTGTTCATTTTTCTTGATTTTACAAGACGCCATGGTGACTGGACTATAATCCGCCACCGCCGCAGCACCAATATAAATGGAGTGAGAAGACGCTCTAGCCAACACGGCATCGTACATCTCCGCCGCTGTTTCAACAGAAATGCGCTCAATTTCAACAGGCGCACTTAACGTCACAGGGCCACTAATTAATGTCACTTTTGCGCCAGCAGCTAATGCGGCTTTAGCCAGTGCGTAGCCCATTTTACCTGAACTACGATTGCTTAGATAACGCACGGGGTCTAAAGGCTCACGGGTAGGGCCAGCACTAATTAACACGCTCAGCCCTTGTAAACAGGGCAATTGATCGATGCACTCAGCATATATCTGATCGACAAGTGCCGATGGCTCGCTCATTCGCCCCAAGCCGACTTCTCCACACGCCTGCTCGCCCGCCTCAGGGCCAATCATCTGCACACCATGCGCCCTCAGTGTTTGAATAGAATCTTGGACAACGGGTTTAGACCACATGGCCTGATTCATAGCGGGTGCGATATAGACAGGACAGGTTGCCGCCAAATACAATGTCGATAATAAGTCGTCCGCTAAACCATGCCGACATTTAGCAATAAAATCAGCGGTTGCTGGAGCAATCAATATCACATCCGCCCAACGTGCTAGGCGAATATGATCCATTGCGTGTTCGGAGTCGGCATCCAGCAATTGACTCAGCACGGGTTGTCCTGATAGTGCTTGTAACGTCAGGGGGGTAATAAATTGCATTGCCGCTTCAGTCATCACAACGCGTACTTGAGCCCCACGTTTACGTAATAATCGAACGACTTCCGCCGATTTATAAGCCGCAATGCCGCCACTAACACCGTATAAAATGTTTAAATTTGCTGTCATACCAAAAAATAACCCAAAAAGTCATTATGACAAGTAACGCGCCATTTTCCTAACCTAAAATAGTGCATTGTGTCCAACGGCAGGCCCAGTGGTTACGAGATGTTTTTATCCACATTTTCATTGAGAAACAAGCCACCCGAGCGCAACACGGTTCGATGACTAGCCTGATGAATCATCCTGTCGTTTCCGACACTGACTAAGGAAAAAAATGTTTTGGCACGGGTAATACCGGTATAGACCAACTCGCGCGTCAAAACCGGATTTAGCGTAGGTGGTAGAATCAGGGCAACGTGTGCAAATTCAGAGCCTTGCGATTTATGAACGGTGAGGGCAAACACGGTTTCAACTGATTGTAAACGGCTGGGTAAAATCCAGTGAATGCCATTTTTTCCGTCGCCTTTCGGGAAGGCAACTCGTAACACCCAAACCAGTTGACCGGTTTGTTTATCCCGTTGTGGAAAGTTCAGCGTTATGCCAATGTCACCGTTCATGAGACCCAGTGAATAGTCATTTCTAGTGACCAATACCGGCCGACCTTCATACCAGCTAGTGGTGGCATGAACTAACTGAGCTTTTTTCAGAATACTGAGAACGTGCAGGTTTAAGCCTTCTACACCATAAGCCCCATTGCGTAATGCACTTAATATTTGGAATTGGCTATGAGCGGCTAAAACCGTATTTGCCCAGCTATCAAAGTCGGATTTAGGTGCATGAATAGCGGGACGCTGCGCTTTGATAACGGCTAAATAATGGGCATAACCAAGTGCAGGGTGGTTTGCTTGTCCCAGCACTAACGTGGTAAACGCCGTATCTTCTAGCGTTTTAAGTGACTGTCTTAATAAATCAGCGTAGCCGCGTTGTAACACATGATTAATTTGCGCGGTATCGCCCGCATTGACTGCCGCCGCTAACTGACCAATTCCACTTTTTGCGGTAAAACGATAACTTTCTCGTAACATAACAATATGCTGATCCAGCGCCAAACCGTTGGCATTAATCAACTTAGTATCCAGGGTTTCGCCGGTGACCGTGTTTATCCAAGCCGCCGTATCCGGCGTAAAATTAGCGTCTTTGGCGCGGCTGCACAATTGTCCTAATACCGAACCTGCCTCAACAGAAGCCAGTTGATCTTTATCGCCCAATAAGATGAGACGCGCATGTTCGGGCAAGGCAGAGAGCAAGGCCGACATCATTTCTAAGTCGACCATGGATGCCTCGTCGACGACTAACACATCAAGAGCCAGCGGATTTCTCGCATGATGTTTAAAGTGTCGCGTGTTGGGGCGTGTCCCGAGCAAACGATGCAGGGTAATTACTTCGGTGGGTATGGCCTCGCGCAGCCCTGTTTGTAAGCCGATGGCATCGGGTAAGTCTTTAATTTTATCGGCAATCGATTCTTTTAATCGAGCGGCGGCTTTACCGGTGGGCGCGGCTAAACGGATACGCAAGGGGCGCATTTGATCCTGATTGAGCGCGATAACTTGTAGTAAGGCGAGTAATTTGACCACCGTTGTTGTTTTACCGGTACCAGGGCCGCCGGTAATGACGCAAAATGCACTTCGAGCCGCTAACGCACAAGCAATTTTTTGCCAATTTGTCGAGCTGTGGGTATCAGTGGGAAATAACGCGGTCAGTGTATTTTGACAGTCCACATGGGGAAGACTTTGGCAAATGCTCGTGTTTAAGTTCAAGCGCTGCTCAAGTGCCGATTCTACGCTGCGCTCATAATGCCAATAGCGGCGTAAATATAAACGCGCTCCGTCTAGCACTAAAGGCGACTGACCTATGCCCTCGTTCACCAAGTCAGGATGTTTAATTTTGCTTATCCAATTCGCTAAGGACAGACCGGTTAAGACCTCAGAAGGTAAGGTGACAACATCAAAATCCTTATCACGTCGCTGCTCGGGGGGTAAAGACAGAACAAAATACGGGTCATCCAGCGTCGCTTTGAGATCGAGACAGACATGCCCGCGACCCAATTGATGACTCGTTAAGGCAATAGCCAACAGTAATTCAGGACTAGCATCCGGTGCTTCCAGCCAAAGAAAACGAGTCAAGGCGTAATCAAGCTCTCGTAGCCATTGACGCTGAACCCAGGCATTCAGCAGTTCCATCAGGGTTGCGGCATCAGTCAACGGATTCATTCGTCTCTCCCATAGGATTTTTAAACAGTGCGTCCAGTTCTTCTATCAAGCGTTTCGACGGACGCTCAAAATAAACGCCAGCAGTCTCAGCCGCAATACCCCGCATAAAAATATACAGCGCACCGCCTATGTCGCGGTCGTAATCATAATCGGCTAGGCGTGATGTCAATAAGCGATGTAAGGCAAAGATATAAATCACGTATTGCAGATCATAGCGATGCTGGATCATCGTGTCGGCTAGACTGGTTGGGCTATAACTTTCATTATGATGGCCTAACCAATTAGATTTGTAATCCGCCACGTAATACTTACCTTGATATTCAAAAACTAAATCTATAAACCCCTTAAGCAAGCCATTCCAGACATCAGGCAATAATTTGGGACGAGGGCGTTGTCCCAAAGTATGGGCGGCGACTAGCGCATCTAAGTGCTCAAGTTTCACTTGATGTGTTTCAAACCAGAACTCCATCTCAATCTTATAGGTTTGTAACGCTTTCAATGTGATGCTAGTGGGCAATTCGCTAATTGGCTCGGCATGAAGGGGTAATGGCGTTTGTAATAACGCAAGCACCCAATGCACCAATGATTCCTCCCAAGCCTCCCAATGTCGAAGTTTGCAACGGCGGGCGAGGGTCTCACGCAGTGGAGTCGGGTTGACCAATACGGCATTAAAACCAAATTGGGCAACCCATTCCATTAAGTCATGTAAAAACGTACCGGCATCCGCGCCTTTGAAAAAACGATGTACGGAATCAGTTGCCGTATAGTCAGCCGTAAGCAGCGGCGTAAGTTCTTGTTTGCCTTCTTGTAAATTTTCGGCTTGTGGCGTGTCCTCACTCAACGCGGGACGACTGGCAAACGGCGCATAGGCTTCTGTTCGCAGACTGGAGTAACTGCTAATCCACCACGCTTCTTTGGCTGCACGGATAGGTATTAAAGTAGGACGCAGTTTAGCATCCGTCGTTTTAGGCATAAATTTCTCGTGCGTAACCGGCATTGCCGTCACGACCGCGATAGGGCGTTGTGAGGCGGCGAAAGCGTGAACGCTAGGCAATAATGCCTCAGCAGGGACGTCGCCTAGGTTTAATAAATACCCTATGGCACTGATGTCGGTCGTATCCAATGCGGCTAAACCCAGCCAAGTCGTATAGCGGGCTCGAGTCAGGGCGACATAGACTTTGCGAATATCTTCACCTAAGCGTTCATGATCTGCCAAACTGCGGAATAGCTCAGAATTCTCCAGAGAAATTTGCAGCTCACCGGCTTGGGAATGCCATTTTAACGGCATATCGTCATCTTGAATGGTGCGAGTGGCACAAATAAACGGCAGAAAAACGACCGGATATTCTAAGCCTTTGGATTTAAAGATCGTGACCACTTTAATCAAATCCGCATCACTCTCGAGCCGGACTTTTTTGACATCCGCCTCATTGCTTGATTTGGCTTGTTGTTCGGCAAAAAAGCGAATTAAGGCATGTTCACCTTCTAAGGTGTAACTGGCTTGTTGTAATAGCTCGGCAAGATGCAGTAAATCAGTCAATAGACGCTCGCCGCTCAGACCATTTTCATCGGATGGCTGTTGTAATAAACGTTCAGCACAAGCAAAATCGAATAAGAGAGCGCGTAACATCGGCAGAACGCCTTGGTTCTGCCAGATTTGTCGATAGGTTTTAAATTGCATAACCCGCGCTTCCCAAGCTTGTTCGTCCTGATTGAGCGCGTCTAGCTCAGCTAACGATAAACCGAGGGTGCGCGTTGATAGGGCGGCGCGTAAGTAACGATCATTATCCGGTTCTGAGCAAGCGAGTAGCCAACGACTGATTTCTTGCGCGGGTTGGGTGTCATAGACCGACTCTTTGTCAGACAAATAGACGGAACGCACGCCGCGCCGTGCCAGTGCCTGACGGATGCAAGCGGCTTCCTTGCCATTATTCACCAGAATAGCCATGTCACTGGGCTTGATTGCAGTGAGTTTTCCTGTGTCATTCATAAAGCCCGCTTCATGCCCTTGCCCCTGATTGAGCCAAATCACAATCTGCGTGGCACAAATTTCTGCCATTTCTGCCAGATAATTGTTTTTATTAAAATTTTCGTCTGAACTTAAAACGGCGAGTGTTAGTGCGGGCACAGCCTGATTGCAAACCGTAAAATGCTCGTTACGCCCTTTAGCCTTAACGGCTTGGAAGGGAACTGGATTATTCATCTCTTGCCGGAAAAGAAACGCCCCGGCACTATCAGGTTTATTTTCAATGCTCAAAAAACAATGATTGACGGCTTCAACCATGCCGGTTGTAGAACGAAAATTGGTGTCTAAAGTGTAAAGTCGCGGTTGCACGGCGGCGCGGGCTTGTAAATAGGTGTAAATATCAGCGCCCCGAAACGCATAAATGGCTTGTTTGGGATCGCCAATCATAATCAAAGCGCAATCTTGTCGATTTTGGGCGATTTCGTAGATATGTTCAAAAATTCGGTATTGCACCGGATCGGTATCTTGAAATTCGTCAATCAATGCGACTGGAAATTGCTGACGAATCACTTTGGCAAGTCGCTCACCATAGCGACCGTTCAATGCACTCTCCAAGCCAGTGAGTAAATCATTAAAACCCATTTGCGCCCGCTGTTGTTGCACCGCAGCAAACGCTTTTGCAACCCAAAGTGCGGCATGAGCCAAAATCCCTTGTTTAGAATTAGGAAGTTCTGCAAGGGCTTTTCTTAAGGGGTCAAGCGCGGTAAAGGCAGGATGCGTAGGTGGGTGAGCGTCTTTCCAGGCGGCTTGAATATTCGCAAAGCTTAGACTTGTCCAGCCGCTGCCAATATCAAAATTTTCTTGGTCAGGTGCAGTTGCCCAGTTGCCGATGGTATTTAACCAAGGCTCGTACCATCTAGGTTGATATTTCTTGGCATCAATCTGTTTGTGTTGTCTGGCATTATCCAATAAGTCTTTGATTTCCGTAACCCAAACGCTCCAAGGCTGTTTTAATTGCGCCAATTTGGCTTGCTTATCAGCCTTGACCTGTGCCAAATACTCTATCGGGGTACTTTGTTCTGCCAATAACTCAACATGCTCAACCAGTTTTTTAAGGGCAAATTCAAGTTCACTCGGTTGTTGCCAAAACGCACGGATTTGCTCGATATCTGCCGTTGTTAAGGGAAAGAAATGAATACGCCAATAATCACGGACGACTTCTGAAAATAGCTCGGATTGATCGGTCTCTAAATTTTGCGTAAACAGGCTTTGGCTATCGAAAGCATGTTCGCGCAGCATACGATTACACCAGCTATGAATGGTTGCAACCGCCGCTTCGTCCATCCATTCCGAGGCTAGTTGTAATTTACGGGCGCAAGTTAGCCACTGTGCTGGCGGATAATCGGCTCGCAAATCGTAAAGAAAGTTTTCTCCGCAGGATTGCTGGACAACAGTTGCGGGATCGGCTCGAAAATACTCAGCCGCTTCGGTCAAGCGGGCACGAATACGATCTCGCAGCTCTTTTGTTGCGGCATCGGTAAATGTCACGACTAAAATTTCTGGCGGAGTCAAGGCTTGCACTTGTGTAAAGGCATTTTGCCCACCGTGACCGAGTATGAGTCGAACATACAGCGCAGCAATCGTGAACGTTTTGCCGGTTCCGGCACTGGCTTCGATCAAATGACTGCCTGTCAATGGAAAACTCAGGGGGTTTAGCGAGGGAATGAGCGTGTTCATTAAATATTCTCCGCTGATTTAGGCTGTTTAAGATTTTCCATTAAGGGCTGAAGCAAGCGTTTTGCCCAAACGGCAAAGTCACCCTGCGACCAAAGGGCAGCAAACGTCGGATACTGACGTTGTAAATAGGGATTTTTCTCTACTTCGCCAGTTAGTTTAAAGCCTCCCTCATAGGCTGTTCGTGCCTTATCGGTCGCTTTTGAGAGAGGCGGGGCGGTGTCGATGGATTCTTCGCCATTGTTTGTTAACCAGGCGAATGAGCTTACGGGGGCAATCGGCAACGGGGCGCATAAACCGGCAACATAGGCTTCGATTAAGTCGATAAAATGCTGTTTAGCTACGCGTGGGTCTAAGGGGCGCAGCGTTACTGCACCATTTTTGCCAATCAGGTGTGTGCGTAGCGGTTGTCCATTTAAGTGTCCGGCAAGATGTTGAACCCAGGCGGGTAATAATTTATCGCGGCGATATTGGTTGTTCTTAATCAAGTTGCTGGAGTTTAGTTCAATACGACAACGTTCGCCTTCGGTGTTAGTAAAAATCTGCGTTAGTTGTCCTTGAATTTTAAGCACTTGACCGTTGACCGTCTGCTCGATTTCTATCCATTCATCGTCCTGACGGAGCGGCCAAATCGCATTGGCTTTATCAAAAAGCGTGAACATCTGTTCAAGCGGTTCGGTAAACTCGGTTTGCAGTAATTGCGCTAAACCGCCAATAGGCAATAAGCCTTGTCGTTTAATTCGATTGAGCTGTCGCTGGACGGCCTCGGATTCAGAGCGACCTTGCTGTTTGGCATCAAGTTGACTTTGAATTAACGCATCTTGAATGCTCCATTGGCGGAGTGCGTCGATGGCAAACGGCTCTTGATCTTCACTAGCGAGGTCGTTTACTTCGTAAAAAACCCGCAGTCGATCACGAAAAAATGTGTTGACTGGATTCTTTAAGAAAGCAATCAACTGGGTTAATGTAATCGGCGAGTCAAAAATGGGGGCAGCTAAACCATCCGTTATCAATGGTATGGTATCCGTTGCTTGAGGCGTGGAGTTTGGTCGCCACTCACGGGCATAAGTAAATAGGGAAGAATCCGGTGTATCGGTAAAATAATCCTTACTGAAGGCTTGAAGTGGATGCTCAATAGTGAGTGCCGCTAGCAAGTTGTCAGTGTTTTCGACCTCCTCACTCAATTGCCAACACGCGGCAAGATGATCGCGTAATTGACTAACCAACACGGAGGGCGGACGCTCGGTATTGTCATGAATGCTGCGCCCAACCCAACTGATATGCAAATGTTCACGCGCCGAAAGCAAGGCTTCTAGGAATAGATAGCGATCATCTTCGCGGCGTGAGCGATCGCCGGGGCGGTAATCTCTGGCCATCAAATCAAAATCTAAAGCGGGATGTGTGCGAGGATAATCGCCATCGTTCATGCCGAGCAAATAAATTCTGCGGAACGGGATGGCACGCATAGGCATTAGGGTTGCGAAGCTTAGGTTGCCGGCAAAAAAACGTTGCGACAAACTGCCTTGATCAATCTGATCAAGCCAGAACTCACGTACTACGGATAAATTTAAGTTTTCTATTAAACCGGCGTTGTCACAGGCGCTGAGCCATTTATCAAGGCTTGTTTGCAGTTGTAATAGTATATAAGCATCGTCATTTTCGCTGGAATCAAAAAAATCCAGTAATAAACTTTTGAGTCGATCGCCCCATTCAACGGGTGTTGCAGGTTGAGCAAACACATTCATGACTGATTCGATTTGGGATAATAAGTGTACCAGTGGTCCAACGAGCGCGGCATCCAGTCCAGCTACATCGCCATAAGGTTCGATGTCATGCCAGTCGAGCGCACGGCGCTCGGTTGGGTCACTGCCCACCGCATAACCCAGTAACATGCGTTTGAGTCCAAATGACCAGGTGTTTTGGTCATAATCAAAGCTAATGCCTAAGTTTTGGCGATGTTGGTCATTTAAGCCCCAACGAATGTTGGCTTGACTAATCCACTGTTGCAGTAATAATAAATCGGGCTCTTCAATGCTAAATCGTTTGCGAACGGCCGGCACATTAAGCAAATCGAGTAGTTCACTGACCGCTACTCTCGATTCTGTGACGCTGAGTAAGTATTCAAGTGCATAGAGTAAGGGGGCTTGGTGTCGTTTACCCTGATCGGCAATCGCGTAAGGAATATAGCGATCATCAGAGGCGTTGATTTGCCCAAAAACCGCTTGAATAAACGGTACAAACAGATTGATATCTGGCACCATAACAATAATTTCACGCGGCTTTAATGAGGCATCCGCATTAAATGCGGCAAGTAATTGATCGTGCAGCACTTCGACTTCGCGTTGGAGCGAATGAGCGATATGAAAGCGAATGGACTGATCGTGTTGCGGATGAATGGGTGACCACTTTGAGCGACTTTCAGCCACTGGACTTAAGTCACGAATATCATCTTGCAGTTGATTTAATAGACTATCAACGCCGTGTGTTTCAAATAAATCAATGCGTTGCCCACTATCTGCAAACAAGTGCTGATAGTTAGCCGGCTCATCCATTTCATCTAACATGGCGATGTAATCACGTCCTTGCTTACCCCAGGCAGCGAGTAGTGGATGGGCATGTAGATGAAAATTGTCTTCTTGCAGCGTCTCCGGTAGGCCGACTTTTTGGCTATGTCGACCTTGTTTGTGTCTGAAATAATCTTTTTCGGTCAGAATGTTGGCCCAGTAGTGTTCACAAGGATTATTGATACATAGAACCACTTGTGTCCAATGTGAGATCGCGCGTAGCACTTCCAGAGATTGTTTAGGTAATGAGGATAGTCCAAACACGATAACACGACGCACTAAGTCTGTAGGACGATGGTCGATTTCTTTAATGGCATCTAAAAAACGTTGATGTACGGCAGCACGACTGGTGTTGCTATGCTCGCCAACATCCTCAAGCAACGCTCGCCACAGTTTAGGTTGCCAAACGAATGCCTCAGATAAGGGAGTGGTGTTACCATGATAATCGTGAAGAATATTTTTACCTTGCCCCCAAGCGGCTAACCAATCGGCACGATACACTTGATATTGGTCGAACAAATCCGCAAGACGCTCAGCCAGTTGATAACGTTTTCTGAGATCCTTATCGTGCTGTAAAAATCGCGCCAGTGGCTCGTAGTCGGGCTCTTGAGCCAGAAGGGGCAATAAACGCATTAAGCGCCATACCAGTTGTGATTTGTCAAAAGGCGAAATATCAGGAACAGTGCTGTTATCTAACACAGCTCGGTAGGCTTGCCAAACAAATCGGGAAGGTAGCAACGCTTGTAAAGAGGCGGCTATACCACATCCACTGCTTAGCGATGTTGAGGCATCGGCGGCTAGTGCCTGCTTGAGCCATTGCGCTATGCCATTGCTTTGGACGAGAATAATCTCATCTTCTAGTGGGCGCAGTGGATGCGATTTCATCCAATTGACCATCAGTTGGCGTAATAACTCGGGTTGATTGCTATGGATAACCATAAATCCGGCTGGTAGTTGGTCTTCAGTCATAGAGTCCTCGATTGAAAATGGATGAAAGCGACTTCAGCAAGAAACGTTAGTGGTAGATTAGTTATTTTAATTGGGTCGCTATGCGTATAATTTGAACATAAATCATAACAAACGCACCTATTTTATAGCTCTGCGTTTAGGAGACCCCATGCAGCGCAAACTTTATTTTTTTACGTGGTTAAAACCGATTATTGTGGTCTGGGCAGGCTTGAGTGCGTCTCAAGCATTTGCCGACAATACATGGACTTATCATCAGGAAGTCGATCGTCTCAATAATCAAACTTATAGTATGACGGTATCACCGTTACCCGATCGCGGTCTTTACGATCAACTAAAACTAGAAATTGTATGCCGTGACAATGCGCTACAAGTGGTTGTTGATGCCGACAGTTTGATTGCATCACAAGGTCGCCAATTTGAAGTGGAATATCAAGTTGATAAAAGTCCACCGGTTACTATTATGATGCGCGTTTTCCCTGACTCTAAACGTCGAGGTTATACCAACGAGCAAGCTAAGACCTTGATTGATGCACTATTATTGGGGCATGACAACATTTTTATCCGTGTTAAAACGATGATTCGTGACGTATTGTCTGGTGCGATTCCTTTAAATGGCGCTGTCGAACCCGTACAAAAGGTGTTATCCGATTGCGGATTATCAACTGGTGCGCCAGTCAATTCGGGGGATGCGTATAAGCTGAGTGATTTTGAACGGGATTTTAGTCAGTTAAATACCACACAGCAACAGCACGTTCTGGAAAAACTCAAAACAATCCTTCACGAATTCAAATAATAGGGTTTAGCTGTCTTGCGGTGTTTCTTCAGGTTTAAGACTGGGCTGTCTTCGTTTGCCGATGTTTTTTCTATCGCGAAGCCGGACTTTAATTTTTTTAGCGGGTTCTTTTTTTGCTTCACGCTTATCTTTACTGCCAACGGCTTTACCGGATGATTTCAGTTTTTTCGGGCCTTGGTAGCTACCTTGTAAGCCGCTGATGGTTCGCATTTCAAAACGTTGTTTTAAAAAACGCTGAATGCTGGACATCAAATTCCATTCGGTACTCTTGACAAGAGCAATTGCTAGCCCGACTTCATCGGCGCGTCCTGTGCGCCCAATGCGATGGATGTAATCAATACCGTTTCTAGGCACATCGAAATTAATGACTAAATTGACGCCTTTTACATCCAAGCCTCTAGCGGCAAGATCGGTGGAAATAATAATGCGGACAATGCCATCACGAAATAAGCCCATTACCCGATTACGTTCGCGTTGATCCATTTCACCATGCAGCACGGCAACCCGTAATGCTTGCGCTTGCAAAGGCGCAAGTAACTCGTTAGCCCGTCGTCGGGTGTTGGTAAAAATCAAGGCCTTATCGTATTGTTCATGATCTAACAACCAAACGAGTTGTTTTTGTTTGTGATCATTATCATCAGCCACCATCATTTGCTGAGCAATATTGTCATGACCATCATGCAGGGTGTTTAAAGCCAGTGTTTTGTAGTGATTTTTAAGCAATCTATCGGCGATTTTAATGACACCATAATGGGTTAGCGTTGCCGAAAACAATAAGGTTTGTTTTTCTTCATTACAGTGATGGGCAATGTTCAGGACATCATCGCTAAATCCCATGTCGAGCATACGATCCGCTTCATCGAGAACGAGTAGCTTTAAATGGCTAAAATCTGTGGCCTGCTGATGAATTAGCTCTCGCAAACGTCCCGGTGTTGCGATAATGACTTCCGCATTACGCCTGAGAACACCTTGTTGTTGTTTAAAGTCTTCACCGCCGGTAATTAAACCAACTTTTACATCAGTAAACTCAGCTAAGGCTCGGCATTGAAGGGCTATTTGCTGAGCTAGTTCACGCGTCGGCGTGAGCACTAATACTTTTGTGCCAAACAAGCTTGACGGTTCATTGATTAGCCGTTGTAACGCGGGCAATAAAAAAGCGGCGGTCTTGCCGCTTCCTGTTTCGGCACTGACCAGCATGTCTTTACCGGCTAGAGCAATGGGCACGGCTTGAGATTGCACAGGCGTAGGTTGTTCAAAGCCTATTTTTTCGATGGCTTTGAGCAGTTCATTTGCCAACGCTAAGCTTTGAAATGTGGCTAGAGGGTCGATTGAGTTATGTGACATTGGTCTATTGAGTTAATTTGATTTTGAATAGCGCGATTTTTTGCGTCATTATAATCGCTTTACGTTTAAGATAATGATTAATCAACAGCGATTTATTAAACCACCGAGTTGACGATGAAATTTGCGATTCAAATCAATACCAGTCCTTACCACTCTACATCGGGATATACGGCTTATCAATTTATTAAAACAGCACTAGCACAAGGGCACGAGGTATTTCGTGTGTTTTTTTACCACGACGGTATTTATCATGCGTTTAAATATGCCACGCCACCCGATGATGAGTTATGCCTGAGTCAACAATGGAGCCAGTTGGCAGCACAGCATCAAATCGATTTAGTGGTGTGTATTTCAGCAGCGCAACGACGCGCTTTACTTTGTTCAGATGAAGCGGTCAGGCAAGGTAAAGTCGATCAAGATTTAGCGATTGGCTTTCGTATTTCTGGTTTAGGACAGCTAATTGAAGCCAGTTTAGTCGCCGACCGATTTATTGTTTTTGGTTAAGTCTATGAAAAAATATTTGTTTATTTTACGCAAGCCGGCTTACAGTGGCAGTTATGTTCAAGAAACCTTGGATGTCATTTTGACTACTGCTGCATTTGATCAAACGGTCTGTTTGATGTTTTTAGATGATGCGGTGTTTCATTTAAAAGCGGGTCAAACACCTCCAGTCCAGATAAAAAATACCGAGGCCATGTTTAAAGTATTAGAGCTTTATGGTGCGGAAACGCTATATGTTGAAGCGGAGTCTTTAAGTGAACGTGGCTTGTCTGCTGATGATTTATTTTTGCCCGTCCACGTAATCACCAGACAGGTGGTCAGTCAAATTGCGGCTCAGTTTGATATTATTTATGCTGGATAAATAGAATTGCGAAAACAAGTCGATGATTAATTGGTTGATTTATTATTGACAGCAAGCTGTTGGGTAAGATAAGTGCTGGTGGCTTGCATACTAGCCATAAACGCATCCATGGCATTGAATTGCTTTAACATGCGGGCTTGATATTCCACCATTCGTGTATCCAGCAGCGCTCGACCTTTGGTGATTAAGCCAAGATCTGTTTGTAAGCCGCTTGTTCTGGCGTTAATCGTACCATTATTGCTGAGCAAGTTGTCTAATTTAGTCGACAGTTGGTCAATGAGTCCGCGTCCAAAATTGATACTGCCTCGATCGCCTATTGTTAGACGGTCAACGATGAGTTTTAGACCGGAAGACTCACCTGCAGTTGATGTTAAAAATTGACCGCTACCGACTGCTGATTGACCATTAATCGTACCGGCCACATCGACTCCGACGATTCCTGCACCTACATTGAGTCCTAGTGGGCTGATGCCTTCAGTGATTTCAACTTGGGAGTCTGCACCGTAGGTATTTGAACGAATGACTAAGCGATTATTGCTGGAATCATAAGATACATTGACGTTGAGATTATTGCCTTTAAGTATGCTGTCTGCATTTATGCTGGATTGTATGTCGGTAGCTAAGTCAGAGCCATTGGCATACGTTTTTTGGGTTAAGGCAATATGACCTGATAAGCCTCCGTCAACCTTAATTGCGAAACCGTTATTGCTTGTATCGATAGTCAACGGAAAGCTAATGCTGCTTCCTTCTAAGCTACCTTGTGTGGCAGCTTGGGTTATATTGACCGCATAATTACCGGTTTTCGTACTAGTAGTGCTACCGATGTATTGCACATTACTATCCTCTGTACGCCCCATGACGGAAAATAACGCTGTCACACCGCTTAAGTCTGAGGTTTTAGCTGAGGCAAATTTAGCGGCATCAAATTTTAATGTGCCATCCTTTTGTATACTGATACCCACATCAGCTAACGAGTGAATGGATGAGCCTTTATTAGTGGCAACACTGGTCAGCGTATTCCGGATTTGCGACATTCCACTTTGTACGACAGAATCCCCTAATAAAATACCCGCTGTGTTAGTTTTGGTATCGTAATTGGTGGCGCTTTTAACGGTGGTGACAAGAGCATTGTATTTATCGACAAAACTATTGACCGCTGTATTTAAGTCAGCATCGTTACGGCTGATGTTGACAGTGACGGGCTTGCCCACTTGCGCTTGTAACAAATTGAGCGTGACGCCTTTTAATGCGCTACTAACCGTATTGTTTGGGCTGCTGACATCAATACCATTAATGTTGACTAACGCATCTTTTGCAACTTGAGTTTGCGTCATTTTAGAACTGGAACTATCAAACGCTAAGTCTGATAAACCGGATGTTCCCGCATCCGACACTTTGATTTGCATACTGTTCTTTACACCGGAATCAGTGGATTTAAGAATCAGTCGGTTGCCCGTACCATCGTTTAAGATAGACGCAGAAACCCCTGCATTAGATTTATTAATAGTATCTCGGATTCCCGTCAAGGTATTGTTACTGGAATCAATCGTAAGCGTCAGCGAAGACTTAGAGGGGTTTTGGGTAAAGTCCGTATATTGATTGGTCGTGGCATCATAAGCGGTTGTGCCAAAGTTAATGGTCAGCGTTCCTGTGCCAACGACACTTGATGGATCAGCGTAGCCCGCTGAAGCTACGACGTGGTTTTGCGCGAGACTTTTCACCTCCATTTGATATGAGCCGATATCTGCAACACTCAGCGCAGATGCTTTTATGACCGTACTATCCGTAGATTCGGCAGAAATTTTTTGAAAACTGGAGGATTGGCTTAGTGCAGAAAAAGAGCCTTTGAAATCTGATAGGGCACTCTTGAAATTGCCAAACGCGGTGATTTTTGCATTATCACTCGCTTCTCTTTTAGTAAAGCGTGTATCGGAGGGCGAACGCTCAGCAGCAACCAGTTTCGTTACCATGCCGTTAATATCAAGCCCTGAACCTAAGCCTGTTGACGTAATCGCAGCCATTTCCCCTGCCTCCTAAAAAATGCAATCTTAAGATTAGTAAAAAACCATTAGGCTTTTTTACTAAACAACAAACCCTCAACTTCTCCTAATTTTTTTTCTAGCTGTAAGACTTCTTCTGACGGAATTTGCCGAATAATGTCTCCTGTTTTTTCATCTTTAATTTCAATAATCGTTCTTCCGGTATCCTCATTGATGGAGAATTGCATAGATCGTTTAGACATCTGGAAAAAATTATTGATGTTATTGACAGCTTCACCAACTTTTTCTCGATTTTGAGTAGACGATTCACTTTTTAAGGCGGCATTATCTGCAACTGATTTAATTGGATTGGCTACCAAACTACTTGCAGTTGATGCTTGCAATGCACTATCACTGGTTTCTGTGGGGGATTTATCTGTGTGAGCGGCCTTTTTGGGAATGGCTGCGATATTGGCGAGATTGTTTATTGATGAAATTTCCATGATCTGCTCCTGCCATTAAAAAGAAGCAGCGAGTATAAATAACCCGCTGCTAATGTCCACTTAGACGGCGTAGTCCGTCCTAAATCCCATATTATCTCAACAGAGACAATACGCCTTGGCTTGCTTGATTGGCTTGCGCTAACATAGCGGTACCGGCTTGTTGCAAAATACCTGCTCTGCTTAATTCTGCAGATTCAGCGGCAAAATCAGCATCTCTAATTCGGCTTCGTGCGGAAGTCAGGTTTTCTGAAGTCGTTTGCAAAGATGAAATGGTTGATGTGAAACGGTTTTGTACCGCACCCATCGTACCACGGCTGCTATTTATTGACGCTAACGCATTATCGATAGCTGTTAATGCTTTAGTTGATCCTTCAGCTGTTGTTAAATCGATGGTGCTGATGGCTTGACCGCTTTTTCCCGCGCCATAAGTTCCCACTTCTAATCCCAGTGTTTTGGTTACGTCGGTACCGGTTGTGCCACTTTCAATTTTAAATGCAGAGGCAGAATTCAACGTGACTGAGCCGGTATAAGTCCCATCTGCGATTAACCCGGTGTCGGAGCCATCGCCAGCAAATCCGCCGGTAGTCGTATCGACGACGAGGTTACGACCATCAACCGCCTGCAATTTAATACCTTTATTGTTATCGTTAGTATCGATGGCTACAACACCTGTTTGACCAGAAATAGCATTAATTGCCTGAACAACTGTGGCACGATCAGAGGCGAGGTCGGTGCCGGTTGTCGTTACGGTAGATGTTGTTACGCCATTAATATTGATGGTGCCTGTCGCGCCAGCTGTAGCGGCTGAACCTAATGTCGTATTGGTGTTGACTTTTGCGGTCACTCCGGTTTGAGTCGATATGGCGTTAATGGCCGCCGCTTTTGCAATCGCACTATTATCTTTCAAAGCAGAAGAGGCTTTGTCGGCACTAGCTAGTGTTGCGCCAACCAATACGCCATTAATTTTGAAATCACCCGTAGCGAAGCTGCTATTTGTGGTTAGTGCTTGACTTGATGTATAAGCAACCTGTGCGTTATAGGTGCCAGATTGTAAGCCCGCATTACCAATAGTTCCGGTACCTTCACTGACACTGATATCTTTGGTTGATGATAAGGTAAAGGTACCAAAATAGGTTTGGAATCCAGCATCCGATTTATCGGTGGGAGTAGTTAAGTCCGTACCATTGAAAGCAAGTCCTGTTGAGGCGGAAGTTAAAGCATTTGTTGAGCCTGAGTTGTCAAAACCGAGGGTAATGTTACGTCCATCAGCCGCAATCAGTTTAACGCCGGCAGCATCCGTGCCAGTATCAACGGCTGTAACCCCTGTTTGGTCAGAGACTGCATTAATCGCTGTAATAACTGATTGACGAGTGGCTGAAGTATCGGCGGTTGTGAAAACGCCCGATGTTGATACCCCATTAATGACAATAACACCGTCGGTGGCAGAGCCGGTCATTGCACGACCTTCAACTTCAGTCGCATTAACAGTGGCAGTTACCCCTGTTTTGTCTGAGACGGCATTAAACGCCGAAGCTTTGGCTAGCGCACTCGCTGCGTTAAATGCAAAAGATTTGTTGTCTGCGGTAGGAACGGAAGACCCGATAGTAATACCGTTAACGTTTACATCGCCCGCAACCATTAAAGGGGGGGTTGTTGATCCGCCAGCTATGGAAAGACTCGATCTTGCTGTAACTGAGGCCGCTTCACCAGTCCCTAGTACACTCGTCTTAGCGCTTGCTATGCCGACATTAATAGTTTGTCCCGCGTTAGCACCAATTTGAAAGTTTTGATTCTTAAACGAACCATCTAACAATCTAGTGCCGTTAAATTCAGTTTGCCCTGCTACACGGTCGATTTCTTGTAACAGCTGACCGGCTTCTTGTTGGATAGCTGCACGATCAGAGGTGGTATTGGTGGCGTTGGCGGATTGTACAGACAGCTCACGCAAACGTTGTAAACTATTACCGATTTCACCTAATGCACCCTCAGCCGTTTGGGCGAGTGAAATGCCGTCATTAGCATTTCGATTGGCTTGGTTTAAGCCGGTAATCTGTGAAGTCATGCGGTCAGAGATGGATAAACCAGCTGCGTCATCTTTAGCACTATTGATACGCAAACCGGAAGACAACCGTTGCATAGCGGTTTGTTGGGCCATCTGAGATTTACCCAAATTCCGCTGTGCGTTCAACGATCCTATATTTGTGTTTACTATTGAAGTCATGGTATTTCTCCTAGCTTAGGTTGTGGTTGTATAAGTAATCAAGGGAATACTTTTGTCCTGATCAACTCTGCGAACCTTATCGGCTCTACGCCATGAACCTTTAATTTATTTAAATGCTTTTCTTGGTAAGCGATTGAGTGGATTAATGACATATTTTCCATTAACGAAATGAGAGGAAAAAATATTTCAAATTAACTCGTGATGTCACGCCAATCGTAGTGCTCTCCTGATGTGTAATCCATTTTTACGTCGATTCTGGTGCAATCCTCCCGTGTGTTAGAATTAGTTAAAAACCCTGTTTCATACAAATTAGGTATTCATGACCCAACTTAATCCACAACAACAAGCTGCCGTAAAAAACATTGACAATCCTTTAATGGTACTCGCTGGTGCAGGTAGCGGTAAAACTCGCGTGATCACGGAAAAAATTGCTTATTTAGTCAAACAGGGCTTGCCCGCGCGTCATATCGCGGCGGTGACGTTTACCAATAAGGCGGCGCGTGAAATGAAAAGTCGTGTATCCAAATTACTAGATGACAAATCCGCACGCGGCTTACGTGTTTCAACATTCCATGCCCTAGGTTTGGACATTTTACGTAAAGAACATAAAGCGCTCGGTTATAAGGCAAGCTTGACCTTGTTTGATGAGCAAGATAAACAAACCTTACTAAAAAACTTAATCAATCATAGTCATCATGCCTATGATAGCGAGCAGCTTGATCGTTATGCTCAACAAATTGGGCAATGGAAAAATGCTTTTGTTACACCGGAACAAGCCATCATCACGGCAGATAACGAACAATCGCTGTGTGCAACGCTTTACGCAGATTACGCACGCAGTTTAAAGGCTTACAATGCCGTCGATTTTGATGATTTAATTTTATTGCCCGTATTGCTATTTCTTAATCATCCGACAGTTTTAGAGAAATGGCAAAATAAAATCCGCTATCTTTTGGTTGATGAATATCAAGATACCAATGTCACGCAATATCAACTGGTTAAATTATTAGCAGGTAAACTCGGTCGATTTACAGTGGTAGGTGATGATGACCAATCAATTTATGCCTGGCGGGGTGCGTCTTCACAAAATCTAATGCAATTACAAAAAGATTATGCGCGATTGCAGGTGATTAAATTAGAGCAAAACTATCGTTCATGTGGTCGTATTCTGAAAGCCGCCAACCAATTAATTGCCAATAATCCCCATACCTTTGAAAAGAAACTATGGAGTCAGCTAGGATTTGGCGATCCATTACGCGTGTTAAGCCACAAAGATGAAAAAATAGAGGCTCAACAAATTGTTTCGGAAATCATTCACCACAAATTCAAAACAGGTGGACGTTATCAAGATTATGCCATTCTCTATCGAGGCAATCATCAATCTCGTTTATTTGAAAGAGCACTGCGTGAAAATAATATCCCTTATTTCATTAACGGCGGCGCCTCCTTCTTTGCCTATGCTGAAATCAAGGATGTCTTAGCTTACTTGCGGTTAATGGCGAATCCCGATGACGATGCCGCATTTTTACGCATTATTAACACGCCGCGACGGGAAATTGGTCCAACTACACTGGAAAAACTCGGCGGCTACGCCAATGATCGTCATGTGAGCTTATTTACTGCCAGTACGGAATTAGGATTAGCGCAGAAGCTATCCGAAAAGTCGATACAACGTTTGGCAAAATTCCATGATTTGGTGATTAATAACACGGCACGTATTGAACGCGGCGATATCGATACGGGTATCAAACAAATGCTTGAACAAATTAATTATTCGCAATGGTTACGTGAAAACAGCAAAACCAAAGAATCCGCCGAGCGCAAAATGAAAAATGTTGACGAGTTGGTGGATTGGTTAAAACGCATTGCCGAAAAGGAGACGACAGATAAGCAGCCATTAGCCGGAATCGTCTCTAAAATCATGTTGATGGATATCCTAGAACGTAATCAAGAAGAAGAGCAGAATGATCAAGTGAGTCTAATGACCTTACATGCGGCCAAAGGGTTAGAATTTCCGCATGTCTTTCTCATTGGCATGGAAGAAAATCTGCTGCCGCATCAAAACAGCATTGAAACGGGTGACATCGAAGAAGAACGCCGATTAGCATATGTTGGCATTACCCGCGCACAACGTAGTTTAACTTTTAGTTATTGCACACACCGCAAACGGTTTGGTGAAATCAGTGAATGTGAACCAAGCCGATTTTTAGCAGAATTACCGGAAGATGACCTGGAGTGGCGCAATAAAAAACAACTAGAACCCGAAGTTGCCAAAGAGCGTGGCAAAGCCAGTATTGCTCATCTAAAAACAATGTTATCGTAATTACTGGATCTATCGGTTAGAATACGCGTCCCAAGCGCCCTTAGCTCAGCTGGATAGAGCGTACCCCTCCGGAGGGTAAGGTCAGAGGTTCGAATCCCCTAGGGCGCACCAAATTATTGTTTTAAGATGTTCCAGATAGTACCATAACCCGCAATCCATAAGGCTTAGCGGGTTTTTTTATGTCCGTAATAGGCGTTGGTGCATAAACTCTCAAATGCTATAAACTATTGCCCAAAAGCAACCGTACCGGAAAATTATCATGGCCAGCCAGTCCGAATCAAACGCCATTCCTAACAAAGAAAGCCGGCCAAAAAGTAAATGGAAAGTAACTGGCCTGAATATGATCGCGCACTGGTGCAGCAAGGCGACGTGACGGTGTGGCTGGATGAAGAGTTTGTACGTACTCAATGGCGTCCAGCGCCGAGTGGAAAACAGGGTGCGCCGATGAAGTATTCTGACATGGCAATCCAGATGTTATTGATGATAAAGGCTACGTTTCATT